>JAKEIC010000239.1 GCA_022614695.1 Planctomycetales bacterium | reverse complement strand
GAGACCTCGAGCACGGACCCCGCCGCGATGCGGAGGGTCCGAGCGCGGTCCGCCCCGCGGCGCCCCATCGCTTCCGCCAGGTTCAGGAGCCCGGACCCCGAGGCTCGGGCCGCCTGGTCGGCGAGCCACGCATGGCCGCGTGGGACGATCCGGACCGCGGCGACGACCTCGCGGTCGAGCTCGAGGGCGACGCGCCACGCATCGAGACGCTCGTGCGGGAGACCGTGCACCGGGCACGGATTCGGGCACAGGCACGGACGAGGATCGAGGCCGAGATCGAGTCCGGATCCGAGTCCGATGCCGGATCGGCCCGAAGTCGGCCTCGTCCTCGCGACCGGACTCGGACTCGGACTCGCACTCGAGCCGCGCAGCCGGCCGCAGCAGCGGATCCCTGCTGAGATAGGTTCTTAGCGTCCCGCCGCCAGGATCTCCCGCGCGAGGCCCCGCAGGCTCCCGGGATCCTCCTGGGCGAGGTAGCGCTCCAGCGCGGCGCGGCCGGCGGCCCGATCCCCGCGGAAGAAGGCCCCGAGGGAGGCGACCAGGGCGGCGTCGCGGGACCCGACGGGAGCGGCGAACGGGGGGAGGTCCCGCGCGATCTCCTCCTCCGGGAGGCCCGAGAGGGCGGCGATGATGCGTCGCTGGGGGAGCCCCACGTCGAGGTGGGGCCGCCTTGCGAGCGCGTCCAGGTCGGCCCGACGCTTGGAGAGGTCGGGAGGGTCGCCGGCCCCGAGAGCCCCCGCGTAGGAGAGGAGCGCCGCGGGCACCGCGCAGTCCACGAACGACTCGCGGGCCTCGTCCCCCATCCGGCCCCGGCCCTCGGACGTCCCCTCGAGGAGCGCGAGGAGGATCCGCCGCCACCGGTCCGTGAGCGGGTCGGGACCCGCGCCGACGTCGGGCCCGATCCGGAGCCGCGCGGCGTCCCGGCCCGAGGCGTCCCAGGCGGCGAGGGCCTCCTCGAGGGTCCACCGCGGGTGGGCGGACGGGTCCCGCGCCTCCCGCTCCCGGAGCGCGGCCGCCTCCTCCGGCGCGGCGGCGGGGTTCCGGATGGCCACCGCCTCGAGGGCCTCGGCCGCCGCGCTCCGGTAGTCCGGGTCTCCCTCGACGCGGAGGCGCCGGAGGGTCTCGACGGCCTTCCGGTCGCCTCCCGCCGCGACCGGGCCGTCCAGTAGCCCGCGGATGAAGGAGGAGACCTCCCGCGGAACCAGCCCGCAGCGGGGCCGGAGCGCCGCGAGCTCGTGGGACGCCGCGATCGGGTCGCGCCGCGCGATCGCGGGCACCCGGATCTCCGTGGCCGCCCGCACGAGCTCGGGCGCGGCTCGCCCGTCGGCCGCCACCTCCCCGGCGGCCTCGGCCGCCGCGTCCGGCCGGGCCGTGCGCGCGAGGCCCTGCGCGCGCCGGAGCGCCGCGAGCGTCGGGTCCGCGAGGCGCTGCCAGACGCGCAGGTCGTCGTAGTGGATGTGGTCGCAGTTGGAGCCGATCCCGATCCGGTCCCCCTCGAGCGGGTCCCGGTCCCGGACGCGGCCCCGCTCCCGTCCGTCCACCGTCCAGACGACCCGGCCCGAGTCGCGCCGGGCCTCGAGCCGGGACGGGACCCCGGGGACGAGCGGCTTCGTGTCCACCTGGAGCACGGTCCTCCCGAGCCTCTGGACGAGGTCCGTCGCTCCCGACTCGCCGTACGGGACGATCCCGTGCTCGAAGGAGTACCCCGCCCGGAGCCCCGACGCGGGGGTCCCCGAGAGGAAGACGCTCGCCTCGACCGGCCGCCGCGCGTCGGGCTGGACGGTGGCCGTCACCTCGAGCGCGACGTCGTCGGCGAACCGGAGGTCCAAGGCCACGTGGCCGACGCGCGAGCAGAGCGCCCCGTCGTGGATCCGGACGTCGCCGCGGATCACGTTCGCCCAGGCCTCCCCGAGATCCGCCCGCTCGAAGTCGTCCTCGAAGACGAGGCGCCAGGGGGCCGGCCGGGTCGCCCACCAGAGCGCCGCGACGCCGCCGGCCGCCCCCAGGGCGAGAGCCACGACTCCCACGGCCGCGGGGACGGGGTTCCGGCGGACGCGTCGCGCGATCCTCGAGACGGGTCCGATCGGCCGCGCGGAGGTCGGCTCTCCCCGGAGGAACCGGGCGAGGTCGTCGGCGAGCGCTTCCGCCGTCGGGTAGCGTTGCCCGGGGTCCTTCTCGAGGCAGCGGTCCACGATCGCCTCGAGCTGGCGCGGGACCGAGGGGCGGCGCCGGCGCAGCGGCACCGGCTCCCGCGCGAGGACCCGCTCCATCACGAGGTTCGCGCCCCCCTCGAAGGGAAGCGCGCACGAGAGCGCCTGGTAGAGGACGACCCCGCAGCCCCAGATGTCGGTGCGGGCGTCCACGCGGCCGGGCTTCCCCTCGGCCTGCTCGGGAGACATGTAGTGCGGCGTCCCGATGGCCTCCCCGCTCCGCGAGAGCTGGATCGAGGCGTCCGCCTCGCGCGCGAGCCCGAAGTCGGCGAGGTGCGGGTCGCCCGCGCGGTCGAGGAGGATGTTGCCGGGCTTCACGTCCCGGTGGACCACGCCCTCGGCGTGGGCGTAGGAGAGCGCCCGGGCCACCTTCTCCAGGATCCGCGCCGCCGTCCCGGGCGGGAGGGGCCCCTCGAGGAACCTCCGGGAGAGGCTCTCCCCCTCGATCAGCTCCTGGACGATGAAGGCCTGCCCGTCGGCCTCGCCGGCCGCGTGGACGGCGACGATCCCGGGGTGCTTGAGCCGCGCCCCCATCCGCCCCTCGCGGAGGAACCTCTGCCGGAAGTCGGGCGGCGCGCCGAGCGAGAGGACCTTGAGGGCGACGTCGCGGCGCAGCTCCGGGTCCCAGGCCCGGTAGACGACGCCCATCCCGCCGGCGCCGAGCTCCCCGCGCACCTCGTAGGGGCCGATCTTCAGGGCCTACCTCGGCCGCGGTTCCGCGGCCACCCGGAATCCTACGGCATCGCTCACGTTGTCGGTCTGGTAGCCGCCCTGGCCCGCCACTCGGAAGGCGGCCGCGTCGGCGTAGTTCCACGCGCCGCCGCGGACGGCCCGGAGGCCGCGCGCCACCTCGTCCGCGCACCACTCGACGACGCTCCCGGAGAGGTCGCGGACGCCGAACGGGGAGACGTCGTCGCGGGCCGATCCGACGGGGCGCGGCGAGGGACGGCCGTCGGGCTGGTCGGGGCTCCGCGCGCCGACCACGCGGTCCCACCGGAACGCCGGGCCCCACGGGTAGGGCCTCCCGTCCGCCCCGCGCGCCGCCCTCTCCCACTCCTCCTGCCGGGGCAACCGGACCGCCCGCCCCTCGACTCCCGTCCTCCAGGCGGCGTAGGCCTCGGCATCCTCCCACGAGACCCCGAGCGCGGGCCAATCTTCGGGGAGGCGCCCGAAGGGGTCCCCCGCGATCCGGCGAGGGGCCCGCCGGCGGACCTCGGCCTCCGGGAATCCCGAGGCCCGGAGCGACGCCAGGAACTCGCCGTACTCGCGCATCGAGACCTCGCGCTCGGCGATGAGGAACCCCGGGAGCCGGACCTTCCGGCGGGGCCAGGCGAGGGTCGCCTCGGCGTCCCCGCCGAGCACCGTCTCGCCCGGGGGGACGTAGACGTACCCCGGCCCGACCTGCCCCTCCGTCAGCAGGGGAACCGGGTCGGGGGCCGCCTCCGCCTCGCAGCGCTCGACCCGGATCGTGAGCCTCGCGTCGAGGAACCCGGGCTTCCGCAGGAGGAGGAGGTAGGAGCCCATGGGCAGGGGCGCCTCCCGGATCGGGGTGGGCCCGAGGGACCGGAGGGGCTTCGGGACGAGCGCGCCGTCCTGCGGCTCGAAGCGCAGGAGCTCCGCCTCCGCCCCGGTCGGGACCGTGTCGAGCGAGAGCGTCCCTGAGCCCTCGAGTTCCCGGGCGTGCGACTCCGCCCCGAAGGCGCGGAGGTCGGCCTCGAAGCGGGCGGCCGCCTCCTCGTCGCCGGCCGCCTCGGCCTCGCGGAGCCTCTCCGCCGCGAGGGCGGCCATGGCTCCCGAGGCCGAGCGCCGCTCCGGGGCGTCGGGGTGGGACGCGAGCAGCTCGCACGAGCCGCCGAACCCCGCGCGGGCGGCCGCGTAGGCCGCGTCCCGGCGCCGAGCGTCGCCGGCCGCCCCGGCGTGCTCCCGCGCCGCCTTCTCCCCGGCGCGGAGCAGCGCCCCGGCCTGCGTGCGGAGCCTCTCCACCTCGATCTCGTCGCGCCTCCGGTCGGCCGCCGCGCGGATCTCCTCGAGCCCGGGGGCCCCGGGGGCACGCTTCGCGAGGAGGTCGAGGACCCCGATCGCCCGGTCCGGGTCCGCCGGGGCGAGCTCCCGGGCGAGCCGCAGCTCCTCGGCGACGCGCGCCCGCTCCCGCCAGTCGGAGAGGCCGAGCCCCCCCGCGACGAGGAGGAGGGTCGCCGCGAGCGCCGCGCCGAGGGCCCAGGGAGCGGGGTTGCGCCGCACCCGGCGGCGGAGCCTCTCGACGAGCGAGACCGGCCGCGCCTCGACCTCCTCGCCCCGCAGGAACCGCGCCAGGTCCTCGGCGAGCGCCTCGGCCGTCGGGTAGCGCCGGTGGGGCTCCTTCTCGAGGCAGCGGGAGACGATCGTCTCGAGGGCGCGCGGGACCGTCGCGACCTTGCGCCGGAGAGGGGCCGGCTCGTCCCGGACGACCTGCTCCATCACCGAGTGCGGTCCCCCCTCGAAGGGCCGGGCGGCGGCGAGGCACTCGTAGAGGACGACCCCGCAGGCCCAGACGTCGCTCCGGGCGTCGGTCATCCCCGGCCGCCCCTCGGCCTGCTCGGGGGACATGTAGTGCGGGGTGCCGATCGCCTGCCCCGACTGGGAGAGGGCGGCAGAGACCTCCACGGTGCGCGCGAGCCCGAAGTCGGCGAGGTGCGGCGCGCCCGCGCGGTCGAGGAGGATGTTCCCCGGCTTCACGTCCCGGTGGATCACCCCCTCACCGTGGGCGTAGGAGAGCGACCGGGCGACCCTCTCGACGATCGCGGCCGCGCGCTCGGGGGGAAGCGTCCCGCGCTCGAGGACCCGGGAGAGGCTCTCGCCCTCGATCAGCTCCTGGACGATGTAGGCCTGCCCGTCCGCCTCGCCGGCCGCGTGGACCGCGACGATGCCCTCGTGCCGGAGGCGCGCCCCGGTGCGTCCCTCGCGGAGGAAGCGTGCCCGAACGTCCGGCGGCGCGCCCCCGGGCAGGACCTTCAGCGCGACCTCGCGGCGCAGCTCCGGGTCCCGGGCCCGGTAGACGACCCCCATCCCGCCCGCGCCGAGTTCCCCGAGGACCTCGTAGGGGCCGATCCTCAAACCAGCTGCAGCGCGTGGTGGAGGAGCCCCATCACGAGGAGCGTCGCCGCGCCGAGGAGGACGGCGGCCTGCGCGAGCTGGGTGCCCATGAGCTTCCCGCCGCTCTTGCGGATCCCGAGGACGGCTACGACCCCGAGCCCCAGCGCCGCCGCCGGGAGGAAGAGGGCGCCGGCCATCGGCCAGGAGGCGGGGACCCCGACGACCGCCGCCACCAGAGCGATCACGGCGCGGACATCGAGCGAGGCGCTGGGCCTGAGCCCGCTCTCGGGGCGCGAGAACGCGGGGGAGCCGATGGGCGGGGACTTGGGCGGGCCCGCCGCGAGGTTCGGCGGCAGCTCGAAGAACTCGGAGTCCTTCGGGCGCTTGGGAGTTGGCCGCGGGTCTCCCCCCGGCGGACGGCCGGGGGTGGGCCTCGGGTCGTGCGGGAGGTTCCCTTCGCTCACCGGCCGCCTCCGTCCTTCTTCGACGCGTCCTCCGCCGGCGGCTTCACCCCCGTGACCTCCTCGAGCCTCTTCGCGAGCGCCTCGAGGTCGGCGAACTTCCCCGGGAACGGGAAGACCTCGCGTTCGCGCAGCCGGCCGTCCTTGTCCACGACGACCAGCGCGAGGAGCGAGCGACCCTCCGCGCCCGCGTGGGCCATGTCCTCGACGCCGAAGGCGGCGGTCGCCTCGCCGTCGAGGTCCGAGAGGCACTCGTAAGGAAGCCCCTTCTCGGACTTGAGCGTGCGGTTCTCGATCGGCGTGTCCCGGCTCGCCGCGAGGACCACCGCGCCGCGGGCCGTGAGCGCCGGGTGGTGCTCGCGCAGCGACGAGAGGTGGGCCATCGAGGCGGCGGAGAGGTCGGCGGACTTGGGATCGCCGGCTCGCCCGCTCGCCCCCTCCTCCCCGCCGAACCCCCGGTGGAACACGAGCACGACCGCGGACTTGCCGCGGAAGGAGGAGAGGCGCACCTCGACGCCGTCGGGGGAGAGGAACCGCGCGTCGGGAGCCGGGAGGCCCGGACGCAGGCGCCTCTCCGCGTCCCGGAGCGCGACCGCCTGGTCGCGCCAGGCGGCGAGCTGGGGGTCGGGCTTCACCGGCTTTCCGCCGGGACCCACACGGTCGGCGAGCGCCGAGTCGAAGTCGGCGAGGGCCCCGTCCCAGTGGCCCCGGAGCAGCCTCACCTGCGCCCGCAGGCCCCGCGCCGGCTGCCAGTCGGGCTTCTTCTCGAGCGCCGCCGTGAGGTCCGCCTCCGCCTCCTCCCACCGGAGGAGCGCCACCCGGCACGTGGCCCGGAAGTACAGTCCCGTCAGGTGGCCGGGCTTGGCGAGGAGCACCTTGTCCCAGTGCCCGCTCGCCTCGGCGTACTTCTCGGCCCTGAGGCACGCCTCGGCGAGCCGCTCCTCGTTCCGGACCTCCTCGGGAGTGCGGGGGATCTCGAGCGCCTGGGGCGGCGCGGCGGGCGGGGCGGGATCCTGCCCCCCGGCTCCCGCTCCGAGCACGAGCACGAGGACGGGAACGAGCACGAGGAGCCGCGGCCTCATCGCCCCTCCCTCACCACCGTCGCCGCGAGCCCGAGCCCTCCCGAGACGCAGAGCGTCGCGAGGCCGCGGAGCGCGCCCCGTCGCCGCATCTCGTAGAGCAGCGTCACGAGGATCCGCGCCCCCGTCGCCCCGATCGGGTGGCCGAGCGCGATCGCGCCGCCGTTCACGTTGAGGCGCTCGCGCGGGATCCGGAGGTCGCGGTCGCAGGCGAGCACCTGGGCGGCGAAGGCCTCGTTCAGCTCCACGAGGTCCACGGCGTCCCAGGAGAGGGATTGCGCGCCGAAGAGCTTCCGGACCGCGGGCACCGGGCCGATCCCCATGATCGCCGGGTCCACGCCTACGATCGCTGAGGCCTCGAGGAACGCGAGCGGCGTCGCGCCGATCTCGCGGGCCGCGTCCTCCGAGCAGACGAGCACGGCCGCCGCGCCGTCCGTGATGCCCGAGGAGTTCCCCGCGTGGATCGTCCCGTCCTTCCGGAAGACGGGAGCGAGGTCGCGGAGGCTCTCGGCCGTCACCCCGGCCCGCGGGTGCTCGTCGCGCGAGACGCGCTTCGGCCCCGACCCATTCTGGACCGGCAGCTCCACCGGCGCGATCTCGTCGTCGAAGCGCCCGGCCTTCCAGGCAAGCTCGCACTTCTGCTGGCTCTCGGCGGCGAACCGGTCCTGCTCCTCGCGCGGGATCCGGTAGCGGTCGGCGAGCGTCTCGGCCGTCTCGCCCATCACCTGCTTCGCGAGCGGGCAGAGGAACCCGTCGCGGTACATCCCGTCCACGACCTCGACGTCGCCGGCCCCGTAGCCGAGCCGCATCCGGTCGAGGAGGAACGGGACCCGCGTCATGCTCTCGGTCCCGCCCGCGACGACGATCCGCGAGCGCCCGAGCGTCACCGACTCGGCCGCGAGCAGCACGGCCTTGAGCCCCGACCCGCAGGCCATGTTCACGGTGTAGGCCGGGACCTCCTGCGGGATGCCGGCGCGACGCGCGATCTGGCGCCCGACGTTGGGCCCGCCGCCGGCCTGGCGGGCGTTCCCGACGATCACCTCGTCCACGCGGTCGGGCGCGAGGTTCGCCCGGGAGAGGAGCGCGCGCACGGCCTGGACCCCGAGGTCGGCGGCCGAGAGGTCCTGGAACGCCCCGAGGAACTTCCCGATCGGGGTCCGGACGGCCTGTGCGAGGACGACGCGTGGATTCAAGCGGAACCGCCGCGGGCACTGTATCCGCTTCCCGCGCAGGGCGTCAACGCGCGGGGGGGGGACCCCGTGGCGCGGCCGTGACAGACCCTTACTCGAACTCCCCCGACCAGTTCATCTTCGGCGCCTGGGTCTCCACCTCGAGGTCGCCGAGGACGTGGGCCTGGCAGGAGAGTCGCACCTCCTGCTCGTGACCGATGGCCCACGGGGCGAGGAAGAGCCGCAGCCTCTCGAGCCAGCCCTTCGGGGAGCAGTTCCGGACCGTGCCTCCCTTCACGAGCATGCGGCAGGTTCCGCAGAGCCCCTTACCGCGGCAGTTCAGGTAGGCCGCGAGCCCCGGGTAGACCTCGATCCCCGCGTCGAGGGCGGCCAGTCGGAGGTTCGCCCCGAGGGCGACGTCCAGCTCCTTCTTCTCCCGGAGGAACTTCACCTTCGGCATGGGCGGGGGCCTCCGCGAGCGGGAATCATCCCCGGCGGCGCCGGAACTTCAAGCGTGCGCCGCCGGGACGCGGCCCGACTCGGGCGCCTTCCGGGGGTTCGGGTGCAGCCCCTCCTGCTCGAGCCAGCGCCGGAGCGCCTTCACGTGCTCCCACATCGCGGGCTTCAAGTTCGCGTTGTAGAGGAGCGCGGCGGGGTGGTAGAGGACCATGAACGGGATCCGCGGGTAGGGGGCGAGCTCGATCTCTTTCCCCGCCTCGTCGCCCATGGCGAACTCGGGCCGGTCGGGGTCGAGGTGCTTCAAGGCCGTCGCGCCGAGGAGGCAGACGATGCGCGGGGCCACGAGCGCGATCTGCTTCTGGAGGAAGGGGAGGCACGCGCGCGCCTCCTCGGTGCGCGGGGCGCGGTTCTCCGGCGGCCGGCACTTCACGACGTTCGCGATCAGGAGGTCTCGGTTCGTGTCGAGCCCGATCGCCGTCATGATCGAGTCGAGGAGCTTGCCGGCCCGGCCGACGAAGGCCTTCCCCTGGGCGTCCTCCTCGCCGCCCGGGCCCTCGCCGATCACGAGGACCTTCGCCGCCGGGTTCCCCCGGTCCACCACGATGTGCGTGCGGGTCTTGCCGAGCGCGCAACGCTGGCAGCCCGAGTCGCGGAGCCGGGTGGCGAAGTCCTCGTAGGTCGTCGCGCCGACGATCCGGTTCCTGTCGGCGTCGAAGAGGTCGAACTGCACGCCGGGAGCGGGACGTTAGCGAAGGGGTCGGCAAGGGTCAACGAAAAACCGGCGGGGCGCGGGGTAGACTGGCGCGAATGCGTCGCGGGCCCGCGCACGGTGCCGCCAGCGTGCCGGTCGCTCTCGCGATGCTCGTGGGGGCCTCCTCGCCGGCGCTCGGCGCGCCCCCTCCGGGCGACCGCTCCCCCGCCCGGCCGGCTCTGGAGGTCGCGGCCTCCCCGACCCTGCGATGGCTTGAGGGCCGGCTCCTCAAGGACTCCGAAGGGGCGCGCAACGGCGACGTAAGGCTCGACGACCTCGGCCTGGACCGGCCGGGGGCGAGCTTCGCCCTCCGGGGTCGCGCGTGGCTCTCGGGTTCGTTCGGCATCGCTGCCGACTACGGGCAGGCGGCATCCCGGGGGTCTGCCACTCCCTCGCGGCCGTTCGGCTTCGACAACGGCCGATTCGCGGCCGGCTCCCGGACTCGGACCGATCTCGATCTGGTCCACGCGTCGCTCTCGGCCCTCTTCGGTGTGGCGCGCGAGGGGGGCTGGACCGTCGAGGGGAGCGCGGGAGCCCGGTATGTGGGCCTGCGCACCGAGATCGTGCAGTCGGCCCCGACCACGGGCCCGACGAGGGCGCTCGAGACGACCGACGCCTTCTTCCTCGCGTTCGGCCTCGAGGCGAGGTCGCTCGCCTGGGCCCGGGGCCCCGGGGCCCTCGAGGTCGGCGGGCTCGTCGAGTACGGGAGGCTCGCATTCGGGGCGGGCGGGGAGCGCCGGGACGACCAGTCGCTCCGGCTGCGCGCGGAGGTGACGGTGACGATCGGGCTGAGGGAGCGGGCGGTCGCGGCCGGACCCGTCGCGGCGCGCCTCTCGCTCGGCTACGAGTACACGGCCTTCGAGCCGCGGCGCTGGGGGAGCGGCGGGCGGGAGCGCGCGCAGGTCGCCGCCCACGGCCCCGTGCTCGCGGTGGGGGTGAGCTTCTAGGCCTTCCCCTTCCCGTCCTCCCTCTTCGGCGCCGGGACCACCCCCGACGCGGGCGCCTGGAACTCCTGCTCGATGGCCATGAGGTGCGGGGGCGCCCCGGCGGCGACCACGACGTCGCCCGGGAGCAGCGTGAAGTCCCCGCCCGGGGCGGGGGTGACTTGGCCCTTGCGGAGCACGGCGAGCACCGACGCGCCCGTCCGGCGGCGCAGGTCCAGCTCCCAGAGCGCCTGGCCCGCGGCGCGGGAGCCCTCGGCGATCGTCAGCACCTCGGCCCCGATCCCGCGGAGCACCTGGGTCACGTCCCCGAGCGAGCGCGGCTTGTGGCCGAGGTCGTCCGAGACGGCGTACCCGGCCGCGCGGATCTGCTGGATCTCGCGGCCCACGACGTCCTTCGGGATCGCGAAAGCGCGGAGCGACCGGGCGAGGATCTCGAGCGCGGTCTCGCGCTCCTCCTCGACCACCTCGGTGGCGCCGAGGGAGTAGAGCTCCTTCACCTCCGAGACGAACTTCGTGCGGACGAGGATCATCACTCGGTCGGAGAGGTCGCGGGCGGTCCGCGTGATCGCTCGCGCCGCGATCGGGTCGGGCACGCAGACGGCGAGGACGCGCGCCTCGCGGGCGCCGGCGGCGGCGAGCACCTCGCGGCGAGTCGCGTCCCCGTAGAGGACCGGCTTCCCCGTCGCGCGGGCCCGCTCGACGGTGCGGGCCGAGAGCTCGAGGGCGACGTAGGGGATCTCGCAGGACTCGAGGACCCGGCCGAGGGTCTCGCCCACGGGCCCGAAGCCGCAGATGACGACGTGGTCGCGCCGCACGGGCGCCAGGCGGCGCGTGACCGCCCCCTCGCGATCGGCCGGGCCGAGCCGCAGCTTCTCGGCCCAGGCGGCGATCCGGGGACCCGCGGTGAGGAGCGCCGGGGTGGCGAGCATGGAGAGCACGCAGGCGGCGAGAAGCGACTGGTGTGTGGCGCGGTCGAGCCCGCCCCCCTCGGCCATGCCGATCGAGAGCAGGACGAAGCTGAACTCGCCGGCCTGCGCGATCTCGAGGCCCGCCTGCGCGGCGACGCGGATCGGGAACCGGAGGAGCCGGATGATCGTCGCGGCGATCAGCGCCTTGCCGAGGACGACGGCCAGGGCGAGGAGCAGGACGTCTCCGAGCCCGCCGAAGACCACGCGCAGGTCGAGGAGCATCCCGATCGAGACGAAGAAGAGGCTGTAGAAGAGGGACCGGAAGGGCAAAACGTCGGCGGCGATCTGGTGGCTGTAGGCGGAGCCTCCGAGGACGACCCCGGCGACGAAGGCCCCGAGCGGGAGCGAGAGGCCGAGGGCCGACGCGGCCCAGGCCGTGCCGAGGCAGGCCGTGAGCGCCGTGAGGGTGAACACCTCGCTGCTCTCGGTGCGCGCCGCGAACCCGAGGAGCCACGGGAGGAGGAAGCGCGCGACGAAGGCGACGCCCGCGAGCAGCACGGCGGCCTTCCCGAGCGCCCCGGCCACGTTCCAGAGGAGCGCCCCCGGCGCTCCGGCGGCGTCGAGGATCAGCATGAGCGGGGGGACGCACACGTCCTGGACGATGAGGATCCCGAGCGCGATGCGACCGTGGGCCGTGTCCAGCTCGCCTCGCTCCTTGAGGAGCGCGAGGACGATGGCCGTCGAGCTCATGGCGAGCGCCGCGCCCGCCACGAGCGCGCCCCGGAGCGGGAACCCGAGCCCCGCGGCGGTCAGCAGGACGACCGCGGCCATCGTCGCCGCGACCTGCAGGATCCCCCCGAGCATCGCCGAGCGGCCGAGCCTGAGGAGCCGCTCGGGCGAGAACTCGATCCCGATGGTGAAAAGGAGGAGGACGACGCCCACCTCCGAGAGGATCCGGGTCTGCGCGTCGGCCGCGACGAGCCGGAGGGCGTTCGGGCCGAGCAGGATCCCGGCCCCGAGGTAGCCGAGGATCGAGGACTGGCCGAGCCGCCCCAGCAGCGCCGCCGCGAAGACCGAAGCGGCGAGCAGGACGACGATCCCGCGGAGGTGCGTCGTCGCGTCCACGGCGGAATCGCTCCCCGTGAAGGCTGCGAGGACGGTGAGCGATTCCGCTAGGGGTTCGAGGTGCATGCGGGACCCCGGAGGGACGAGGAGTGTGCCAAGAGCCTCGCGCGCTCGCTAGGAATTGTCCAGCGGCGCCTGAGGCTCCCCGCCGCTGGACAATTCCTGCACCGCGACGACGCGGCCCCCTTCGCGGGGCTCGATCGCGAAGCCGGCCGCGCGGAAGAGCCGGACGGGGCCCGTCCACGCCTCGCCGTCCGGGATCGGCTCCTCCTCGGGGCGCGGGTAGCCCTCGAGGCGCGTGGCGCCGAGCGACCGGGCGAGGGCCACGGCCGCGTCGAGGAGCCGGCGCGCGTGCCCCCTCCGGCGTTCGGCGGCGGCGACGCAGAAGCAGGTGACCGCCGCGGTGCCCGGCGCCGGGGGGCCGAAGAACTCGGAGAGCTTGTCGTCGGGGGAGCGGAGGTCCACCCGGCACCACCCGCGCGGGGCCCCGTCCACGGTGAGGAGGACTCCCCGGAGGCTCCCCTCCCCGAGCCGCCGCTCGAGGTCGCCCCGGTTCTCCGCGGCGGGCCGGTGGATCCAGTCGCGGTTCGCGCCCCGGAAGTCCCAGTAGGCGCAGCAGCACGGCGCGAAGTCCGCCTGCTCCGCGAAGAAGCGCAGGAGGTCGGCGCGGGTCGAGGCGTCGAGGGGGCGCGTCTCCGCGGCCACGCCCGACACGCTAGCACCGACGGACCACGCCCGGAAGGAGAGCGCCCTGGTAGGATGGCCTCGGACCTCATGCATCGGGGGGATAGGCGGAGAGGACAGTCGGCCGCACTGATCGCCGCGCTGATCGGCGCCGTCGCGCTCCTCTGGTGGGGCGCGGGGCCGCGACCGGGATCGGTCGAGCCGGGGGTCGCCGGTCCGGCGGGCGTGCCGGGAGGCGGTGACTCCGCGCGAGCGCCCGCACATCCCGGCGTGGAGTCCGAGGGGCGGGCCGCCCGAGGCCCGCCATCGGACGCGCCGGGGCCCCCTGGGTCTCGCGAAACCGAGGGCGCGGCGCTCCTGAAAGGGATCGTCGTCAACGGCCCGACGGGCGCACCGCTCCCCGGGGCGCTCGTGCGGCTCTATCCCCCGCGGCGGGTCCCGATCGAGGAGGTGTTCCGGCTCCACCCGGAACTCCTCGGGGCGGCCCTCCACGACGGGCTCTTTCAGGCGCACCGGCCGCTTCCCCGCATCGCCGAGCCCGTCTCCGACGCGGCCCGACTCGGCCGGGAGCCGTTGGTCCTCTACGACCCGCCGGCGGGAAGCGAGACGCCGTCGGAGGAGACGCGCTCCGGTGCCGAGGGACGCTTCGAGCTTCGCTTCCCCGCCGGTGGCGGGACTCTCGTCGCCGAGCACCCGGGCTTCGCGGCGCGCGCCCTGGCCGTCGAGCAGGCGGCCGAGGATCTGAAGGTCGGCCTCTGGCCCGTGCGGGCCCTCCACGGTCGGGTCGTGACTGACGGGGGCGCCCCCCCGCCCGCGCCTCTCGCGCTCGCGCTCACCTGGATGAGGCTCGGGGAGCCAAAGCCGGACGGGACGATCGAGAGCGAGGACCTCGGCGTTTCCGTCGTCCAGACCTCCGCGGATGGCACGTTCCGGGCCGAGATCGGCGGGCCGCGGGTCCACCCGCGTTCCGCCACCCCGGGCTGGATCGTGGACCCGGGCTTCATCCTCGACGCCGGGGACGCGCCCGTGGAGATCCGCGTGAGGCGGATTCCCGTCCTCCGGGTCCGTGACGCGGCCACCGGAGCGCCGATCGAGGTCGTGAACCTGCAGATCCATCACCTCACGGACTTCCGGGAGGAGTTCCCTCGGCGGGCGGGTCGTTACGTCGCGCCGGGCGGCGTCGTCTGGCTCCTCGATAACCTCCAGAACGAGTCCAACGACAAGGGGACGTTCCGGTTCTCCGTCTGGGCGGAGGGCTACGAGATCGAGACGCGGGACGTCGAGAACCCGTTCAGCCCCGCGGGAGCCGATCTCGAGTTCGGTCTCCTGCGTGGAGCCGCTCCGAGGATCTCCGGGGTCGTCCTCGATCGGGGGAATCCCGTGGAGGGGGCGGAGGTGTCCCTGCTTTCGGTTGGCCGCACCCTGCAGTGGACGCCCGACTACGCGTTTCTCCTCGACGGACAGACAACCGGGGGTGACGGTCGCTTCTCCCTCCAGGGACCGGCCGGGGAACACCGTCTGCGTGTCGTCTCAAGTGGGCTCACGCGCTTCGTCGGCGCGCCCATCCCGCAGGCAAGCCCGATCGTGGTGGATCTCTCTGCCTTCGCCACGGTCGCCGTCTCGGTCCGCGACCCGGAAGGACAGCCGATCGGCGGTATCCAGGCCTCATTCGCGGACGTCACCCGGAGGCCCTGGTGGAAGGAAACCGACCCCGAGGGCCGAGCGTTCTTCGACGGGGTCCCCCCGGGCGCCGTGACGATCAGTCTCTCTCGCCAATCGGAGGAAATGGGATGGGAGAACCTCGGGGACCCTCAGGAAGTAGTCCTCGAGCCCGGCGAGCGTCGCGAGGTTGACTTCGTGCTCCGCGAGGACCGATCTCCCGACGAGTCGCGTCCCCTCCGCCTGCTGGTGGACAGCGCCCCTCCGGGCCCTGGCTGGAGGGCCAGACTCTGGGGGGGCGACTGGAAGCCCGTGGCCGAGGAGGGAACGCTGCCCGTCGAGCGCGGGACCGTGGAGCTCGCCAGCCCGACTCGCCGCCTCTGGAGATTTCAGATTCGGCAAGCTGCCACGGATGACCAACCTCTGCGAGTCTCGCTCGCGGGCGCCGCCTACGAGGGCCTGCTCACCGCCCGGGCGACCGGGAAGCCCCTCCCCGGAGTTCGAGTCTGGGCCACCGGGAGCGACGGCACGGAATCGTCCTCCGTCGGGGCCCTCACCGATTCCGAAGGACGGTTCCGGCTCGAAGGGCTCGGGGAGGCGGCGCCGTACTTGACGTTCGAGGACCCTTCCTCCCAGGGGACGCAGTCCGAGTTGCGCCGGCGGTACGAGTCCGTCTCGCTGCGGCCATCCACGCCGCCGTCGGTCCGCGCGACGACGCTCACCATCCGGTTCCCGGTCCTCCAGGGCAAGGCCTTCGATGGGATTCCGGTTCGGGTCCTCCGCGGCCGCGTGACCGAGAAACAGACCGGGCGGCCGCTCGCCAAGGTGAGTGTCCTTCCACAGGCCTCGCTCATCGAGGCGGAAGGGACCTACCTCCTCCACGCCGCCTCGATGATGGCCGAGAGCGATGCCGACGGCCACTATCGGACGACCGTCCCGGTGTCCTCCCACTACGCGGCCACCGTTTCGGCTCCGCTAGAGGAGTGGGGGTATCGTTGGGCGCACTTCGAGTGGGAGACCTCGGGGAGCGCGGAAGACGAGGTGCGCGACTTCGCGGTCGTCTGGGAGGAACCGGCGCGGGGCCGGTAGTGGCACGGAATGCCTTGGCACTGACCTTCGAGTGGGATCCTGTCAAGGCGGACTCCAACCTACGGAAGCACGGCGTCTCGTTCGGCGAGGTCACCACCGTCTTCGGCGATCCTCTCTCTTTGACGATTCCGGACCCCACTCATCCGGACGAACCCGACCGCTTCGTGACGATCGGCGAGACCGCCCAGCGACGCCTCGTCGTGGTGTCTCACAAGGACCGAGGCGATACAATCCGTCTCATCAGCGCGCGTGAGGCCACGCCCCGCGAGCGGCGGAACTATGAAGCAGGCGGGTAGGACGCGAGGCGGCGATCGGGTGCTCCCGGAGTACGACTTCCGCGGCGGCGTCCGTGGGAAGTACGCGAGTCGCTACTCCTCGGGGACGAACGTCGTGCGGCTTGATCCGGACGTTGCGAGGGCCTTCCCTGACTCGGGGGCCGTGAACGAGGCCCTCCGAAGCCTTCTGCGGCGGCGGGCGAGTCGCCCCTCCAGGTCCCGGTAGCTCGCGCCGCTACCGGCCGGCCAGGCGGCGCTCCGCCTCCGCGCGGCCGGCGGCGGCGTCGGGGTCGGCCGGGGCGAGGCGCAGGGCCTCGTCGTAGGCGGCGAGCGCCTCGGCCGCCCGGCCGAGAGCGAGCAGGGCCTCTCCCAGCCGGAGCCGGTGGCCCGCGAATCCCGGGTCGAGACGGGCCGCGTCGGCCAGGTCCGCCCGCGCCGCCTCGAGGTCGCCCTCCCGGAGAGCGATCGCGCCGCGGGCCGCGTGGGCGCCGGCGTGGCCGGGGTCGAGGCGGAGCACCGCGCCGAGGAGCGCCTTCGCGCGGGCCGTCTCGCCTCGCCCGGCCGCCGTTTGGGCCTCGCGGTAGAGGTCGGCCGCCCGCTCCGACTCGCGGCGAGTCTCGGCGGCGAGCCGCGCCTCGCGTTCGGTGTCCGCCTGCCGGAGCGCGGCCTCGAGCGCGCGCCGCATCGGCCCGATCTCGCGCCGGAGAGCCCCGGACGCCTCGCGCTCGCGGGCCAGGTCCGCGAGCAGGGCGTCCACCGCCTCGGGGCCGGCGAGCCGGAGCCTTGCGCGGGCGGCCTCCCTCGTCGCGGGATCGGGCGCGTCGAGGAGGCGGAGGAGCGCGCCCGCGGGGAGGCCGGAGAGGGGAGGGACGTCCGGGGCCGGCGCCTCGGCGGGGATCGGGGCCGGCACGGGAGGGCCTGGATTCGGCTCGCTCCGCGCCGTCCGCCCGGGGCCGGCCGGAGCCTGAGCGGGCGAGGGAGCCGGCGTCGCCGCCTCCGCGCGCGCCGCGGGCCGGACGCCGATCAGGTCGTAGACGAATGTCGGCGCGACGAGCAGGACCGCCCCGACCGCGATGCCGACGAAGGCGACACCGAACGTCACGCCGAGGCACACGCGGAGGAACAGCCCCTCGTCGCGACGCGGGGAGGCCGGGGGCGCCGGGGACGGACCGGGCGAGGGGGCGGGGGCGTCGTCCACGTCAACCCTCGATCGTCGGCTGAGGGCCGCCAGGGCCAGCCATGGCCGACGGTCCGGCCACGGTCGCCGGTCCGGCCGGAGCCACGCCCGGGCGCGTCTCCCTCCGGTACCACTCCACCGTCCGGCGGATCCCCTCGGCCACGTCCACCGAGGGCGCGAAGCCCAGCTCCTTCCGCGCCTTCGCCACGTCGGCGTGCGAGTGCAGGATGTCGCCCGGCCGCGCCGGCTGCCTTTCCGCGCGGGCCTTCGCCCCGGCGGCCTTGGCGATCATCCCGAGGAGGTCGAGGACCGTCGTGGCCTTGCCGCCCGCCACGTTGTAGACCGACCCGGGGACGCCCTGTCGCACCGCGAGGACGAGCGCCTGCACGGCGTTCTCCACGTAGGTGAAGTCGCGCGTCTGCTTCCCGTCGCCGTAGACGATCGGGGTCCCTCCGGAGAGCATCGCCGTCACGAACCTCGGGACGACCGCCGCGTACTGCGACTTCGGGTCCTGGCGGGGCCCGAACACGTTGAAGAACCGGAGGGCGATCGTCGGGACCCCGAGGGAGCGCGCCCACGCCTGCGCGAGCCCCTCGGCCGCGAGCTTGCTCGCCGCGTAGGGGGAGAGCGGGTTCGGGGGGAGGGTCTCGACCTTCGGCGACACCGCCGAGTCGCCGTAGACCGAGGAGGACGACGCCAGCACGACGCGCTTCGCCTTCGCGGCGCGCGCCGCCTCGAGGACCCGGAGGGTCCCCGTGGCGTTCACGTCGAACGTGGCCGCCGGCTCGGCGACGGAGCGGGGGACCGACGTGAGCGCGGCCAGGTGGAGGACGAAGTCGGCGCCGCGCACGGCCTCGGCGCAGGCGGCCGGGTCGCGGACGTCGCCGAGCACGACCTGCACCCTCTCACCGAGGGGGGCCAGGTTCTCGCGCCGCCCCGACGAGAGGTCGTCGAGGACCACGACCTGCTCGCGAAGGCGCAGGAGGTACTCGACGACGTGCGAACCGATGAACCCCGCGCCGCCGGTCACGAGGAACCGGGCCACGGCGGAACGGTAAGGGCGGGGGGCGCCGCGCGCAAGCGCGCGGGCTATCATGTCGCCCCGTGCGTCCCGGCCCGTTCACCCTCGCCGCCGCCCTCGTCGCCGGCATGGCCTGCTCCTCGACGGAGAACCGCGGCCCCGCCTGGGCCCCGCGGCCGGTCGGGGACGTCCTGGAGGAAGCGCGCGCCGAGGGGAGGCTCCTCGCGCTGCTCCTGTTCGAGCCGGGGACCGCGTACCAGCGGGTCGAGAGCGAGACCCTTTCCGACCCGCGCGTCGAGGCGGCCCTCGAGGAGTTCGTCTTCCACAAGGTGGACTTGACACTCGCCCCCAACGAGGCGCGTTGGCGGAAGACCCCGACGCTGCCCGAGCTCCGGATCCTCGACGGCGAGGGGCGCTCGATCGCGGAGATCGGCGGGATCCCGTCGGCCTCCGAGGTGGCGGAGTTCCTGCACCGGGCTGCCAGGATCGCACGCTAGTAATTTCGGCGCGGCGACCGCTCTGAAGGGGCCGCGCCGAAATTACTGGTGCTTGCAGCAGCAGCTCGCGGCCGCGACCGCGACCTCGAGGGCGACCCGGCCGGTCACGTAGAGGGCGACCCCGACGGCCTCGGCGGCTCCTCCGAGGGCGTTGCCGATCCCGTCCCAGTCCACGCGGACGCGCTTGCGGTAGCCGATGGGCCGGCGGGCCTCCTCCGGGCCGGAGGTCCTCTCCGCGGCCCCGGGAACCCCCGCGTCCGTGGCAAGCCGGGCCGGCGGGTCCTCGTAGATGGGCTCGTAGGTCACCTTGCAGCCCGAACCCGCGAACACGGCGGCGAGGGCGGCGGCGAGAAGAGTAGCTCGCAGCATCGGAAGGACCTCCTTCGGGAACAGGAGCAAGGCGCGGACCGCTCGACCGGTCCGCCGCCCGTACCGCGGAAGTCCAAGTCCGCTCGCGATTAAAGCACACGCCCCGCCGGAGGACGGGCACCCCACCTGTCCTCCCGCGGGGCCACGCCCGGGTCCCCCGCCCGGCTACGTCGGTTCCGAGCGCAGCCGGGCAAGGGCTCGCAGGAGGCGGGTCCTGCCGCCCATGAGGCGCAGCCAGACCCGCTCCTGGATGAGGCGAAGCCCCTCGGGGAGCGAGAGGAGATCCACGTCCGAGCCCAGCGTGTCGGAGAAGTTCCTCCGGATGAACGCGACCATGTGGTCGTGGACGGCGTCTGCGCCGTGGGCCGAGAGGACATCGCGACTCGAGAGCTCGGTCATCGGAAACCTCCGCGCGCCCCCCGAGGGGCGGCACAGAGGGCATCGGATGGCGCGGTGGAGGGCTTGAGAGGAACACGACAAGGCGACGCCTGGGGTCGGTACCTGGAACCAACCTGGGACGAACCTGGCACCGACCTGGTCACTCGACGCGGCTCGCTTGACCCGGGGGCTCTCCGGCCGAGAATCGCCCGGCCGATGGACGCGCCGCTCCTGACGAAGCCCGAGCGGACCGGGTGCCGGGAGACCTCGACGCACGCCGAGGTGGTGGACTTCCTCCGCCGGCTCGCGCGGAGGACGCGGTTCGTGCGGCTGCACACGTTCGGCCGGACACCGGAGGGGCGGCCGATGGTGGCGGCGACCCTCTCGGCGGCGAGGGCCTTCACGCCGGAGGCGGCCGAGAGGAAGGGGCTCCTCCGGATCCTCGTGATCGCCAATATCCACGCGGGCGAGGTGGAGGGGAAAGAGGCCTGCCAGATGCTGCTCCGGGACTGGACTGTCCGCGCCCCGGGCGGCCGTCCCCCCGCGTGGCTCCGGAAGTGCGTGATCGTCTTCGTCCCCGACTACAACGCGGACGGGAACGACCGGATCAACACCGAGAACCGGCGGCTCGACCTGAAGAAGCTCGACGGCCAGATCGGCCCGGACGGCGGCGCGGGGACGCGCTACACCGGGCAGGGGATCAACCTGAACCGCGACTACATGAAGCAGGAGGCCCCCGAGACGATCGCGCTCTCGCGCCTCTTCGGCCTCTGGTGGCCGCACCTCACCGTGGACTGCCACACGACGGACGGGTCCATACACGGATACCACCTGACCTACGACACGGCGCATACGGCGAAGAGCGGACCGATAGAACCCATCGAGTTTGTCAACATGCTGCTTCTCGAGGAATTGAGACGCGAGCTGGCTGGCCGAGGCGTGAGGACCTTCTTCTATGGCAACTACAGGGATCAGACAGATCCGACGAAGGGCTGGCAGACATACTCGCCGCTTCCACGATACGGCAGCCACTACCGCGGCCTGACGGGTCGGGCGGACGTTCTGCTCGAGACTTACAGCTACATCCCCTTCCGGCAGCGAGTCCAGGTGATGTCCACAACGCTCGAACAGCTCCTCCAACTCGCAAGTCGGAGGGCGCGCGGACTACAAGAGATAGTCCGGCTCGCCGAGAGAAAGACTGTGGAGGCGCCGACGTCGCGCTGGCGCTCATTCCTCGGGACCGGCATCGCGTACGGTGTCTCACGCAGCGCGCCAAGGGGGCGCGTCGTCTTCGAGTACCCGGTCCATCCGCTTTCCGAGCCGGCAGACATCCTCGGGTGGGACCGCAAGACGATACTGAAGAGGCGGATCTCGGGGGGAACGTTGACAAAGTACCGTGTCCAACACTTCCGAGAGTTCATTGCGACCCGGTCCGTCTCCCGCCCCCTCGCCTACCTCGTCCCCCGCGACCTCGCGCGGCGGCTCCTCACCCACAACATCCGCGTCGAGAGGCTCTCGCGGCCGGCCACGCTCCAGGTCGAGCGCTACGTGGTCCTCGACGTCCTCAAGACCGACTCCCCGGACGTCGGACGCGTGAAGCGCGACGAGAACGTGCTCTACTGCCGGAGCGAGGTCGTGACGCGCCGCCTCCCGGCCGGGACGCACGTCGTCCCGATGGCGCAGCCCCTCGCGAACCTCGCGATCTACCTCCTCGAGCCCGAGTCGGACGACGGCTTCGCGCGCTGGGACCTCGTCCGCCCGCGGCCCCGCCGCGGCGCCGAGTTCCCGGTCCTCCGCGTGAACGAGCCTGCGCGGCTCGCCATGCGCCGGGTCCCGCCTCCCCCGGGCTGGGCGCGGCGGTAGCCCCTACGACCCCTTCTTCGCCGTCCCGAGCAGCCGACGGATCCCCGCGGCGGGGTTCCCGACGCCGTGGACCTTCCCCTGCTCGTCGGTCCTCCCGCCGAGGTTCATCCCCACGACGTCGCCCGACGAGTCGAGGACCGGCGCCCCGCTGAGCGCCTGGAGCGGGAGGGGCTCCTCGAAGACGTAGGCGAGCTGCGACGCGGTGACCGACGTCACCGTCGCGCGCCGGGGCTTCGCGCCCTCGCGCGGCTTGTCGGCCGCGCGGCAGAGCACCGTCACCGTCTCGCCTGGCTCGGGGGTCCGCTCCGCGAGCTTCAAGAGCTTCAGCTTCACGCCCTCCGGCGCCGGGAAGGCGGCGAGGTCCATCGCGCAGACCATCGCGCCCTCCATCGGGAACATCGGGCGCGCGGCCGCGATCAGGAGCGGCGGCCCGCCCTCGGCGAGCAGCGCGTCGCTCGCCGGGTCGAGGAGCGAGTAGTTCGTGACCCGCGTCGGCAGCTCCTCGGCGGGGATGTCCTGCGCGAGCCCGGCGGCCCGCGTGAAGAGGTGGATGCACGTGACGATCAGCGCCCTCCCGTCCGCCGGGGCGAGCGCGAAGGCGTGCCCCGCCCGCAGGGTCCTTCCGTCCACCTGGAACGAGGGGACGAAGACGCACGTCTCGAGCGCCCGGCCCGCCCGCCCGCCCCCCGCCCTGGGAGGCGGGGCCGGCTCGGTCTCGGCCTCGGGCACCCAGCCCGCGCGGCCTCGCGCGCTCACGACCCGGAGCCGCGCGCCCTCGGGCGCCTCGCGCCGCTCGAGGACCCGGAGGAGATCCCCTCCGCACGCGTGGAACGCCGTCACCCGGCAGGACTCGTCCGCGCGGATCCGCGTGGGCTGGTCCCGCCGGCCCGGCGCGCGGCGGCGCCCGAGCAGCGCCACGCCGGCCTTGAGCGGGGTCTCGAACGACTCGGGCCCCGCCTCCTCCGCGGGCACCGCCTTCACGAAGCGCAGGTCGGCGCTGCTCGAGAGCGAGACGTTCGGGAGCTTGATCGAGGACTCGTGGCTGCACGAGAGGAGACGCCCCGCGCGCGTGTCGAACGACGCCGACCCGCGGATCGGACCCTCCTTCGGGACTGGCTGCCCCCGGTAGGTGAGCTTGTAGGCCCCGCCGATGGCGAGGCTCGCGACCGGGCCCGAGACCGAGACGATCCGGTACTTGAACTCGAGGACGTGACCGATGTCGCCGTCCACCGTCGTCACGGTCGCGGTCCACTCGCCTCCCGAGGGGACCGGGTCGGGGAACGGGACGAAGAGCGTCGAGTAGGACACCGTCGCCGAGGCGTCGGAGAGCACCTGCCTCACCTCCGTGCCCTGCGCAACGGCCGCGCCCAGCTCGGCGCCGAGGCCGCGCCAGGCCCCGCGCGTGAGGAGGTCGGGGAAGCCCCACGCGCCGACGCGCCCCCGCGGGTCCACCGACAGGTTGAACCCGTCGCCGATGATCCCCGAGAGCATCCCGAGGCCCGGGGCCTCGGCAACGGCTCTCTCGCCGGGCGGCGAGCGCGAGTCGAACTGGATGGAGAACTCCGCCGTGGTGCGGACGAGCTTCATCTCGCGGAAGCGGGCCGCGAGGGCGCCGTCCGTCGCGCGCTCCTCCGTCGGCTCGAGGTCGAGGGTGTTGTCGGTGAGGTCGGTCTCCGTGATCTTCGCCGCGTCGCCCTTGTACGAGACGCGGAGGTGGCGCCGGACCGTGTAGCGCAGCACCTCGCCCTTCCCGAAGCGGTAGTCGAACTCGTCGGCCCGGGCGGGAGCCGCGAGCGCGGCGACGATCGGGACCAACAGGAGCCCTGCCCGCACGCCCCGCCTCACCGCGGTCCCCCCTTCCCCGTCCGGCCCGCTCGCCCGGTAGCATAGCGCCCGTGGCGCAGCCGACCGAGGCCCGCGGACCGGCGCCCGCGGGCGGCTTCCTCGCCGACTTCGGCCTCGCGAAGTCCGTCGCCACCGGCTCGAAGCTCACCCGCACGGGCGTCGCCCTGGGGACCCCGGCCTACATGTCCCCCGAGCAGGCCCGCGGCGAGACCGCCTCGCTCACGCCGGCGACGGACGTCTGGAGCCTCGGGTGCGTGCTGCACGAGATGCTCTCGGGCCGGCCGCCGTGGGAGGCGGACACCGACGCCGCGCTCGTCGCGAGGATCCTCCTGGAGAGGCCGGCGCCCCTCCGGGTGCTGCGGCCCGACTCGCCGGCGGGGCTCCTGCGGGTCGTCGGCGCTTGCTTCACGAAGGACACGCGCCGCCGATACCCGGGGGCGGGCGCGCTCCGCGACGACCTCGCGCTCGTCCTCGCCGGGGAGGCGCCCCTGGCCCCGCCGCGGCGCACGGTCACGGCCGCGGGCGTCGCGTTCGTCCTCGTCGCCGGCGCGGTGGCCCTTGCCGCCCTCTCGGCCCGCGGGCCGGACGGCCCGGTGCATGGCCCGCCGGCCGGCGCCCCGCGCTCTCGCCCGCCCGGCGAGGACCTCGCCGCGCGGGCGGCCGCCGTCCGGACCCTCGACCCCCGCGAGGGGGCGCGGCTGCTCGGCGAGGCGCTCGAGGCCGAGCCCGGCCGCCACGCCTGGAGGCTCGAGCGCGGGATCCTCCTGTGGGGGATCGGGGACGGGGAGGGGGCCCGCGCCGCGTGGCGGGCTGTCCCGACCGACGCACCCCAGGGACCCGCGGCGCGGATCGCGGAGGCGCTCGAGGCGACCTTCGACGTCGGGGCGCCGCGGGACGAGCGGACCCGTCGCGTCGCCGGGGCGGTGCAGCCGATCGCTGCCGGGGGCGGGCGCGAGTACCGGCTCGCCCGGGCATTCGCGGCGATCCTCCGGGAGGACTGGCTCGAGGCCCGGGCGTTGCTCCGCGACGAGCCCGGCTGGGACGCATCGCTGCTGCGGGCCTACGTCGAGGCATGGGACCCCCTCGGGGACCGGCACGCGGCGATCCGCGAATACACGCGCGTCCTCGAGTCCGGCGTCCCGCTCGCCGGGGTCTACACCCAGCGGGGAGCGCTCCGGGGCGAGCGCGGGGACCTGAAGGGCGCCCTCGAGGACTGCGATGCGGCCCTCCGCATCTAACCGCGTCTCGGGGCGGCGCTCTCGAACCGCTCGAAGGCGCGCGGGGCGCTCGGGGACCCGGCCGGGGCGCTCCGAGACGCGGAGGAGGCCGTGGCTCTCCTCCCGCAGGACCCCTCGGTCCGCTTCAACCGCGCCCTCATCCGGCAGGGGACCGGCGATCTCCTGGGGGCGATCGAGGACTACACTTTCCATCTCTCGCTCCGGCCGGACGACGCGCAGACGTACAACAACCGGGGGGTCACGCGCCGGGCCCTCGGCGATCTCGCGGGGGCCGCGGAGGACTTCAGCGCCGCGCTCGCGCGGGACCCGAAGCTCGTCCAGCCGCTCCGGAACCGCGGAGACGTCCGCCTGGTGCTGGGCGAGCCCGCCGCGGCCCTCGCGGACCTCTCCGCTGCGCTGGTGCTCGACCCGGAAGACGCGGACTCGTTCTTCCGGCGAGGCGAGGCGCATCGCCTCCTCGGGAACGCGGCCGCGGCGATCACGGACTACACGGCGGCGCTGCGGATCCGGCCCACCTACCGCGACGCGCTCAACAACCGCGGCGCGATGCGCCGGGAGCTGGGAGAGGCGGAGGCGGCGCTCGCCGACTTCGACGCGGTGCTCCGGCTCGCGCCGGAAGACGGGACCGCCCGCGTCAATCGCGGCATCGCCCTCGGGCTCCTCGGGCGGGCCGCCGAGGCCGAGCAGGAGTTCGCGGCCGCCGTCCGGCTGCGCCCGGGCTTCGCCGAGGCCCGGTTGAACCTCGGCCGCTCCCGGCTCGAGCGGGGCGACCGGGCGGGCGCGAAGGCCGAGTTCGAGGAGTTCCTGCGCCTCGCCCCGGACTCGCAGCTCGCCACGCAGGCGCGCGCCTGGCTCGCCGAGTGCGAGGAGGGGCGGCTCCCTCCCTCGGGGGGCGCGGGGCGCTGACGATCGGGACGGCGCCCGCGGCCGCGTGGTATCGTCGGGCCGCGATGGAGCCGGCCGTGCTCGCCCGCGGGCTCGGGAAGCGCTACGGCCGCGTCGCTGCGCTCGCGGAGGTCTCGCTCGAGATCCCGCGCGGCACGATCGTCGGCGTGCTCGGGCCGTCGGGGGCGGGGAAGACCACGCTCGTCCGGTGCGTGGGGCTGCTCGCGCGGCCGACGGAGGGGAGCCTCCGCGTGCTCGGGGCGGACGCCGGGAGCGCCGACGGCGCGCTCCGCGCCCGGATCGGCTACATGCCGCAGGAGGCGGCGCTCTACGAGGAGCTGCCCGCGCGCGCGAACGTCCGGTACTTCGGCCGGGGCGTCCCCGACGACCGCGTGGACCGGCTCCTCGCGCTCCTCGGGCTCGCCGACCGGGCGGGCGACCCGGTGCTCGGTTTCTCGGGCGGGATGAAGCAGCGCGTCTCGCTCGCCTGCGCCCTCGCGCGCGACCCGGAGCTGCTCCTCCTCGACGAGCCGACGGCGGGGATAGACCCGATCCTCCGCGTCGAGTTCTGGAAGGAGTTCCGGAGGCTCCGGGACGAGGGCCGCACCCTCCTCGTCTCGACGCACCAGATAGACGAAGCGGTCCACTGCGACCGCCTCCTCGTGATCCGCGAGGGGCGCGTCCTCTGGGAGGGCCCGCCCGCGGACCTGCTCGCGCGCGGCGGGGCGAGCGCGACGGCCCGCACCCGCGCAGGCGCGGTCCACGAGCGGCGCTTCGAGGACCCTGCCCGGGGAATGCCCCCGTGGATCGCCGGGATCGGCGCGGGCGAGATCGTCGAGCTGCGCGTGCGGCCCGACACGCTCGAAGACGTGCTCGTGCGCCTGATCGGCGAGAGGTCCGACCCCGGAGCCGGGGGGCGAAGTTCGGCGAGCCTGGATCGCACGGCCCCCGGCGGGTAGGCTCGGCGAAACGGGGAGGACGCTCGGTGCGCCGCCGCTGGGCCGCCGTCACGCTCGGACTCATGGCCGGCTCCTCCTGCGCCGCGGCGCCTGCGCCCGCTCCTTCCCGCCATCTCGCGCTCGCGCAGGAGGCGGCGGCGTGGCTGCGCGCCAACGCGGTCACGGAGGGAGACGCGGCGACCTGGCGCGCCGTGCCCGAGTCCGCCGCCCCTCCGCGCGGCGACCTCTACTACGGGACCGCGGGCGTCGTCCTCTTCTTCCTCGAGCTGTACCGCGCCACCGGCGACGAGGACGACCGCGCGATGGCCGAGCGCGGCGCGCGGTGGCTCCTCTCGCAGGCGCGCCCGGCCGGCGACGGCCTCTGCTGGTCCGTGCCCGACGACGACGGCAAGCCCGTCCTCGACCCGGGCCTCTACACCGGCGCCTCCGGCATCGGCGCCGCGTTCCTCGAGCTCCACCGCGGCCTCCGCCACGACGACTACCGCCGCGCCGCCGCCGGCGCCGCCGCGTGGGTCGCCGCCCGGCCGATCGAGGAGTGGACGAAGTACGACATCATCTACGGCGCCGCGGGCGCCGCGCTCTTCCTCGTGAGGGCGTCCCGGGAGCTCGGAGAGCCCCGCTTCCTCGCCGCCGCCGTCCGGATCGGCGAGCACCTCGTCGCGCGGGCGATGCGGGACAGCGACGGCCTCCGCTGGCGCATGTCGGAGACGTGGGACCGCCTCTATCCGAACTTCTCGCACGGCACCTCGGGGGTCGCCTACGCGCTCGCCGTCCTCTACGAGGCGACGCGGGACGAGCGCTTCCTCGCCGCCGCGCGGCAGGCGACCGACTGGCTCGCGGCGCACCGCCAGAAGACGGACGCCGGCTCGGCGTGGCACCGCCACGAGCCCGACGCGACCGACCTCTACTACGTCGGCTGGTGCCACGGCCCCGCCGGCACCGCGCGCCTCTTCCGCCAGCTCCGGCGCGCCACGGGCGACCCCGCGTGGGACTCGTGGGTGGACGGATGCTCGCGATGGGTCCTGGCCTCCGGAGCCCCGGAGAAGCCCCAGCCGGGCTTCTGGAACGTGAGCCAGTGCTGCGGGACCGCCGGCCTCGGCGAGTTCCTCGCCGAGATGTACCTCCTCACCCGCGACGAGCGGTACCGGCGCCGCGCGGAGGCGTGCGTCGAGGACCTGGTGCGCCGCGCCACCCCGGGCCGGCCGGGATTCAAGTGGGTCCAGGCGGAGAACCGCGTCAGCCCGAACGAGGTCTTCGCGCAGGCCGGCTATGGCCAGGGGGCGGCCGGGATCGGCCTCTTCTTCCTGAAGATGCACGCGCTGGAGGCGGGCCGCCGCCTGCCGGCCCTCCCCGACAGCCCCTTCGGCGACTGAGCGCCCCGGGGCGACGCCGCGGCGGCCCGGAGTTCCCCGCCGAGCCCGGCCGCGGGAGCGGCGCCGGACGGCCGTGTACGATGGGTCCCCGTGCTCCTCGACACCACCCGCGTCGCCCGGCGGATCCTCGCGCAGATCGCGCGGGACCCGCGGTTCGTCGGCCTCGCCTGCGCGGTGCCGGTGCTCCTGGTCCTGCTGCTCAAGGCCGTCTTCGAGGGCGTGCCGATGTTCCAGAGGCTCGGGCTCCGGATCGGGGTCTACGCGCTCCCGGCCGGCGGCTTCATCGTGTTCTTCCTCGCCTACGTCCTCTCGACGATCGTCCTCGTCCGCGAGCGGCGGGACGGGACGCTCGAGCGGACGCTCGCCGCGGGCTACGGCCGCGCCTCGGTGGTCCTCGGCTACGTCCTCGGCTACGGCACGATCGCCGCGGTCCAGACCGCGTTCCTCTTCGGGACGACGCTCCTCGCCTTCGACGTCCCGCTCGCGGGGCGCGTGGCGCCCGTCGTCGCGACGACCCTCTCGCTCGCCGTCGTCTCGGTGGCGCTCGGGGTCTTCGTCTCGGCGCTCGCGCGCACCGAGGGGCAGGTCTTCCCGACGATCCCGCTCGTGATCGCGCCCTCGCTCCTCCTCTGCGGCCTCGTGATCCCGCTCGCGTCGCTCCCGGGCTGGCTCCGCGCGATCGCCTACGCGATCCCGCTCACCCACGCCGAGAAGGTGCTCCTCGGGCTGCTGCGCGACGGGAGGACCTTCGCGGAGGTGGCTCCCTGGCTCGGCGCCCTCGTGGCGATGGGCGCCGGGCTTCTCGCCGCCGCGAGCCTCACGGTGCGGGCGAGAGCGTAGGGCGACTCCCCTACTTCCCACTCCCCGCACGCCGGAGCCGGATCTCCCCGAGCGTGAGCCGCTCGCCGGGCTCGAGCGCGAGGTCCCGGACCCACGGCTCGAGGCCCTCGGCCGAGACGGTCAGGCGGATCGCGGTCCGCGGGGGGAGAGCGACCTCGGCCTCGCCCTCGCGGAGGTCGAGGCGGACGATCGGGATCCCGCCCGCGAGGCACTCGAGGGCCGCGCGCACGGGCGCGCCCGTCTCCGCCTCGGACGCCCGCAGCGTGACGACGCCCGCGGGGGCCAGTGCGATGTCCAGCGCCTCGGCCCGGTCCCCACCGACCGTCACCTCGCGGTACCCGAGGAGGGGCTGATCGAGGCCGCGCTCGCGCGCGAGGACGGCGTACCGTCCGGACCTGAGCCCGCGGAACGCGGCCGGGGCGCCCGGGACCCCGAGCCGGGCCGTCTCGACGGCCCTTCCCTCCGAGAACAGGGCCACCTCGCCGCCCCAGGAGGCCCCCGCGACGAACACGAGGAGGTCGGGCTCCGACTCGGCGAGCCGGATCTCGAGCGGCGCCTCTCCCGGGACGCCGCGCCCCCTCCAACGCGTCGCCCCGCGGATCGAGAGGACGAGGTCCGCGCCCCCCTCGGGAAGTCCCTCCAGGACGAAGGCGCCTCGCCCGTCGGTCACGGAGGCGAACCAGGCCAGGCCCGAGATCTCCCACCCGTAGGGCGTCTCGACGCCGGAGCCGGCGGCCAGGGCGCTCAGCTCCTCCCCCGAAGGGGCGTTCGACGCGCGTCCCTTCGCCGGCGCCTCGGGCATCTCCACCTCCGGGAGCCCCGGCCAGCGGAACGTGGCGAGGAGCACGGCGCGCGGGACCGGCCGACCGTTCACGTCGGCGACGGACCCGCGCAGCATCGGCGCGTCCTCGAGGGTCACCCCCGCGCGGGCCACCTCCTCCGGACGGAGTTCCACCGGCACGCGCGCCGGTTTCACTGCGCGGAGCAGCGGCAGGAGGTGCAGCTCGGCCGCGCCGGGCGGGAGTCCCCACATCTCGAACTCGGTGACGCCCGCGATCTCGCGCGCGTAGACGCGGCCGCCGTCCACGGCGTGGAGGAACGCCGCGAGGTGGATCGTCCCGGCCGAGCCGCGGTCCCGCGCGAGCGCGACCACGAGCGCCGCGGCGCCGCCGCCGCCGAGCGAGATGTCCGAGATCCGCGTCGGCTCGGACGCCGGCCGGATCGTCGCCGCCGAGCGGTTGGAGTAGTAGCGGAAGCGGTGGGACGCCGAGAGCCGCGTCTGGAGCCCGGGGATGAGGTCGAGGGCGTAGGTCCCGTCGGTCTCGGTGCGGGCCGTCGCGGACGTGATCCGGCCCCAGGCCGCGAGCCCCTCGGCGGAAGGGACGGCGGACCACCCGAGCCGGTTCCCCGCCGCCCAACCGGTCCGCTCGTCCTCGTCGTGCGCCTCCCACCCCTTCGCCCGCGGGGGCCGGCCGAACGCGACCCGCGCCTCGTAGACGACGTTCCCCTCCTCGCCGCGCACGACTCCCCGCCCGGGTACGGGCCGCGGCAGGAGCCACGCGCGGACCTCGCGCTCCTCCCCGCTCGACTGAGGGACAGGGACGATCCCTTCCGCGGGGAAGTAGCCGTCCGCCTCCAACCGGATCCGGACGCGGGTCCCGGGCTCGAGGTGGAGTTCGAGGGATTCGGTCCACGGGGGCTCCCGCCCCCCGGCGGGCTCGTCCGCGGAGAGCTCGCCCACGCGGACTCGCGCGCCCAGCCGGGTGTCGGTGACCGCGTCGGCCACGCGCAGGCCGAGTCGAGCTTTCCCCTCGGGGATCGGGCGAGCCGACGCGCCGGCGGCAGTCCCTCCCGGGGCCGTGCCTCCACCCGACGAGGGAGCGGCTGGGGGACCACGCGGATCCGCTGTGCTCCCCGGCGCCCGGGCCGCGACGTCGGACGCATCATCGCCCGCGGGCCCCGAGCCGATCCCCAGGTCCCCGGGGCTCGGCCCGCGCGCGAGCAGCAGGAGGAGCAAGGCGCCGAGCGCGGCGAGGACCAGGAGGGCGACCGGCACGGCGCGGGAACGGAGCATGGGTTCGGATTCTAGGGGGAGCCGCACGCGCGCCGGTCGGATTCCGTCCCCAGTCGGATTCCGACGGGCCGTGTAAGGCCGGCTTTACACGGCCTCGGTGCGGCGCCCATTGCTGAACGCTCGCGGGAGGCAGGAGTTGCGGACTCAGCCTCCAGAATCCGCGAGGAGCGGACGAGTCGAGCATTACAGGAGCCCTCCGGAACATGGTCGCGAACGGCGGCGAGTCTCTGCCGCATCCACTTTGAAAACAAGAAGTTACGTGATCGTGGTCCGGGGAGGCACCGCCTTTGCTCCGTCACGCTCCATGCGCACGGCGCACCTGCCCCCCGGCCCGGGCGCGCTGATCCTCGCCGCGATCGTCATGGCGGTCGCCGGCTCCGGTTGTCAGAAGGAGCGCCACCGTCCACTCCCGGTGGCCGAGCCTTCCCCGCCCCTCGTGGCGAGCGTCGCGCCCTCCTCGGGCCCGACGACCGGAGGGACGAGCGTCACGGTCTCCGGGGACTTCTTCCAGGCCGGGGCATCGGTGCTCTTCGGCTCGTCCGCGGCCAGCGCGACCGTCGCCTCGGCCACGACGATCGTGGCGACGACTCCTCCCGGGACGGCGGGGGCCGTCTCGGTCACGGTCCTGAACCCGGACGGGCGGTCGGCCTCGCTCGCCGGGGCGTTCACCTACCTGCTCTCGCCGCCGTCCTTCTCGTCCGTCTCGCCGGCCTTCGGCCTCGACTCGGGCGGCACGAGCGTCACGGTCTCGGGCTCGGCGTTCCAGTCGGGGGCCACCGTCGCGTTCGGCGGCTCGCCGCTCTCGAGCGTCGCGCTCGTGAACGCCAACACGATCACCGGCGTCACCGCGGCGCACCCGATCGGCCGGGTGACCGTCACGGTCACGAACCCCGACACGCAGTCGGCCTCCCTCCCGAACGGCTTCCTCTACACGGCGGTCCCGACGGTCTCGGCGATCGCGCCGGGGACGGGGCTCGACGCGGGGGGAGACGCGGTCACGATCACCGGGTCCTCCTTCGCGCCCGGCGCGACGGCCGACCTCGGGGGAACGGCGCTCGCGAGCGTCAGCGTCGTCTCGAGCACGCAGATCGTGGGAGTCACGGCGGCCCACGCGCCGGCGGTCGTGGACGTGCGCGTGACCAACCCCGGTCCCAACCCGGGCGCGCTCACGCAGGGCTTCCGCTACGTCTACCCTCCGAACCGCCAGACGACGCAGTTCACGTGGGACACCTCCACCGGGATCAACCACACGCGGCGCTGGCTCGTGGACGCGAACTGGGCGGCCTTCCTCTCGGACCTGCAGGCGCGCGGGCTCCAGACCGGGACGGCGAGCGACCCGGTGAACGCCTACGCGCTCGACTGGATGCGGGCCTACATCCTGCAGGGGCTCAACGTCGCCTACGGCCGCAACTCCGACGGGACGCGCGTCTCGGGGACGAGCATCCACATCACCTTCGTCGGGATCGCGCCGGCCACGGGGAGCCCCGGCGGGACCAACGCGACCACCGACTACAGCCGGATGTGCATCGGAGGGACGAGCAGCTCGGGCGCGGGGGTCCTCGGGACCGCCTGGTTCGACTCGGGGAGCCCGTGCGGGAACTCGAGCGAGGACGATTGCCTCGGGAGCCAGTTCGGCGGCTCGGGCGGCACCCTCGGCGTCTTCTCCGCCTCGGTGCCGACGACGGCCCTCTCCCCCGCGCTCAGCCAGGCCGACCAGCCCAACCTCGACGGCTCCGTCACCTCCGGCACGCGCTACAACGACATCCACGCGCGACTGCTGCAGTACGCCCAGAGGCTCGCCTACATCGCGTCCCACGAGATCGGCCACTCGGTCGGTCTCACCGGGAGCGCGCTCACGGGCTCGTGCGGCGGCGCCTCGCAGTGCGGGGCGAGCGGGGCGCACAACAGCTGCTGCACGACCAACGTCATGAAGGACGTCGCGAGCTTCAGCGGGCTCACGTCCTTCACGTCGCGCGCGTTCAGCGGGCACGGCGTCTCGGCGGCGACGACGTGCTACACGAACGGCCTCTCGAGCTGGGCGATGCTCCAGAGCTACCTGGGCGTGTCTCCGTAGAGGAGACGACTCGCGGGTCGGATGCGCCCGACCGGCCCTGCATCGGCGCCGCCCTCGGGGACCCGGGGTTCGCTCCCGGTCGCGGGGGCGCGGCACCCGGGGGAGCCCCCGCGACAGGTCGCTCCCCCCGGGTCCCGTCGGTCGGCGCCTCCGTGAGTTTCGACCTCGCTCCACACCGTGGGATTGGCGCCCCGTCGCCCTGGCAGTGTTGGGTGAGGGTCTAGACCCTCACGGCCGCGAGCGCGGCTCGGGCCTACTGCTTGGGCCCGCCCGCGGGAGGCGTGGGCGTGGTCGGGGTCGGAGGCTCCGGCAGAGGAGCGGGCGGCGGCGGCTGGTTCCGCTTCTGGCGCCAGTCGCGGACGGCCTTCCTCCACTCCCCGAAGTCCGAGATCTCCTGGTCGGTGATCGCCCGAAGCGCGGCCGAGATCGCCTTCTTCACGTAGGGGTTGAACTCGGCCTCCCCGAATTCCACGAGCGCGTCGGCCTGCGAGGCGGGCTTGAGAGCTGCCAGTGCGAGCGCGCTCGTGTAGCGGACCGCGGGGACCGGGTCCCGGAGGCCCGCCCGCACGAGGTGCGTGGAGGCCTGCGGGTCCCCGAGCCTCCCGAGCCCCTCCGCGACGTGCGCCCGCACCTGTGCGTCGGGGTCCGAGAGGGCGTCGAGGTAGGCGAGCAGCCCCTCGGCGTATCCGGGCGCCCCACCGCTCCGCGCCAGGACCCGCCCCGCGAGGGTCGCGGCGTGGCGCCGGACGCCGGCGTCCTCGTCCCGCAGGAGCGGGACGGCGGTCTCGATCGGGCAGCCGGGACCCCCGAGGAGCACCGCCCCGAGCGCGGCGTTGGCGCGGACCGCCGCGTCCGCGTGGCGGAGCAGGCGGGCCAGTTCGCTCCCGAACGACGCCTCGCCGGTGAACCCCGCCGCCGCGGCGCAGGTCGCGAGGATCTCCTCCTCCGTGAGCGCGAGTCCGACGCGCACGGCGAAGACGGCCTCCGGGTCCCGGAGCTTCTGCCGGACCCAGGCCTCGGCCACCATCTGCTGGTGGACATTGCCCTCGTCCTGCGCGGCCGACCAGCGCAGGAGGAGCCGGTCCAGGTCCGCCGCGAGCCCGCCGTGGAGCTTCTCGAGGGCCCGGGCGTGACGCTCGACGTCCGGGTCGGAGGAGCAGCCGAGAGCGGCCGCCCACCCGAGCGCGAGCGCGGCGGCGACACGGAGGGCGCTTGCCATCCGCCCTTGGAACGAGCGGGGCGGGTCTGGGTTGGGGGTCAGACCACACGCCAGGAGGAGAGCCGGGTCCGGCCATACGTCCGGGACACCGCGGGGTCGGGGATCCATCCCCTGCCCAGATCCCCGGAGGTCACTCCCGGGGAGCCGGCCTCCTCCTGGACGATCACCCGGGCTCCCTCGGCGATCCCCCCGCCGTCGCGGAGTTCCGTGAGGGCCCGGGCGAGCCGGGACGGGCCGCCGGCCGCCGCGAGGAGCCGGTACGGCGTTCCGACGAACGCCGTCGCGGCCGGGCCCGGGAGTCGCTGGACCCAGGAGGCCGGGTCGAGCACATCCCCCCGGACCACCACCGCGAGTCCCGCCGGGACCCCGAACCCTCTCGCCGAATCCGAGATGGCCTTCGCCGCCGCGCGAGACGACTCGACGAAGGCGACCGGCCGCGCCCCCCGGCTCAGGGCCTCGAGGCCGACGACGCCCGTGCCGGAGAAGAGATCCAGGAAGGACCTTCCCTCGACGTGTCCGCCGAGGAGATCGAAGAGGGCCACCCGGACGCGCGCGAGCAGGGGCCGTGTTCCGGGGAGGTCGGGCGACCGGATCACCCGGCCGCGGAGGCTCCCTCCCGTGATCCGGATCCCGTCCCGACTCACTCCCTCGGGACTCTCCAGAGGTCCAGGAGGCGGTCGAACTCCTCGGCGCTCGCGTAGTGGACCACGATGCGTCCCCCTCGTCCCCGCGCGTGGATCGCGACCTTGGTCCCGAACTTCTCGCGGAGCGCTCCCTCGAGCGCCTCGACAGACGGTCCGCGCCGCCGGGAAGGCCTCCTCGAGCCCCGCCGCGCCTGGGTCTCGACGTCGCGCACGGTGAGGGAGCTCTCGAGGATCTGGTGGAAGAGCGCCAGCTGCTGCTCGGGGTCCGCGACCGAGAGGAGAGCCCTCGCGTGCCCCATCGTGATTGTTCCACGTGAAACAGCGTCGCGGATCGCCGCGGGGAGGTCGAGCAGCCGGATGAAGTTCGCGATCGAGGATCTCTCAATCCCAACTTCTTTTGCCGCTTCGTCTTGAGTCAAATCGAAGTCCTCGATCAGTGCCTGGATCGCCTCTGCCTTCTCGATGGGATCGAGGTCCTTCCTCTGCATGTTCTCGACCAGGGCGAGGCGGAGGAGCCCCCGGTCGTCGGCCTCCCGCACGATGGCGGGGATGGCCCGCAGGCCCGCCGCCTGGGCGGCGCGGAAGCGCCGCTCCCCGGCGATCAGCTCGTAGCCGTCCCCGCCGTTCCCCCCGTTCCCCCCGATTCCCGAGGACCCGGTGGACTTCCGGACGAGAATGGGCTGGAGGACGCCGTCGGCCTTGATCGAGAGCGAGAGCCCCGCCAGCTCCGGATCCGAGGGGTCTATCTTCCCTCGCGGCTGCCGGGGGTTCGGCCGGATGGAGTCGAGCGGGATCGAGACGATGTCTCCCGCGACCGACTCGCCGGAGCGCGCGAGGAGGAGGTCGAGGCCGCGACCGAGACGCCTGTCCCTTTCCATAGAGAAGTCTCCCTCCGGGGTGTCTCCCGGGCCCGTGGGGCCGCCGGGCTCCCCCATAGACTATCGGATGATTTGTAGATTATAACATGTCCAAAACAAGGGATAGGTCCCTTGAGCCGGCTGCCCACACCCGGTAGCATTCCAGATCTCGTGAGCGCGATGGACCCCAGGCGTGCGCCCGGCGGCTTCCGCTGCGTCCTCGGGCTCGCGCGGGCCACGTTCGGGGAGGGCATGCGGGACCCGGCGGTCTTCGCCGCCGTCGCGCTCCTGACGGCACTCGTCCTCTCGCTCCACGCCACGACGCAATTCGCGCTCGGGGCCGAGGACGTCCTGCGGGCCGAGATGGCGGGCGCGACCCTCGGGCTCGGCGCGGCGGCCGTGGTTGCGGTCTCTCTCTTCCGGGTCGGGGGCGCGGAGATCCGGGACGGGACCGCGGTCCCGCTCTGGGCGACGCCTCTCTCCCGCGGGGGCTGGGTGGCGGGCCGGATCCTCGGGCTCTCGGCGCTGGCCGCGCTGGCGGTGGGGGTGCTCGCGGTGGGGGCGGCGTCGGTCTCGGCACTCGCCGGGCGGTCGTGGGGCGCGGGGGGGCTGGGCGTCGTGGCGCTCGCCGCGACGGTCCTCGGGTGGACGTGGGGCGCGCGCGGAGGGCCGGGCCGGCTGGGCCGGTTCGGGATCGTGGCTGCCGCGGTCGCGGTGTTCGCGGGGGCGGGGGCGCTGCTCGCGGCTCCCGCGGCCCCCGCGGGAGCCCCGGGGCTCCTGCTCTCGTCGGGGGCGGCGCTGCTCGCGGGGGCGGTCCTCGCGGCGACGGGAGTGGCCGCCTCGCTCGCGGTCCCGCCGGCCGGGGCGGGGGCGGCGGTCGTGGTCCTCTACGTGCTCGGCCACGCGAGCGGCCCGGCCCTCCTCGGGGCGGGCCCGGTGGCGCGGGTGGCCGTGCGGGCGCTCGTGCCGGACCTGGGGGGCCTCCTGGCGGGGGCCGCGCTGGCGGGCGGGGCGGGAGCGGCTGCGTATGGGCTGGGGATGGCCCTCATCGCCGTGGCGGCGGCGAGGGCGAGGGAGGCGTGAGACCGGGGTCCAGTCAAGCGGGGGCGGCCGGGGACCGATAGCCAATCGAGAGCCTGGCGGGGAACGCCGGGGGAGGAGACGCGATGGCCGGGACAAAGACGAAGGTCGTGGCGGCGCTGAAGGGCGAGGAGGCGGCGGCGGCGGACCTGCGGGTCCGCGCCGAGGGGCTCGCAGGACGGCAGGCGACGCACCTCGTGTCGCTGCTCCGCGAGACCGAGTCGCTCACGCGGCAGGCGGCGCTCGCCGAGGTGCAGATCGGCCACCAGCGCGAGGTGCTCGACCGCGTGAAGGGCGACGTGGCCACGATCGGCGCCCAGAAGGCCGTGCTCGACCGGGAGGCCGAGACTCTCCGCAAGGAGAAGGACGAGCGCGAGGCGGAGCGCGCCGAGGCCGAGAAGGCGGTGGCCGCCGCGAAGAAGGAGCTCGAGGGCGTCGGGAAGGACGTCGCGAAGCTCGAGAAGGAGGCGGCGGAGCTCCAGCACGAGCGCGAGAAGCTCGAGCAGAAGCGCGAGCGCCTCGAGGGCGAGCTCTCGAGGCTCAGGAAGATCCGCGAGGACTACCTCTCGAACATCGCGAAGTTCCGCGAGCTGCGCGAGGAGATGATCAATTGACGGTGAGCCGCCGGGAGCCCGGGGCCAACGGCCCCGGGTCCGGCGAGTCGAACCGCTAGCACCGTGCCAGGGACGAAGG
>JAKEIC010000238.1 GCA_022614695.1 Planctomycetales bacterium | reverse complement strand
CCTGGCTCGTCGCGGCTTGCCTCCTCGCCGCGGCGGGGCTCGCCGGGCTCGCGGTCGTGGCCGGCCGCGCGGCGCCCCGCCCCTCGGCCCGCCCGGGGGGAGCCCCGGGCGAGCCTCCGGGGGGGACGGATCGGTCCCGGCCGCAGGGCCGGGCCGCCGGGCTCGCCGAGCGGGCCCGGGCGGTGCGCGTCTCCGAACCCGAGGAGGCGATCCGTCTCCTCGGGGAGGCCCTCGCGCTCGCCGAGGGCGAGGGGGACGCCCCGGAGGCCGAGCGCCAGGCTTGGCGTTACGACCGCGGCCTCCTGTTCTGGGTCCGCGGCGATCCGGCCCGCGCCCAGGCCGAGTGGGAGAGGATCCCGGCGGGGACGCCCGAGCGCCGCCAGGCTCGGTTCCTCGAGGGGCTCTTCGCCCTCTCCCGGCTGGAGCGGGGCCGCCGCACCGCGGCCGAGGAGGTCCCGGAGCTCCGCACGATCGCCGAAGGGACCGACCGGGAGGCGAGGCTCGCCCGGGCGGCCATGGCGGTCTTCGACGAGGAGTGGAAGGCGGCCCGGGAGGTGCTGCGGGACGAGGGGGGCTGGGAGGCGGCGTTCCTCCGCGGCCGGCTCGAGGCGAGCGACCCGCGCGGGGACCGGGCGGCCGCCGTCCGGGAGCTCACGGCGGCGATCGAGGCGGGGCTCCCCTTCGCGTGGGCCCTGTACCAGCGCGGCGCCGTGCGGGAGGCGCTCGGGGAGCGGGAGGCGGCCCTCCGGGACTACGTCGAGGCGCTCCGGCTGGACCCGCGGCTCCCGCACGCCCTCTTCGCCCGGGGCGAGGCGCTCTGGCACCTCGGCCGCAAGGACGAGGCCCGCGCGGACCTCGAGGCGTTCCTCCTCCTGCCGGCCCCCACGGCGCTCGGCCGGACTTGGCGCGGTCGCGCCCGCGTGATCCTCGGCGACCTGCGGGGCGCCCTCGCCGAGCACGAGGAGGCGGTCCGGCTCGATCCCGAGAGCCCCACATCGCTCTTCAACCGGGGCTGGGTGCGCGAGAAGCTCGGCGACCGCGCGGGGGCGATCGAGGACTTCACGCAGGTCCTGGGGATCCGCCCGGACCAGCGCGTGGCCAGGCTCGGTCGCGGGAACCTCCGCCTCGACGTCCAGGACTGGGCCGGGGCGGCCGAGGACTTCGACTTCGTGGCCCGGCTCGATCCCGACGACCCGGAGGGTCACCGCCTCCTCTCGCTCGCTCGCTACAACCTCTCGGACTGGAAGGGCTCGGCCGAGGAGCTGGAGACCTTCCTCCGGATCGCCCCGAACCACCCGAGGGCGGGCGAGATGCGCCACTGGCTGGATCGGTGCCGGGAGCACCTGGCCCGCGAGGACCGCCAGCGGGCGCGTTGACCGGCGCTGTCCCCCCTCGGCCCGCCGGCTAGAATCCGCGCCCCTCCCGGAGGTGCCTCATGCTCCATCGCCGTGTCGGGCTGCTCGCCGCCGTCCTGGCCGTCTACGCCGCCCTCTCGGTCCCCCCCTCCTACGCCGACCGGAAGCCCTTCGGCGGCGGGCGCGCGGTGAAGCAGGCCCCGCGCACCCGGTCCTACGACGTCCTGCACACCAAGCTCGCGATCTCATTCGACCTCGAGAAGAAGGCGATCGAGGGCGACGCCCGGGTCACGTTCAAGCCGCTGCACGCGAACTTCCGCACCCTCTCGCTCGACTTCGCGGGGCTCACCGTCCGGGACGTCGTCCGCGAGAGCGCGGCCGGCGGGGGGCGGCTCACCCACGCGCACCAGAAGGGCGTCCTCTCGGTGGACCTGGGGAGCCCCGCCGGCCCCGACGACACGATCACCGTGCGCGTCCGGTACGGGGGCTCGCCGACGCAGGGGCTCTACTTCGTGGGCCCCGACGACGGCTACCCCGGCAAGCCCCGGCAGTGCTGGTCCCAGGGCGAGACCGAGTTCAACCACTTCTGGTTCCCGTGCTGGGACCACCCGAACGACCGGGCGACCTCGGAGGAGCTGTACACGGTGCCGGCGGGCTACACGGCCGTCGGGAACGGGAAGCTCGCCGAAGTGAGGAAGGAGGCGGCGACCTGGACCTGGCAGTGGCGGCAGGACGTGGCGTATCCGGCCTACCTCGTCTCGGTCTGCGTCGGGAAGTTCGAGACGGCCACCGAGGACGCGGACGGGGTGCTTCTCGAGACGCACGTCCCCGCGGGGACTCCGGACGCCCCCGCGACGGCGGCGCGCTCGTTCGGGAAGACCGCCGCGATGGTCCGCTTCTACAACGCGTTCCTCGGGGTCCCCTACCCCTATCCCCGCTACGCCCAGACCTGCGTCGTGGACTTCCTCTGGGGCGGGATGGAGAACATCTCCGCGACGACGCTGACGGCCGACACGCTCCACGACGCGGCCGCGCACCTCGAGACGGAGAGCGAGCCGCTGGTCGCGCACGAGCTGGCGCACCAGTGGTTCGGCGACCTCCTCACGTGCAAGACCTGGGGCGACATCTGGCTGAACGAGGGGTTCGCGAGCTACCTCGAGGCGCTGTGGCGCGAGAAGGACCTCGGGCGCGACGAGTTCCTCCTCGACATGCGGGACTCCATCGGCTGGTACATGGGCGAGGACCAGGAGTACCGGCGCCCCGTCTCGACCGATGTCTACGCCGACCCGGACGACCTCTTCGACGGCCACACCTACGCGAAGGGGGCGCGGGTGCTCTGGATGCTGCACGCCCTCGTCGGGGACGAGGCGTTCCGGGCGGGCTTGAAGCTCTTCCTCACGCGCCACCGCGAGCAGTGCGTCGAGACCGACGACCTGCGGAAGGCGATGGAAGAGGTGACGAAGCGCGACCTCGCCTGGTTCTTCGACCAGTGGATCCGGAAGCCGGGCTACCCCGAGTTCGAGGTCTCGTGGACCTACGACGAGGACGCGAAGGCCGTGGTCCTCGCCGTGAAGCAGGTGCAGGAGACCGCGGACGGGACCCCCCTCTTCCGCGCGCCCGTCCCGGTCGAGATCGTGGGAGAGTCCTCCGCGGCGCTCCACACGGTCTGGGTGGACTCTAGGGACT
>JAKEIC010000237.1 GCA_022614695.1 Planctomycetales bacterium | reverse complement strand
GGACGCCCGCCGCGCCGCGGGCCGCCCCGCCCGCCCTGGTCCCTACGGTGACGCTCGTCCTCGGGACGATCGAGCCCGAGGGCCCTCGACTCGAGGTCCGCGTGGTCCGGCCCGACGGCTCTCCGGCGGCGGGGGCCCGGGTGGCCCTCGCCGCGGAGCACGGGGACCCGGCGTCCGTGGAGATCGCCGACGAGGATGGGTACGTCGGCTTCCGGGATGTCGTGCCCGAGAACGTGCTCCTCACGGCCACGGCGGGGGCCGCTGCCGCCCGTGAGATCCTGGACATGCGGTCCGCCGCGGCGAGCGGAGGCCAGCGCGCGCGACGCCTGCTCCTCGCGCCTGCGGCCGGCATCGAGGGTCGGGTGACGGCCCCGGGCTCTTCGGATGTCCCCGGTGCCACGGTGCGCGCCTGGCCCCTGCTCCCGGGGGAGAAGGGATGGGACGTCCCGGGAGGGAGGACGGAGTCGCCCCTGGACTCCGCCGGCCGGTTCCGGCTCGAAGGCCTCGCGCCGGGCCGCTACGGGCTGCTCGTGCGCGCCGCCGCGGGACTGGCCCTCGAGGCCGACGCAGTGACGGTCGAGCTGGCTTCCGGCCAGACCGCCACGCTCGACCTGCGGCTCGCGCCGGGGGCGACCCTGCTCGGCTCCGTGGCCAGCGCCGAGACCGGCGATCCCCTCCCCGGCGCGCGGGTGGAGGTGGTCTCGGCAGCCGCCGCCCGCCGCCGCACCGCCTGGACCGACGATCGCGGGCGCTACGAGGTGCCCGGCCTCGCCCCCGGTGTCGCCTACGACGTGAGGGTCCTTCCGCCGGTCCACGCCTTCGAGACGCTCGAGACCGTCCGTCTCTCGGCGGGCGAGACGCGGGAGATCGCTCACAGGCTCTCCGCCGCGGGGGTGCTCGACGTCCTCGCACCCGCGGGGGGCCTCCTCGCCGTCCGTCATGCCGGTTCCGACCGCATCGCGCTCGAGGTGCGCGCACGAGCCCGGGGCCCCGGCTCCGCGCTCGCGGCGGTGACGATCCCGGGCCTCGCTGCGGGCGAGTGGGATCTCGTGGGGCTGGACGGCGGCTCCGCGATCGTCCTCGCTCGGTTCACGGTCCGGGCTTTCGAGACGACGTTCGTGGACGCGGGGGATGCCCCGCGGGGGAGGTAGCTCATGGCCAACGCCCTCGCCGGCCTCGTAATCGCCCTCCTGCTTCAGCAGGCCGCGCCGGCGCCGCCGCAGCCCTCCGCCGCGATCGTCGCGCCCGTCGCCGGAAAGCTCGTGGACGGCGCGCACGCGAACGGGATGACCTACCACATCCGTGCCCCGGCGACGTTCGACCCGAAGAAGCCCCTCCCGGCGATCGTGATCCTCCACGGCTCGAACATGAACTCGCGAGCCTACGTGGACACGATCGTCTCGGCCTGGCCCGAGATCGCCGAGGACTACCTCCTCATCGGGCTGAACGGCGAGCGGAGGAGCCCCGCCAGCCGGACCGACGACCCCCGCTACAACTACACGTACGTGAACTTCGGGGGCCGGAGCAAGTACCCCGGGACCAACAAGAACGAGAGCCCGCGCTATGTGGAGGAAGTCCTGCGCGACATGAAGGCCGCCCTCCCGATCACGAAGATATTCGTGGGCGGCCACTCCCAGGGCGGGTTCCTCACCTACATGATCTTCATGAACTACCCCGAGCTGGTCGCGGGGGCCTTCCCGATCTCGGCCGGCGTCATCATCCAGGCGGAGCCGGTGGCCTTCGTGGACCCCGAGATCCGCGCCGCGCAGCGTCGGATCCCGATCGCGGTCGTCCACGGCATGAACGACCCGACCGTCGCCTTCAGCCAGGGCGAGTCCTCCTACGAGAGCTTCGAGGACGACTCGTTCCCGATGCTGCGCCTCTTCAAGGACCGGATGGCGGGCCATATGTTCGCTCTCCTGCCGGTGGACGACGCCATCCGCTGGCTCGAGGCCATGACCTCGGAGAGTCCCGCCGCGCTCGCCTCGCTCGCCGAGAAGAGCATCGGCGAGGGGAAGTTCCGCGACGCGCTCGCCGCGATCGCGCGGGCCAGGGAGCAGGACAAGGACGGGAAGCTCAAGGGAAAGCTCGCCGACCTCTCCGGCCGGGTGGAGAGGCTCGTCGTCCCGCGCGCCAAGACCTACCTCAAGGCCATCCAGGCGGCCCGGGACGGCGCCTGGGTGGACGACTTCCTCGAGTTCCGCAAGCACTTCGAGTTCGCCGACGCGGCCAAGGAAGTCGTGGCCGCCTACAAGGCCCTGCGGGAGACCCACGAGAAGCCTGCCGAGGAGCTCTTCTGGCCGGCGCGTCAGGACTTCATGCAGAAGCGCAAGAAGGAGGGGCGGGAGAAGCTCGCCGAGATCGTGAGGAAGTACTACGCCTCGAGCTGGTACCGGGTGGCGAAGCGGTGGTTGGAGGAGGACGAGTAACCGCGAGGAGGGTCGTCATGGTAGCAGGATTGGGTGGCCGGGCCCTGGCCGGGATCGCCCTAGCCCTGGCGGCGGCGGGCGTCGCGAGCGCGGACGAGGTCGCGGGGACCGTCACCGACGAGGGCGGGAAGCCGGTCGCGGGGACCGAGGTCACACTCGAGCTGGGACGGGCGCGGTTCCGGCCCACGCCGAACTACGATGGCTGGCACTCCGTGAAGTCCGAGAAGGGGAAGACGGACTCCGCGGGGCAGTTCCTCTTCAAGGACCTGCCCGCCGGGGCCATGGCTACGGTCCACGTCCAGACCGGGACGGGTTTCGGGATCGCGACGGGCCCGGTGGGGCCTGCCGGGCAGGGCCCCCTGACCGTGAGGATGCGTCCGCTCGGGGGCGTCCGCGGCACCGTGCTCGGGAAGAAGAGCAAGATGCAGTCCCTGCGACTCTGGGTGACCGGAGGCGACGGGTTCCGCGGCCGGGAAGGCTCTCTCGAGAAGAACGGCTCGTTCCAGGTGGACGGGCTCGCGCCCGGCGCGGCCACGATCTACGTGATGTTCAGCAACTTCACCATGGCGGAGGCCCCCGTCACGATCAAGGTGGGGGAGGTCGCCCCCGTCCCGCCCATCCCGCTCGGCGAGGACTTCCTCCCGGGCGAGGACCCTCTCGTGGACTGCACGAAGGTGAAGCTGGTGGACTCGCAGGGGAGGCCGGTCCCCGAGGTCCAGCTCATCTGGTCGTCGGCGTGGATGGACGGCGGGATGAACTCGGACGAGAAGGGAGTCGTGCTCCTGATGGGAGGAGGCGTGGCGATCGGAGGGCCGCCCTATCGGCTGCGTCTGGCGAGCCTCAGCGGGAAGGACGCGCAGTACGGCGGGACACTCAAGGCTGCGAGGGGTTCGACGGCCACGGTCGAACTGCGGCCGCTCCGGGAAGTGACCGGGACGGTCCGCCTGGGCAAGTCCACCCTCGCCGATTACCTCGTGCTCGGCGCCACCTCGGGCAAGACCGGACGCGTCTACTGGGGAAGAGTGGAGGCCGGCCGCTTCCGCATCCACGTGCCGGAAGGCCCGGTGAAGCTCGTCGTGGGCGCGGCGAGCGGCAAGAGCTTTGACCACGACCTGGACGTCCCGGCCCTCGGGGTCCCCTTCGACCACGACATCGTGCTGCCGGAGAAGTAGTCACCGGTCCGTCGCCCCGAGCGCCGAGAGGGCGCGCTCGAGCCCCTTGCGGGCGCGCTCGGAGCGGGGCGCGAGGTCCACCGCGCGCCGGAAGTGGGCGAGCGCCTCGGCGCGGTCCTCGGGGCGGTCGCTCTCGTCGAGGAGCAGCTCCGCGAGCCCGATGCGCAGTCCGGGGTCCTCGGGATGCGCCTCGATCGCCTCGCGGTAGGCCGCGGCCGCGGCCACCTCGTCGCCCGCCCGGTAGAGGGTGGCGGCGAGGTTCCTCATGGCGGGGAGCCAGCGGGGGCGAAGCTCGAGGGCGGCCTCGTAGGCGACCGTCGCGTCCCGGAACCGGCCGCGCGCGTCGAGGAGCTTCGCGACGTTGAAGTGCACGACCGGGTCCCTCGGCCGCTCGCGGAGCGCCCGCCGGAGCAGGGGCTCGGCCTCCTCGAGGCGGTCGCGGGAGAGGAAGAGGGTCCCGAGGTTGAGGACGGCGCGGGGTTCGCGCGGGCCGCTCCCGGAGTCCGTGATCGCGATCGCGCGCCGGTAGGCCTCCTCGGCGGCGCGCCACTCCTTCGACGACTCGCGTGCGATCCCGAGGCGGTTCCAGGCCTCCGCGTCGTTCGGGGTGCGCCGGAGCACGTCCTCCGCGAGGGGCACCGGGCCGGACCAGACGGCGGCTCGGCGGATGGAGAGGACCGTGAAGGCGGCGACGGCCGTGAGGCCCACGGCGAGGGCGGTCCGGCGCGCCAGGGCCCTGGGGACGGTGCCGAGCGGGGGAGTCGCGGCGATCCCGAGCCCCGCGGCCAGCGCGAGGCTCCAGCCCGCGGCGGGGAGGGAGAGGAACCGGTCCGCTCGCACAGCGCCGATGGGGACGACCTGCGAGACGGGGAGGAGGGCGACCGCGACCCAGGCGAGGCCGAGCCCGAGAAGGCTCCCGCGGCGGGCGGCGCGGAGGGAGAGGGCCGCGGCGACGAGCAGCCCGGCGAGGAGGAACGCCTCCGCCCCCCCCGGATCGGGCCGCAGCCACCCGGGATCGGCGGAATGGTCCGCGCAGAGCCCGGCCCCGGTCGCGAGCGAGCCGAGCATCGCGGCCCCCGCGCGGGCGAACACGAGCAGCCGGTCGAGGAGCCCGACGCCGGGGAGCGCCACCCCCGCGCCGCCGGGCACCGGACTCCCTCCCAGGGCGACGAGCCGCGCGATCGCGTAGAGGGCCGCCGCGAGGCCGGCCCCGGCGCCGGCCAGGGCCCAGGCCCGGCGGCGGCTAGCGCCGGCCGGGTGGCGTCCGGCCCAGGCAAGCAGCGCGACCAACGGAATCGCGGAGGCCGCCGACTCCTTCCCCCCGAGCGCCCCGAGCCACGCGAGCGTCGCGATCCCGGGGCGCCCCGCCAGGTGGGCGAGGAGGGCCACGAGGGTCCCCAGAGTGGCGATCCCGTCGCAGCGCCCCACGATCCAGGAGACGCACTCTGCGTGGGCCGGGTGGACCGCGAAGAGGACCCCGGCCGCCCCCGCGAGGAGCGCGCCCATCCGCAGGCGCAGGGCGATTGCCGCGACGGCCGCCGAGGCGGCGGCGTGGAGGAGGAGGTTCGTCAGGTGGAGCCCGAACGGGTTCGCGTCCCAGAAGGAGCGGTCCACGGCGAACGTGGCGAGGACGAGCGGCCGGAACATCCCGACTGGTCCCGCGTGCCTCCAGAAGTCGCGTAGCAGCAGCTCGTCCCACGAGGCCCCCGCTGCGAGGTCGGGGTTCTCGAGGAGCATCCGCGTGTCGTCGTAGCCGCAGTAGCCGCCCGCGAGCGCGCGGCCGTGGGCGACGAGGGCGGCGACGACGGGGAGGAGAAGGACGGCGATTCGGTCCCGGCGGCTCAAGTCTCTGGTCGGGGTGGCGGGATTCGAACCCGCGCTCTCTTGGTCCCAAACCAAGCGCGCTGCCAGACTGCGCTACACCCCGGCGGAGTGGGCGACGCGCCACATTCTCGGGATTGGCGGAGAGGGATGCAATCGCGAAGCGAGGGGCTCCGCCCCTCGCGCTCCCCGACATGAGACCGACCGTCCCGGGACATCCACACAGAGGGCGCGCTTGTCGCTCGGGGCGGCGGGCGATAGCCTTCCGGCCGGAGGTGCCATGGGCGTCGAGGCCGAGAAGAAGCGGCTGACCGACTACGCCGCCTGCGCGGGCTGAGCGGGGAAGCTCTCCCCGGCGGTGCTGGGGAGCATCCTCGACCGGCTCCCGAAGTTCACCGACCCGAACCTGATCATCGGGACGGAGAACTTCAGCGACTCGGGCGTCTACCGCGTAGCGCCCGACATGGCCCTCGTCATGACCATAGACTTCTTCCCGCCGGTCCTCGACGACCCCTACCTCTACGGGCAGGCGGCGGCCGCGAACTCGATCTCGGACGTCTACGTGATGGGCGCGAAGCCCGTCGCCGCCCTGAACATGCTCTGCTGCCCGAAGACGGTGGACCGCGAGGTCCTCGCCGAGATCATGCGGGGCGGCGCCGAGAAGGTCCACGAGTCGGGCGCCATCATCGTCGGCGGCCACTCGGTCGAGAGCGAGCAGATCTCGTACGGCTTCGCGGTCGTGGGCACGGTCCACCCCGACCGCGTCATCACGAACGCAGGCGCGAAGCCCGGCGACAGGCTCCTCCTCACGAAGCCCCTCGGCATCGGGCTCCTGACGACCGCCGTGAAGAAGGGGATCGCCCACGCCGCCCTCTCCCGTCGCGTCGGCGAGGTGATGGCGCGTCTGAACCGGGCGCCCTCCGAGGCGATGGTCCGCGCAGGGGCGAGCGCTTGCACCGACGTGACCGGCTTCGGCCTCGTCGGCCACGGGCGGAACGTCGCCGGCGGGAGCGGCGTGACCCTCGAGTTCTCGGTGAAGAGGCTCCCGACGTTCCCCGAGTGGGAGGAGTACCACGGGAAGGGCTGCATGTCCGGCGGCTCGAAGCGGAACCGCGAGTCGGCCGCCGAGTACCTCGAGGTCGGGAAGGGCGTCTCCGAGGCGCAGGCAGACCTCTGCTGCGACGCGCAGACGAGCGGCGGGCTCCTGATCGCCGTGGCCCCGAAGAAGGCCCCGAAGCTCCTCGAGGAGATCCGGAAGTCGGGCAGCCCCGAGGCGGCCGAGGTGGGCGTCGTCCGGGAGCGGGCGGGGGTGGTCCTGGTCCGGCTCGTTCCCTGACCCGGGCCCCTTCCGGAATCCTCCGTGTCGGTTATCCTCCCCTCGCCCTTGGGGGACGGAAAGGCTCCTGGTGGGCCTCCAGGACTTCAAAAACGATGAGAGGCTAGGACGCAACGCCTTGGCGCGCGCTGGTATCGCGTGACGACTGACCGGAAGCCACACGTCAGAATGACCTTGCGGCGTCCCGTCGCCGCCGCTTCCGCGTGAACGCGAGGGAACGCGCTCGTTCGCGCGCGAGATTTCGGGCGGCATTTCGGGCGACAGATTCCGGCGTCTCCGCGGGTCTGCCCGTTAGGGTCGGTCTCCGGCCCCACCTGCACGCAAGCTTCTGGTGGATCGGCCAGGCGGGCCGGAAGAGAATCGGGTGCGGGGCATCACCTGAACCTCCGCACCGCGATCGCTGAGTGGCAGGACCGCGAGAAGAGGCGCGGGATGCCCGGGGCGCGCCGAGCCGACGCACCGGAGTCGGCGCTCGTGCAAGAGGTCCGTACCTGGGACGAGCACTTCCGCTGCCGCCAAGCTGAAGGGTTCCGAACCCGGCGGGGCTTCGATTGGGAGAAGGACATCCGCCCGTCCGTCGTACCTCTACGGCGTGAGGTCCGCTCCAAGCTGCTCGGCCACGGGGGGTACGTGGAGCGGATCGTGGCGAAGGACCAGGAGCTTCACGAGGTGGTAGAGCGGCTCGGACCGGACGTGAGGCGCATCCATCAGGCGGCCACGCCGGAGCAATTCGGGCGTCTGCGGTCTGGCCGGAAGATCCAGGGGTGGGCGGCGACCTGCGAGGCATTCCTTTCCGCCGCGGAGGAGCGCGACGACCTCACGCGCCTACTAGCCCGACTCCTCGCATGGGCGGCGGACGATGGAGACCGTCGGTGCGCGCGGCACCTCTCAGAGGCCCTCGCGCTCGCGAGGACTAGGAACGAAGGCGAGAGCGAGATACGGAGCCTGACAGTCCAGACGGCTGCGACACTTTCTCAAGAGCTACGGCTCCGGCGACGGGAGGAGGCCCGAACCGCCGTGGGGCGAGGGCGTCCGAGCGACGAGAGGCGCGCCGAAGCCGTGGGATTGCTCGTGAACAGCAGACTCTCCGTCGCTGAGGTGGCGAGAAGGGTGGGGGTCTCACGCCGGACCCTCTACAAGTGGCCCGAGTTCTCTCGGGCTCGCAACGCATCCCGCGATGCCGAGCGTGAGGCTCGCCGGGAGTTCTCGGAGCGCACTCAGCCGAGGGGCCAGCCCCGGCCCACAGACCAGGAAATCGGTCGGGCTCCTCGCGCGGATGGAGACACCGCGGAGTAGCTTCCTCCCCAGGGGCACACTCCGGGCACACCCCGCCGAGGGGTAGCACGCGAATCTGGGGCACACCGGCCCCAGTGTGTGGGAAGCAGCCGGCCCCCGCGCGACGCGATCTACTGGCACGTCAGGCTGACCTTGGCGACCGCGCGGGGCGATGCTCGGAGCGCTAGGAAGGCGCGCGAGCGGCTCTGCGCGCTGGGCGTGATCGTCGGATCGCCCCCCGCCCCAGAGGCGCCAGAGGAGCCGTCCCCACCGCCTCTCCACCGGGGCCAGGAGGGGCGCCCTTGATGTACCTGTCGCTCTCGCGTGACTTCGCGGCCGACCCGCGGCTCGTCTCGGTCAGTGGGACCGCGCGGTACATGGTACTCATCCTCGGAATCACCGCGGCTCGTCGGCGCGGGTCCGAGGGCGAGCTGGAACCAGGAGAGCTGCGGCCCGAGTACCTAGCTGCCGCGGCAAGCTTGTCGCTAGACTACGCGACCTCCGCGCTCCGCGAGTTGCTGGAGTCTGGAGCCGTTGTCCGCGAGGCCGACGGTGCGGGCCGGATTGCGGATTCCATCTGGCGCGGGTTCGCATCCGAGAGCTACCGGCAGCGCGAGAAGGCCACTCAGTGGCGCGGCAGTCGCAGTACCGGTACTCCGACGACGGAGCGTACCGGTACGGTGCCCTCCCCAGACCCCTCCCAGTCCGTCCGTCAGTCAGTCAGTCAGTCCGTGAGTCATACCGGTACTAGCCAGAGTACCGGTACAGGCGCAGAAGAGGGTGCTGGACGCGACGAGAGGAGACCCGCCGATGCACCCTCAGCCTCCGCCGGCAGCCGCTGCGAGGCCGGGGAAACGCGCTGTCGAGCTGGCGCACTGTACGAGGGAAGGTCCATCGTGGGGTGCTGCACTTGCCCAGCCGGTAAGGCGCGCGCGCGGATCTTCCGGTCGCGGTACGAGGCGGAGCGGCGCGCCGCGGCCGAGCGCGAGGCTGGGGAAGGAGCACCCGCTGATCCGGCGTCCCGCGCCATCGTAGCGGGCGTAACGCGCGCCCTAACGTCGCCCACGCTGACCGAGGCGGACCGCGCGCGGGATGCCCTCGCTGCGCAGTACCCTTCGAGGGGCGGTGTGCACGCGATCGAGCGCGCCGCTCTACGAGAGGTGCCCGCGGGCCCCACGGGCGATGCCGCCGTAGGCTCTGCGCGAGTCGAAGAGCGCGAGTCTCCCAGAGTACTACCGTCGGCGGACGTGGCGGATCCCGCGCACGAGCCGCCTGCCGTGGATCCCTCTGCGCGAGGTCTTCTCGCTCTACGAGAACCATCCGCGAGCTGCGACGGCGAAGCGTCTTCGGCTTCCCTGGGAACCGGGGAGATCGAGTTCCCCGCTGTACGACCGCCGTTGAGCGAGGCAGGGCCCGTGCGCGAGGCGCCGGCCACGAGTCTCGCCATGGGGATGCGCGCCACTCTACGGGACGAGTCCGCCAGCCCCCACGCACACGGAGCCACGTGGCTGGCTCCCAATGGTGGCGCGCCCGGGGTTTCTCCCACTACCGCGCCTATTCCCGCGAGTCCGGCGTCCGGCGGCGCGGAGGCGGGAGGAGGAGTTTCTCGCTTTACCGCACGCGTCCCAGCCGATGATGCTTCGACCACGCATCCGCCGGACGCGAGTGCTTCCCCACCTCGGGGGACGGAGGCACCTCGTGTCTGAGTCGCTCTCTGTGCCCGCTGCCTCGGGGGGCCGGGCCGCTGAGCCTCAAGCGGCGTCCGTGCGCCTCGATCCCCGCCCCGTACTCTGGACCGTCGAGGACGTCGCCGAGATCCTTCACCTCCAACCGGCCGCCGTCCGGGCGCTCGCCTACGGACGGAAGGTCCCAGGCTTCCGCGTCGGCAAGCGGTGGCTCTTCCGTCCCGAGGACGTCGAGGCGTGGCTCGCCGACCGGGCTGCGAGCGGCCGGGCGCGGACGCTCTTCCCGGTGCGCAGCCGGGGCCGGCCGTGCTCTGCCGCGGAATCGGAGGACGAGTGAATCCGGGTCCTGCCAGATTGCGCCGGGTGCCCCGAGCCGTGAGGGGGCTACATCTCAAGCCGCTCCATGACTTCTCCAAGGCTCTGGGCGAGTCTTGGGATCTCCTGCCCGCGGGCGATGTCGAGCGAGTCCTTGAGCGGAGCGAGGCGTCGCTCCACCTCCTTGATCGTCGGCTCGCTGACCCGAGTCGCCACGGTGTCAACGTAGTCCCTGAGCTTGTCTACCTGAAGCTGGAAGGTATCCCGGAGCGGCTCAACCTGATCCTCTTGGAGAGCGAGGATCTCCGCGCGAAGACCGGTCGAAAGCACGTCAACCCAGTGATTCAGCCGCCTGAACTCTCGAGCGAGGATCCACCACAGACCGACCACGAATGCGAAGGGGAGGAGCCCGGCCAAGTCCCCAAGCGTAACGGCCCCCACGGCCTTGCCGGCGTCCACAATCTTCTGTACGGGCTCGACGGCCGACGCAAGGAGCGTCGCTGCACTCACGAGTCCGCCCGTCACCCAGAACCGTGTCTTGCTCTGCATGCCGTGCCTCCGTCCCTCGCGGGAAGGGCAATCCTATCGGGACGATTGCGTATGAGAATGGCTCTTCTCGCAAGCGGCGCGGGGGGGATGGCCGGCCGTGAGTGAGCACGCGCCGGAACCGGGGCCCGCATCGCTGCGCGTCGCCGACGCGACGCGCCAGGATCGCGCAGGAGCGACGAACGCGCGCGCGGACGTGGAATCGGTCCAGGTGAGCGCCGATCGGCGCCCGGACGTGGAGTCCTCGGCGGGGGCGCCCGTGCTTGCGCTCGCGACCATCGCCGGCGCGGGGCTCGCGGAGTTGAGCGGGGGGGAGGACCTCCCTGCCGACCGCCACCCGGCCGCGGTCTACGTGGCGCGCCTCGCCCCCGGGTCCCGACGAGCGATGCGCCAGAGTCTCGACACGATCGCCGCGGCGCTCACGAGCGGCCGGGCCGACGCGCGGCAGCTCGCGTGGCACAGGCTCCGCTACCAGCACACGGCGGCCGTTCGCGCGTGGCTCGCAGCCCGCTACCGTCCGGCGACCGTGAACCGCCACCTGGCGGCCTTGCGCGGCACGCTCAGCGAGGCGTGGCGCCTCGGGCTTATGGATCCGGAGGCGCTCCAGCGCGCCTCGGACCTTCCCGCCGTCAGGGGCGAGGCTGTGCCCCCCGGCCGCGCCCTGAGCCGTGGGGAGCTGCGCGCGCTCTTCGCCTCGTGCGAGGAGGACTCGTCCCCCTCGGGCCCGCGGGACGCCGCCCTCCTGGCAGCGCTCTACGCGGGCCTCCGACGGTCCGAGGCCGCCGGGCTCGACTTGGCGGACTACATCGCCGAGACGGGAACGCTCACGGTGCGCGCGGGGAAGGGGGGCAAGGAGAGGCTGGTCTACCTGGCGGGCGGGGCGCGCGAGGCGATCGCCGCATGGCTCACGAGCCGCGGCATCACCCCCGGGCCTCTGTTCTGGCCGGTGGACAAGTCTGGCCGGCGGATGCCGTGTCGTCGGCTCTCCTCGCAGGCCGTCCTCGGGATCGTGCGCGCTCGGGCGCACAAGGCCGGGGTGCCCCGGTTCTCCCCCCACGATCTTCGGCGGACGTTCATCGGGGACCTCCTCGACGCGGGGGCCGACATCGCCACGGTGCGCGGGCTGGTCGGGCACGCGAACGTCCAAACGACGGCGCGCTACGATCGGCGCGGAGAGCACGCGAAGCGGCGGGCCGCGGAGCTGCTCGACGTGCCGTACGCTGGACGCACCATGAGGCCCGATGCGGGGGGACACGCGGTCGGCGCTACTCCTCCGGGAGTCGTGGCCTACCCGAAGGTCAGCTCCACATCTGCAAACAGCCCCGACGCGATTCCGGGGAGTCCTCAGCAGCGGAGGACGGGTGCGAGAGAGGCGCGCGAAACCAAACGACAGTGATCTTCTTCTCGTGCTCCACTATCTCCCAGTAAACGGTGCAGCCGCGCAGGTCGGGGGCAAGCCTGTTCGAGTACAGGCCCTCGTGTTCCTCGGTGCCCGCCGGTCGAGGGTCCGAGCCGAGCTTCACAACCCAGTCCAGCACTGCGGGGATAGCGCCCTCCGGCAATTCGCGCAGTTGCTGCCGCGCCATCGTCTTCAGCGCCACCTGGTACGGCACCTAGAGGCCCAGCTCGGCGCGGACCTTCTCGACCGGGATGCTCTCGTCTGTGCTCCTCAACGAGAGATGCGCGGCGAGCCTGTGGTATCGGTCCGACCATTCGTCCAAGTTGGCGACGAGCTCGCGCAGCCTGCGAATCTCCTCCCGTGTCTGGCCGCGTACCTGGATCAGCACAGTCACGGCGACGAGCTGCATTCCCAGAGTGAAGATCAGAGAAGCGACCCTGCTGGAGGCCGAGGCGAGCCCAACGAGTGCGCAAGCGGTCCCGAGAGCGGCAAGTACGCAGATGGTGGCGAAGGCTCGGAAGATCGTGCGTTGCCAGCGCTCTCGCTCTGCCAAGCGGGCCCAGAATTCCCTCGCCGGAGCATCTGTCCGACGCACCAAGTCAAGGAGGCCAGCCTCTACACGGTACCCAGCAGCCGTCGCCATCAAGAGCACTGTAACCTGCTCGCGATCCGGGCTGCAAGACGCTCTGCGAGCCCACCACGGCCCCGTCCCCTCGACGGCGGGGAGGTCCTCAGAGGCTTGACTCCTCGGCGGCAGGAGTATACGGTGCTTACAGCGCATACGGAGGCGCTATGGAATCTCAGAACGAGCCGGGCCGCGCCCTCAGTCCTCGCCTCGCAGGGCTCCCGGTTCCGACCGTCCGCCGCGACCGACACCCAGCGCTGGTCTACCTCGCCAGTCTCCAGCCCGGGCCCTCGCGGAGCACGACCTTGACCGCGCTGACCCAGGTGGCACGCATCCTCACGCGAGGGCAGCGGGACGCCCTTTCGCTCGACTGGTCGGCGGTCCGGTACCAGCACGTCGCGGCGGTGCGCTCGTTCCTGACGGCGCGTTACGCACCGAACACGGCGAACAAGTACCTCGCGAACCTGCGGAGCGTGCTCCGTGAGGCGTGGCGCCTCGGGTACATCTCCCGCGAGGAGCTGGCGCGGGCGACCGACGTGCCCCCCGTGCGGGGCTACCGCCAGCCGCCGGGCCGCCACCTCTCGGCGGAAGAACTCCGCGCGCTCTTCCGGCTCTGCGGCAGCGATCCGAGCCTCGCGGGCCGCCGGGATGCCGCGCTCCTCGCGGTGCTCTACTACGGGGGCCTCCGCGCTTCGGAACTCATGGGACTCTCGATCGTGGACCTGGATCTACGCGAGGCGTCCGTCCTCGTGCGCCAAGGGAAGGGGAACAAGGACCGGCTCGTGTACCTGGCGCCCGAGTGCCTGCCATACCTCCGCGACTGGCTTCGAGTCCGAGGGAAGGCTCACGGCGCGCTCTTCGGTCGGGTCCGGCCCGCGCGGAGGCGGAAGGGCTCCACGCGCGCCGAGCGCCCGCTCTGGCCGCGGACTCTGAACCGCATCGTGTCGAAGCGAGTGGCGGCGGCGGGACTCCGCTACACCCGCCCGCATGACTTCCGGCGGACCATGATCGGGGACCTGATGGACGCAGGGGTGGACCTGTCCATGATCGCCCGCCAGGCAGGCCACGCGAACGTCACCACGACACAGCGCTACGACCGCCGAGGGGACCGCCAGCAGCGCGAGGCCGCGGCCCGACTCCGCCTCGGGACCCAAGGGGAGAACGAGATTCCCCTTGCCTCAGACGGAGGCGCCCCGAGAATGCCGCCCCCGTCCAACGGGAGGGGGTGACTGTGGCTCCTGCGAGACTGGTACTCGCGCTCCGAGTGTCGCCGGAGGACATGGCCCGGGTGGAGACGCTCGCGCGCAGGATCCCGGGGACCACGCGCGGCAGCATCGGCCGCGAGGCCCTCGTTCGGGGCCTCGCGGCGCTCGAGGCCGAGTACGGGGGCTCGGCGGGCCGGGGGCCCCGCCGGAAGGCTCCGAAGAGTGCGCGGACGAGAGGGGGCGATCGTGGGTAAGCGCTCGCGGCCGTTCGGCCACGTCTACACGCGCGGCGGCACCTGGACTGCGCGCGCGACCGTTGACGGGCAGCGCCGTTGGAAGTCCTTCCCGGGCGTGCGGGACGCGAGGGACTGGCTCGCGCAGCTTGGGGCCGCCGTCGCCCGGGGGGAGGCGGTCGGGAAGCGGCCCCCGTCCGAGACGACGTTCGCTGACTTCTGGCGGGTGCTCCGTCCCGTCCTCGCCGCACGACACGTCCCCGCCACGTTCGCCGTGGAGGAGGGGCGCTACCGCCGCATCGAGGCGCACTTCGGCGCTCGCGCGCTCGCGGAGATCGGCCCGGCGGACGTCGAGGACTTCCTGGCGAAGCTCGCGGAGAAGAGGGCGCGGAAGGCGCCCACGCAAAGCTGCGCGGAGGACCCGAGTCCGGGCGGAGAGGCGAGAGGCCGACGGTCGGGCGGGTCCGCGGGGACGCTCAACCGCTACCTCGCGCTCCTGTCCGTGGTGTTCCGCGAGGCGAGGGCGCGCGGGTTCACGGACGGGAACCCGGCGCGCGGCGTGAAGCGACAGCGGGAGGAGCTGCGGCCCGTCCCCTTCCTCGACGCCCGGGACCTCGCCCTCCTCGCCGCCCACGCGCCGGCGGACCTCCGCCCGGCGGTCGTGCTGGCGGCCGAGACGGGCCTCCGCCGCGGGGAACTTGCCGCGCTGGAGTGGAAGGACGTGAGGATCGCGGAGCCCGGGCCGCCCCCAGCCCTCGTGGTCCGGCGATCCAAGGGGAAGCGCCCGCGCACCGTGCCGCTCACACCGAAGGCCGTCGAGACTCTCCACGCGCTGCGCGACTCGCGCCGCGTGGTCCCGCTCACGGGACCCGACCCCGTGTTCCCGGACGTTGCCGCGGAACCATGGCGGCTCAGTCAGGCGTTTGCGCGCGCGGCGCGGCGCGCGGGGCACGCCGGGCTCCGGTTCCACGACCTCCGCCACGCCTACGCGAGCGGGCTCGTGCGGGCGGGCGTTCCGATCCCGACCGTCGCCGCGCTCCTCGGGCACGCGACTCTTGCGGTGACGATGCGGTACGCGTGCCACGCCCCGGAGGGCGCGGAGATCGAGGCCGTCCGGCGTCTCGCGGCGGCGCGCGCGGAGGCGCTGTTAGGGTCCGACGGAGCGGCTCTTTCGCGGAATTTGGGGCGGCATTTGGGGCTACAAAAACTGGAATGTTCGCAAGTCGCGTTGTAACATCCTGCGCGCCAAGGGGGACGGAAAGGCTCCTGGTGGGCCTCCAGGACTTCAAATCCTGTGTGGGGTGACACGATCGCCCCGGGTGGGTTCGATTCCCATGCGTCCCCGCCAGTAGACTCGGGCCCCGATGGAGTCGACTCCGGGGAGGATCGGTCCCTACGCCCTAGGAGCCGAGCTCGGGCGCGGGGGGTTCGCGGTCGTGTACCGGGCGCGGCACGAGGGGACCGGGGCCGAGGTCGCGCTCAAGGTGGCCTCCCTCCAGGCGCGGCTCTCGGGACCGGTGCCCCTCCTGCGCTTCCGGAGGGAAGTCGAGCTGGTGCACGCGCTCGACCATCCTGGGATCGTCCGGGTCCTCGCCTCGGGAGAGGGGCCGGAGGGTCCCTGGTTCGCCATGGAGCTCGTCGAGGGCGAGTCGCTCTGGGCGACCCTCCGCCGCGAGCCGCTCCCCTGGAGGCGGGCGTGCGAGATCGCGCGCGACGTCGCCGACGCGCTCGCCGCCGCGCACGCGCGAGGGATCCTGCACCGGGACGTGAAGCCGGGGAACATCCTCGTTGGCCGTAAGGGTGCTGACGAGGATGTTGCCCATCGGGCTCCTGCGAACGCCGAAAGCGCGTTCCTGACCGACTTCGGCCTCGCCAAGGACCTCCCCACGGGCTCCCGGCTGACCGTCACGGGCACGGCGGTGGGCACCCCCGACTACATGTCCCCCGAGCAGGCCTGCGGCGATACGGACTCCCTCACCCCCGCGACCGACGTCTGGGGAGTCGGGGCGGTCCTCTACGAGATGGTCGCGGGACGGCCGCCGTTCGACGGCGAGACCCCGGAGGAGATCGTCGCCAAGGTGATCCTCGAGCGGCCGGTGCCCCTGCGGCGCCTCGCCGCGCACGCTCCCCGCGGGCTCGCGCGGGTCGTTGCCTGCTGCCTCTCGAAACGGCCCGCGGCGCGCTACCCGGACGCCGCGGCACTGCGGGACGACCTCGATCGGGTGCTGCGGGGCGAGCGGCCGCGCGCGAGGGGCCGAGCCCGACTCGTCGCCATGGTCGCGTCAACAGCGGCTGCGCCGGCGATCGCTTGGGCGGCCTGGGCGGGTCCGGCGGGCCGGGGCCCGTCCCGGATTCCCCCGCCGGCGGAGGCGCCCGCCCCCTCCCGCGCCGAGGCGCTCGCCGAGCGGGCCCGGGCGGTCCGAGCCACTGCCCCGGCCGAGGCGGCCCGCCTCCTCGCCGGAGCGCTGGCGAGCGGCGCCAGCCACCCGTCGGCCCACGCCTGGCGGCTCGAGAGGGGGCTCCTGCTCTGGGGGATGCGGGACGGGCCCGGGGCGGTCGCCGAGTGGGAGCGCGTGCCGGACTCCGCTCCCGAGTCGGGCGCGGCTCTCTTCTACCGCGGATTCGAGGCGGTCGGCCGCCTGGACGGGAACGGCGCCGTACCCCTCCTCGAGCGCGCCGCGCGGGGGGAGTCGCGGGAGGCAAGGCTCGCCCGCGCGGCGCTGGCCGTCATGACGAGGAACTGGCCCCGAGCGCGCGCGGAGCTGGCGTCCGCCTCCGGGTGGGAGGCGTCGCTGCTCCGGGGGTACCTCGAGCACCTCGATCCCCGCGGGGACCGCCCGGCGGCCGTCCGGGAGTACGGCGCCGCGCTGGCCGAGGGACCGCCCCTGGCCTGGGTCCGCGTCAATCGCGGGGCGATGCGGAACACTCTCGGGGACAACGCGGGGGCGATCGAGTAGTACGGCCGGGCCCTGGAGCTCGATCCCCGGTACGCGGACGCGTTCTACAACCGGGGGAACGCCCGCACCGACCAGGGGGACCTCGCCGCCGCGATCGCCGACTTCGACCAGGCCATCGCGCTGGAGCCCGGGCACGTGAAGGCCTGGTGCAACCGCGGGAACGCGCGCCGCACCCGCGGCGACGCGCCGGGGGCGATACGGGACCTCGACCGCGCGATCGAGCTGGGGGACAGGGACCCCGCGACCTGGAGCAACCGCGGCGTGGCCCGCGCGGAGTTGGGCGACCTCCCCGGAGCGATCGCCGACTTCGACCGGGCGCTCGCGTCGGATCCCCGGTACGTGGGCGCGCTCGTGAACCGCGGATCGGCCCGCGCCAGCCTCGGCGAGCCGGCCCGCGCCACCGAGGACTACGATCAGGCGATCGCGGCCGATCCGCGATGCGTGGCGGCCCTCGTGAACCGGGCCATCCTGCGCCGGGAGCTGGGGGACCTCGCCGGGGCGATGGCCGACTACGACCGGATCCTCGAGATCGAGCCCGGCAACGGACGGGCGCTCTACAACCGCGGCAACACCCGCGCGGAACTCGGGGACCTCCCGGGGGCGATCGCCGATCTCGGGGCGGTCCTCGAGCGGCGCCCCGACCACCCGGAGGCGTGGAACAACCGCGGCCGGGTCCGGGAGCGACTCGGGGACCTCGCGGGTGCGGTCGAGGACTTCCAGAGGGCGCTCGCGGCGGGCGGCCCGAACTGGCCCCACCGCGCCACGGCGGAGTCGAACCTCGCCCGGGCCCGCGCGGCGCTCGCGGCGTTGCGGGAGAGGTGAGGCGCCGCGTCGCCTACCGCGGCGGCCTCTCGCCGGGCCGGCGCTCGCCGCGGTCGCGCTTCGCGTCCCCGAATAGCCCCGTCACCTCGTAGCCCTCCTCGAGGGGATCGGGGCGGAAGCTCCCCTTCGCCTTCTTCCACCAGTCGCGCCACGCCTCGGGGTTGCGGCCGAGGCCCGCGCCCGTCAGGGACTCGAGCGACTCGAAGATGGGGCCGCCCGGCCCCACGTTCATGCCGCCGCGCCGACCCCGGCCGGCCGTGAAGAGCGAGAGGAGCCACTCGACGGACTCGGCGCTTCGCAGGTACCGGATCGCGAAGATCCGGGTGACGAGGACCTCGCGGTCGCCCGATTCCCACGCCGACCCCGTGAAGGTCCTGAGTCCCGCGAGGTCCCCGATCTGGGCGAGCGCGAGGAGGGCGGTCTTCGCCGTCTCGTTGTCCTTCCCAGGGAGACGCTCCGCCATCTCCGCGAGGATCGGGATCGCGCCCTTCCAGCGCTGCGCCGCCGCGGCCCGGCACGCTTCGACCCTCACCTCGCTCGCCGGGTCCCCGAGAGCCACGCGGATCACGGCCTGGACCTTCGCGTTCGCGCGCTC
>JAKEIC010000236.1 GCA_022614695.1 Planctomycetales bacterium | reverse complement strand
TGCCCCCCAGGGCCACGATCTCTTCGGTCGTCATGCCGACCTCCCTCTCGTGGAGGAAGATCGGCAGATCAGCCGTGGAACTTTATCGGAGTAGGACTAATCCTGGAGAGGAGATCGACGGCGGGAAACGCGATCCCTTGCCAGGCAAGCGCGCGGGCCGACGGATCGAATCGAGTTGTCCCGAGTTCGGCAGCCCGGGCCTCTGCGCTCGGGAGGACTACGCGACCCTGTCCAATACACGTTGCGCCCCATAGGTGGAGCGATGACAAGTGAGGATCTTGAGTTTCTCGTTGCGCTAAATGCATACGAGGGGTCCTTCCTCTACGAGGTGCTTTCTGACATTTCTGCCAGAGAGCCGGAGAAACCCACCCAGGCGGTCATTGACGAGATTCTGGCCGTGATTCAGGAGCTATGTTCGCTCGGGCTCGTGGGAATTGGCCGGCGTGAGTTTATCTCTGGCTCTGACGAGGAGTTTGTCTCTGGGTCTGACGAGGAGTGGAAGCAGGAGCGTCCGCCTAGTGAGCTGCAGCACCGGGCTGAGTGGGAGTGGCCCACGGAAAGCGAGTCGAGAGCCCGCTGGTACATCTATTCCGGAGTGCGCGAGATAGAAGGGAGAGGTCTTTCGGCAGTGCCAGGCGCGCGAGTTGAAGAGCTAATGTTCGGCCAGTCGGGGCCCAACAACTCGTTGAAGGCCGACGCCCCCCACGAGTCGTAGCCTTGATCTAAGCGTCATGCCGCCCCCCCGCCCCCCACCCTCCCGATCCTCTCCAGCTCCGCCAGCAGCCTGTCCGTCTCCTCGTCCGTCCCGACCGTGATCCGGAGCGCGTCCCGGAGCCTCGGCGAGTCGAAGTGCCTGACCAGGATCCGCTTCGCCTTGAGCGCCTCGTGGATCGGACGCGCGTCGGCGCGGCCGATCGCCAGGACGAAGTTCGCCTGCGAGGGCGGGACCTCGAACCCGAGCGCGCGGAGGCCCGCCGAGAGCCGCTCGCGCGTGGCGCGGATGCGGTCGGCGTTGCGCCGCATCCAGGCAAGGTCCTCGAGCGCGGCCACCCCCGCCGCGATCGCGAGCCGCGAGACGTTGTAGGAGTCCTTGAGCGGCCGCAGCCCCGCGACGAGGTCCGCCGGACCGGCGAGGGCGCCGATCCGCGCTCCCGCGAGCGAGAACGACTTCGAGAAGCTCCGCAGGAGGACCACGTTCGGGAGCCGGTCGAGCAATTCCCGGCACCCGCGCTCGGCGAAGTCCACGTAGGCCTCGTCCACGGCGACGAGGCCCCGGACGGCGCGGGCGAGCACCTCCACTCTCTCGGCGGGGACGACCGTCCCGGACGGGGAGTTCGGGTTGGCGAGCAGCACGAGACGCGCTCGGGAGGCCGCGCGATCGAAGGCCTCGGGAAGGCTCCAGTCCGCGGCGAATGGGACCTGGGAGAGCCGCGCGCCGGTCGAGGCCGCGAGGGTCTCGTAGAGCGTGTAGGTCGGCGTCGGGATGGCGAGCCCCCCGTCGCTCCCGACCGTCCCGCGGACGAGGATCGAGAGCAGCTCGTCCGAGCCGTTCCCGACCATCACGCGCTCGGGGGAGAGCCCGAGGAAGGCCGCGATCCGTCCGCGGAGGGGCTCGGCGTCGGGGTGCGGGTAGAGCCGCAGGTCGGGGCCCACCGCGCGGAGGGCCTCGAGCACCCGCGGGGAGGGCGGGTAGGGGTTCTCGTTCGTGTTGAGCTTCACCCATCCCGGGTCGGAGGGCTGCTCGCCGGGGCTGTAGCCCGGCAGGCGCGCGACCTCCGGGCGGAGGAACCCCGACCGTGGACCGCGGACCGTGGACCGTGGACTCATCTCGCCGTCCGGACCCTCACCGACTCTGCGTGCCCCTCGAGCCCCTCCGCCCCGGCCAGGGCCTCGATCGCGCCGGCCCGCGCGCGCAGCCCCCCCTCGCTCGCCTCGACCACGGCGTAGCGGCGGAGGAACCGGGCCGCCGAGAGGCCCGAGAACGCGCGGGCCGAGCCGCCGGTGGGGAGGACGTGCGAGGGCCCCGCGACGTAGTCGCCGAGGGCCTCGGGGGACCAGGGCCCCACGAAGACGGCGCCGGCCCGGACGACACGGTCGGCGACGCGGCGCGCTTCCCGCGCGATCACCTGGCAGTGCTCGGGGGCGAGCTCGTTCGCGAGCGCGACGGCCTCGTCGAGGTCCCGGGTCACGACGGCGAGCCCCTGCCTCTCAACGGACTCGCGCGCGATGGCCTGCCGAGGGAGCGCCGCCAGCCGGGACTCGAGCGCATCGGCCGTCCGCTCGGCGAGAGTCCGCTCCGGCGTCAGGAGCACGGCCGCCGCCAGAGGGTCGTGCTCGGCCTGCGCGAGGAGGTCCGCCGCGACCCAGTCCGGGTCCGCCGTCCCGTCCGCGATCACGGCGACCTCCGTCGGCCCGGCGAGCAGGTCCACGTCCACGGCGCCGAAGACCTGCGCCTTCGCGAGGGTCACGTAGAGGTTTCCGGGTCCGGCCACGAGGTCCACCCGAGGGACGGTCGCGGTCCCGTAGGCCAGGGCCCCGATCGCCTGCGCCCCTCCGATCGCGTGGACCGCCGTGGCCCCGGCGACCGCCGCGGCCGCGAGGACGGGGTCGGCGATCCGGCCGTCGTGCGTCGGCGGCGAGCAGACGACCACCTCGGGGACCCCGGCCACCCGCGCCGGGACCACGGTCATGATCACGGTCGAGGGGTAGGCGGCGCGCCCGCCGGGGACGTAGACCCCGACCCGATCGAGCGGCCGGACCCGCGTCTCGAGCCGGAGCCCGGCGCTCTCGAGGGGCGCCGAGGGGGCGGGAACGAGCGTCCTCTGGTAGGCACGCACGGCTTCGGCGGCCGCCTCCAGCGCCGCCCGGACCGGCCCGGGCGTCCGGCCGAGCGCCGCGCGGACCTCCACGTCCGCCACCCGGGTCGCGCCCGCCGAGACCCGCGCCCCGTCGAGCCGCTCGGTCCACGCAGCCACCGCCTCGTCCCCCCGCGCCCGGACGTCCGCCAGGATCTCCCGGACTGTCTCTGCGGGCGTCCCGGGGCCCCCCGCCGGGTCGAGCGCGGCCCTTCCCCGCAGCCGCGCGAACGCCTCCACGCGCGCGGGATCTCGGCTCTCGACGATGCGCAGGGTCGTCACGGGGGCGCGGAGTATGCCATCCGGTCCCGGAGCGCGCACGAGCCCCCGCCTTGACGCTCCCCGCGGGACGTCGTAACTTGGCTTCCCCGCGCGGCTTTCCGCGCACCCCTTCCCCCGGCGAGAGGCATCCAATGCGCCGTCTGGCCCTACTCCTCCTCTCCGCCGCGCTCCCGGCTTGCGGCGGCCCCGACTACGAGCGGGAACTGCGGTTCATCAAGGACCGCACCGACGACTTGAAGCGCCGGTGCGACGCGCTCGCCGACAAGGCGGACGTGGCGAACGAGCGCGACGCCGACCTCCGGGGGGAGCTGGACGAGATGAAGACCCGGCACGGCCAGTTCGAGCTGGACCTCCGGCGGCTCCGCGAGTCTTCGAAGGTGTTCCAGGAGGTCGAGACCGAGCAGGAGCGGCGCGCGCGGGTGAACCAGTTCCTCGGGAAGTTCGAGACGCCGGACCCGGCCGAGTGGGACGCCGTGCGGGAGGGGCTCGTGCGGGGGGGCGCGATGGCCGTCCGGCCCCTCCTCCAGAAATTCCTCGACGGGGAGCCGCTGGCGCTCGTGCGGGTCCCCGAGGTGCTGCGCGCCGTCGTGGACCCCGAGGCGGCCCCCCTCCTCGTCGAGGCGATGCAGCACCCCGAGGCCCGCCGTCTCGCCGCCGAGGCGATCGGGAACCTCGGGAACGCCCGCGTCGTCCCGTTCCTCGTGCCTCACCTCCAGGACAAGGACGCGAACGTCCGCCACTCCGTGGCCGAGGCGCTCGGGAAGCTCGGGGACCTCTCGGGCGTCCCCACCCTCGTCCAGGAGCTCGAGAGCGCGGACGAGCGCGCCCGACTCCTCGCGATAGACGCCCTCGAGAAGATCACTCACGAGACCCACGGCTACCGCGCCTACGACCGGGACTCGGAGCGACGGGCTGCGGCCGTCTCCCGCTGGAAGACGTGGTGGACCGAGAAGGAGAAGACCCTCTCGGCCTCCCACCCCCCGGCGAAAGTCCCCCCCGCGCCTTCCCCTGAGGAGCCCGGGCCCCCGCCGAGCAAGGGCGGGGGGAACGGGGAAGGAGGAGGCCGATGAGGAGCCTCGCGCCGGCGGCTCTCGCGGCCGTCGCCACGATCGCCGGGCTGGGAGCGGGCTGCGAGTCGGGGGACGACACGACGCCCTGGACCGACCCGCTCGCGATCCGCCGCGACGCCCTCTACAAGGTCGAGAGCGTGGACTCGGGGGACACCCTCACCCTCCGCTACGACGACGCGGGGAGGATCCCGTACGCCGAGGCCGTCGCCGTCCGGCTGCTGGGGGTCGAGAGCCCGGCGGCGGACGAGTCCCGCAACCCCGTGTTCGCCGAGGAGGCGAGGGCCGAGCTTGCCCGGCTCGTCTCGGCCGGCTGGGTCCGCCTCGAGTTCGACAACGAGGAGAACCGCCCGCCCCGGCGCTCCGACGAGAGCCTCGCGACGCCGATGGAGGCGTTTGTCTTCGCCCTCCCCCCCTCCCGCGGGGTGCAGGAGACGCTGACGAATTCCTGGATCCTCGAGCGGGGCTTCGGGCGCCGGCGGCCGACCGCGCGGCTCCACGCCGGGCCGGCGAGCCACTACCTCGAGCGGCTCGACCAGGCCGAGGCCCGGGCGCGGGCGTCCCGGCAGGGGCTCTGGCTCGTCTCGCGGTGAGCGGCGGATGCCGCGGGCCCTCATCACCGGCATCACGGGCCAGGACGGCTCCTACCTCGCCGAGTTCCTCCTCGGCAAGGGCTACGAGGTCCACGGCGTCGTGCGCCGCTCGAGCACGGAGCACTTCGAGAGGATCCGGCACCTCCTCGGCAAGATCGCCCTCCACCAGGCCGACCTCCTCGACCAGCTGTCGTTGATCACGACGCTCCGCGACGTGCAGCCCGACGAGGTCTACAACCTCGCCGCGCAGAGCTTCGTCCCCACCTCGTGGGCGCAGCCCGTGCTCACGGGGGAGTTCACCGCGCTCGGGGTCACCAAGCTCCTCGAGGCGATGCGCCTCGCCTCGCCGAAGGCTCGCTTCTACCAGGCCTCGTCCTCGGAGATGTTCGGCAAGGTGCGCGAGACTCCACAAAGCGAGAAGACCCCCTTCTACCCGCGGTCGCCCTACGGCGTCGCCAAGGTCTACGGCCACTTCATCACAATCAACTACCGGGAGTCCTACGGTCTCTTCGCCTGCTCGGGGATCCTCTTCAACCACACGTCGCCCCGGCGCGGGCTCGAGTTCGTCTCCCGCAAGGTGACCCACGGCGTCGCGCGCATCAAGCTCGGGATGGAGAAGCAACTCCGGATGGGGAACCTCGAGTCGCGCCGCGACTGGGGCTGGGCGCCGGACTACGTGCAGGCGATGTGGCTCATGCTCCAGCAGGCGCAGCCGGACGACTACGTGGTCGGCTCCGGCGAGGAGCACTCCGTCCGTGAGCTGGTGGAGGTCGCCTTCGGCCACGCCGGGCTCGACTGGAAGGCCCACATCGTCACGGACCCGGCGTTCCTGCGGCCCGCCGAGGTCGAGCACCTCCTCGCCGACCCGCGGAAGGCGCGGGCGAAGCTCGGCTGGGCCCCGAGCCTCACCTTCCCGGAGATGATCCGCCGGATGGTGGACTCGGACCTGGCCGTCCTCTCGAGGGCCCATGCGCAGGATCGAGCTTGATCCCGTCTCCCACAGTCAGATGAAGTTGCTCGCGGCGGCGTGCCTCGGCTCTCTCTTCGTGGCCATGGGCTGTGAGGGGCCCTTCCGGGCCCGCGTGACCGTGTACTGTGTTCCACACGCAGAAGGGACGATGTGGTGGCGCAAGGCCATCCTGAGCACCACAATCCGCCCGCAATCTGGCCAAGTCACGCGGGTGAGCAGCCGCGAGCTGAGTCACTCCGACATGCGCGAGAAGGCTGGTCAGGAGGTCTGGGCCAATTCGGAGTGGTTTCGGGAGCACGCGCCACACACCGTCGAGTTCAAGGTCACGTGGGAGTACCACATCTCGTACTTTGTGACCCCCGCCATGCCCCTCCTAGGCCAGGTGTCGTCGGAGGTGCACAAGATCGAACTGGAGGACGTGTCAAATCCGACGCGCAGGCTCTCTGCGGACGAGCGCACCTACGGCAAGGACCATCGGCTGGTCTTTCGGGAGCCGGAACCCTCACGATTCGACGGCGAAGCCACGCGGTTCCTGGAGAAGGCCCATGGGAGCCGGGCACCTCTTCCCAAGCGAGAGTCTCCGGGGGCACCGACACCGGACGCAGCGAGCTCGTACGTCAAACTCTCCTCGAGTGAACCGGGCATCGAGGTCTATCTCGACGGATCCCGTTTCGCGAGTCTCGACGTTGCGGGGCCGCAGGGAGCCCTTGTCCGCACCGTCCCGCCCGGAAAGCACCGCATCGAGGCCCGCAAGGAGTTCTTCCAGCGGCACTCTCTCGACGTCACTCTGGAGCCCAACGGGGTCTGGAAGCATCACTTCGTGATGGAGCGCGTTGCTGGTTTCGGCGAGACCGCGACTGGGACGACACGCGCTGAGCAGGCCCGAGGCGAACTCACCATCCTCTCGGCGCGGTCGGGCGTCACCGTCGTAATGGACGGTCGCTCGATCGACGTTCCCACCGAGCTCACGGGCGTGCCAGCGGGCGAGTACTCGCTGCGGGTCGTAGTGGGCGGGCGTGAAGAGCGCGTGGTGCCGGTCACGATCAGGCACGGCCAAAAGACCATCGTCAACCTCGACAGGTGAGGGCCGCACGGACCGCCTCGACACGCGCAGGATCCACGCGTAACTTGGTCTCGTGGCTCTTGTAGGCACCGTCGTCGTCACGGGAGCCGGGGGATTCGCCGGGAGACACCTCGTCGCGCACCTCCGGACCCTCGGGGTGCGAGTGGTCGGCGTGCACAGGTCGGTCGTGCCGCCGCTCAATCCGCCGGCCGACGCCTCGCTCTCCTGGGCGCGTGCCGACGTACGGGACGTGGCCAGCGTGTCCGGGATCCTGCGGCAGGCCACCCCCTCCGCGGTCGCCCACCTGGCCGGCTACGCCTGGACCGGACGCTCGGTCGAGGAGCCGCGCGAGGCGGTCGAGCAGATCGTGGTCGGCACCCTCGGGGTCCTCGAGGCGGTCCGGCGCGCGGCGCCCGGGGCGCGGGTGCTGCTCGTCGGGAGCGCCGACGAGTACGGGGCCGTGCCCCTCTCCGAACAGCCGCTCCGGGAGGAGCGCCCGCTCGCCCCGAGGACCCCCTACGCCGCCGCGAAGGCCGCGGCCACCGCGCTCGGCCTCCAGTACCAGCGGACCCACGGCATCGCGGTCCTGCCCGTGCGGAGCTTCAACCACACGGGTCCGGGGCAGAGGACGGGCTTCGTCTGTCCCGACCTCGCCGCGCAGGTGGTCACGGCCGAGCGCGAGGGCCGGGGCGAGCTGCGGGTGGGGGACCCCTCGGTCGTCCGGGACTTCACCGACGTGCGCGACGTCGCGCGAGCCTACGCCGCGCTCCTCGAGCGCGGGACCCCCGGGGAGGTCCTGAACGTGGCGTCCGGTACCGGCCGCACGATCGGGGACGTCGTCCAGGCGCTCGTGCGGCTCGCGCGGGTCGCCGTGCGGGTCGTCGAGGACCCCGCCCGGGCGCGTCCGCGTGCCTGGGACTGCCCGGCGCTCGTCGGGGACGCGACGCGACTGCGGGAGCGCACAGGCTGGCGCCCCGAGATCCCGTTCGAGAGGAGCCTCGACGACTTGCTGGAGGAGATGAGGACCCGTTGTTGACGCGACGGGGTCCGACCGGGAGAATCCCCGCCCCCCGGGCCGAGCCCCACGGAGGTGCCGCGAGATGGGACGAGGCGACAACCGCAGTTCCCCGAAGATGCGCCGGAAGACCCGGCAGCGCCAGCTGAAGGCTCGGCTGAAGCGCCACCGGGAGGCGGCGCGGAAGAGCCGGGGAGCCCGGCCGGGAGCGCCGCCCGCGCCGCCGCGGAAGGCCGGGGGCTCCGCCGGCAAGGCCGCGTCTCCGCGCGCCGAGGCGACGCCCCGTCCGGCACCGGTCGAGCCGCCCGCTCCGCCGCCGCCGCCCGCCGCTCCCGAGGCTCCCGACGAGCCGACGACGACGGCCTAGCTCTCGCGGTCCCAGCAAACGCGGGACCACTCGCGGCCCCGGGCCGGCTTCTTTACAAATCCCGGGCCAACCGATAGCATTCGCGCCCCTCGATGGGCAGCGCCGGTCCGGCAGTCCCCAGTCTCACACCGAACGTCACGACCGACAAAGAGATCGGTCTGAACGACGTCAAGCAGTACATCTGGTCCCGCTACGTCGAGAACGAGTGGGACGCCTCGGTCCGCTACGACGAGGAGCGAGTTCTGAGGATCCTCGAGGAGCACTACAAGAAGACCTCGCCGGAGACCGACCCCGAGGTCTTCTACTACGCGATCGTTCTCTTCGAGCGGACGTTCCGCGAGAAGGACCCGAAGGCGCGGATGGAGGGGATGCTCCGCGCGAAGCAGATGTTCGACAACTACATCCGCGTCACCGGCGAGGACGACTGGGACGTCGTCGCCGACCGACTCGAGGACATCCGCTCCCACTTCGAGAAGCAGGGACTCTCGCTCGACCGGATCGAGTCCGAGCGCCGGCAGAGCAAGGAGCGCGAGGAGACGGAACAGATCCGTGTCCTGCGGGAGGCGGCGCTGCCGGGGATGGTGCTGGTCCCTGCGGGGATATTCCTCCTGGGCGCAGGTAAGACCCAGGTCGCCCTCGACGCCTTCTACATGGACCAGCGGCCCGTGACGAACCGCGCCTACCGCGAGTTCCTCGAGGCGACCCAGTACCGCAAGCCCAAGTACTGGGACCAGGAGGGATTCAACCGCCCGAACCAGCCGGTGGTGGGGGTCTCCTACTTCGACGCCCTGAAGTACGCGCAATGGGCCGGCAAGGGCCTCCCCACCGCGCAGCAGTGGGAGGCGGCGGCGCGCGGGTCCGACGGGAGGACCTATCCCTGGGGCGAGGGCATGGACCCTGGGAAGGCCTCCTACGACCAGACGAGCCCCGAGCGCGGGCTCTGCGACGTGGGCTCGTTCCCCGAGAACGTCTCGCCCTTCGGTTGCGTGGATATGGCCGGCCTCGTCTGGGAGTGGACCGAGACCTGGGCCGACGAGGCCCACGAGATGAAGGTGATCAAGGGCGGCTCCTGGGCCGACCCCGCCGACATGCTGGACGCGTCCTACGACGGGATGTCCGCGAGCCCGAAGGAAAAGAACGACATCCTCGGGTTCCGGTGCGTGAAGGTGATCTAGACTGGGAAACCCACGCGGACAAGGCCCCGCGTGTATTTCCCAGTCTAGAAAGTGGGAGGATGACCCTCCGACCGCCCCTGGGGGGTAGTCTACGTTACTAGCCCGACGCCTTCGCGCGCTGCTTCTCCCCGCGCGCGAAGGCGTCGGGCTCGACGCGACACGGGGGCCGCTGCTCCCGACGACCCTCCGGCTCGCGGCGCCGGTCGTCGCCTCGGAGTTCCTCCTCGGCTCGATCGGCTTCTTCGACCTGCTCCTCATCGCGAAGACAGGGGACCTTCCCGCGCTCGCCGCGCTCGGGGGTGTCTTCCCGCTCCTCGTCCTCCTGATCGCGCTCGTCCGGATCGCCGACGTGGGGACGCTCTCGCTGGTCGCGCATGCGACCGGGGCAGGCCGGGACGACCGCGCCGCGGCGGCCGTGGCCCACGGGATCTGGATCGCCCTGGCGCTGGCGTCGCTCCCGGTGGCCGCCGGGGCGGCGCTCGCCGAGACGCTGGTTTCGCCGGTCTGTCCTCGCGCCCCTGGCGGGGGTCCCGACCCCGCGGTGCTGCGCGAGGGGGCCCTCTACCTCCGGATCGTGTTCCTCGGGGCCCCCCTCGCCCACCTCGCGGGGGTCGTGGACGCGGCGTTCAAGGGGCGCGGGGACACGCTCACGCCGCTCGTCCTCGAGGCCCTCGCGCTCGCCGTGAACCTGGCCACGATGGCCACGCTGACGCTGGGACTCCTCGGCGCCCCCGCGATGGGCGTGGCCGGGGTCGCGATCGGCCGGCTCGCCGGGCGGGGAGTCGTCGTGCTCGGCGGGGGGGCCCTGATCCTCTCCGGACGACTGGGCTTCCGCCTGCGGGCCGCGGCATTCCGGCCCGAGCGGGCCCTCTTCGCGCAGCTCCTCGGGGTCGGGGTCCCCCAGGGGTTCGCGATGTTCGTCTACAGCGCGGCCATGACGATCGTCTACCGGATGGTGGGCGTCCTCGGTCCCGCCGCGACGGCCGCTCTCGGGATCGGCATCCGGCAGATCGAGTTCCTCGCCTTCACGACCTACCTCGGATTCCACGCCGCCTCGGCGACCGTCGTGGGGCAGAACCTCGGGGCGGGGGACGGCCCGCGGGCCCGCGCGGGCGCGCGAGCCGCGTTCCTGTGCTCGGGATCCCTCGGCGCCCTCGCCACGGCGCTCTTCGTGTCGGTTCCCGGGCCGCTCGCCGCGCTCCTCGGGCCGGCCGACCCGGTGATCGTCGGCCACGTGGCCGAGTACGTGCGCGTGATCGGCCTCTCCCAGCTCGTCCTCTCGCTGCAGGTCGTCGCGACGGGCGTGTTCGTGGGCGCGGGCCGCACCACGGTGACGCTGGCGTCGAGCCTCCTCTTCCTCTCGGTCCGCGTGGGGCTCGTCTGGGCGCTGCTCGAGACGGGCCTCGGGTTCTCGGCCGTCTGCTGGGGGATGACGGCGACGACGGTCCTGCAGGGGGCGACACTCACCGCGGCCGTCGCCACCGGATTCTGGGTGCCCCGCGAGCTGCGGGAGGGACGCCGGGCGCCGGCCGGGACGGTCCCGGCCCCGCTCGGGGTCACGGCGCGACCCTCGTAGCCGGGACGGCCGGCCGGGCGGTATCCTCCCGCGCCCGGGGACCGGAGCCGGCCCCGGGAGTAGGAGCGGGCGGATGGGGCTCGAAGGACGGGTCGCGGTCGTCACCGGGTCCTCCCACGGCATCGGCCGGGCCACCGCGCGCGCGCTCGCGGCGGCCGGGGCGGACGTTGCCGTGAATTACTTCGAGAGCCGGGACGCCGCCGAGTCGTGCGCCACGGAGATCCGCGGGCTCGGCCGGCGCGCGGCCGCCGTCCGCGCCGACGTCCGCGAGGAGCCGGAGGTGGAGCGGCTCTTCGGCGAGGTCGAGGGATCCCTCGGCCCCGTGGACGTGCTCGTCGCGAACGTGGGCGAGTTCGTGGTGAAGCCCGTCGCCGACACGACGTTTCCCGAGTGGCGCGAGATGTTCCGGAGCAACCTCGAGTCGGCCTTCCTCTGCTGCCGCCGCGCGATCCCGTCCATGAGGAAGCGGCGCTTCGGTCGGATCGTGACCGTCACGGTCGCGCCCGTCGAGAGGCTCGGCGGATCGAAGAACACGGCCGCCTACACGGCCGCGAAGGCCGGGGTCCTGGTGCTCACCAGGACGATCGCGCTCGAGGAGGTGAAGAACGGGATCACGGCGAACGCCGTCGGGCCGGGGATGACCGACAACGGCCGCGTGGAGCCGGAGTTCCGGGAACTCATGCTCCGGCTCGCCCCGATCGGCAGGCTCGCGACGCCCGACGAGGTCGCCCGCGCGGTCGTCTTCCTCGCCGACCCGGCGTCGTCGTACGTCACGGGGGCCCACCTGCCGATCGGGGGGGGGTGGGGGATCTGATGGACGACCAGCCCGACCCGCTCCAGCCGCGCCGGGCGCTTCCCGGGGTCCTCGACGCCGCGCGCGCCGCGGCGGTCGCGGCCCGGACGATCCTCGACGCGGGCGGGGGGACGGGCCGCTACGCCGTGCCGCTGCTCCGCCCGCGGGGACCCCGTGTCGTCCTCGCCGACCGGTCGGCGGAGGCGCTGCTCCGCCGCCCGGCCGCCGTAGGGCTCATGGCCGTGCGGACCGACCTGGACGGGCCTTGGCCGTTCCGGGACTGGACCTTCGACCTGATCCTCGCGGTGGACGTGCTCCCGCACCTCCGGGCCCCCGAGGGCTTCGTGGACGAGGCGCTCCACGCGCTCACCCCGGGCGGGCGGCTGCTGGTCGCGACGGAGTCGCCCGAGGACCTGGACGCGCGGCCGCTCCTCAAGTTCTTCCCCGCCCTCCGCGAGATGGAGAAGGAGACCACGCCGGAGCCGGGGGCCATCGCGGCGGCGATGGCGGCCGTCGGGTTCCCGGCCGTGCGCGTGGACCGCGTCTCGGGGGACTCGCCCCTCGACCGCGGGGCGGTCGAGGCGGTCCGGCGGCGGGAGCACCCGGGGCTCGAGCTCCTGGGCGACAGCGACTTCCGCCGCGGGCTCCGGGGCCTCGAGGCGGCGGCCGCCGCCGGGGGCCTCCGCGCCTCCTGGTCCCGGACTCTCCTCCTCGCGCGCCGGGAGACGCCCTCCGACGCCGTCGTGGTCGTGGCGGCCGTCCTTCGCGCGGCCGGGAAGCTGCTCGTCCAGCGGCGCAAGGCCCCGGGGCCGCTCCGCGGCACCTGGGAGTTCCCCGGAGGGAAGCCGGAGGGCGCCGAGACGGACGAGCAGGCGCTCCGGCGCGAGGTCCGCGAGGAGACGGGCCTGGAGGTCGTGCCGGGGAGGCTGCTGCGCGAGGTGCTCCACGCCTACCCGAACAAGCTCGTCCGGCTCCGCTTCTACGAGGCGGCCCTCGCCGACGGCTCCCGTCTCCCGCGCGAGACCCGCGACCTCCGGTGGGTGACGCCCGCGGATCTCGCGGAGCTGCCCATCCCGCCGGCGAACAGGGACCTCGTGCGGGATCTGGCCGCGGGATCCTAGCCCTCGTCCTCCCCGGCCGCCGCGTCGGCCCCGTGGGCCGTCCAGAGCACGAGGGTCCCGATCCCGAGGAGGAGCGCGCCGAGCGCGCCGTCCAGGACGGTCGAGAACGTGTCCCCCGCCCCGAACCAGGACCCTCCCTTGAGCACGAGTTGGGCGCCGGCCCGGACGACGAACCAGAGACCTCCTCCCAGCGCGGCCGTGGCGAAGAGGAGTCCGGAGAGCCGGCGGGCCCGGGGGCCGCGGCCGTCCGTGGCCCCGACCGCGAGGGTCGCGACGAGCAGCCCCCCGGCGATTGCGAGCCCCGCGACGGTCCTCGGATCGTCGAGCTGGAAATCGGAGGAGACCCTCCGGAGGCCGCCGAAGCCGATGCCCAGTCCCGCGACGGCCGCGACGATGGAGGCGAGCGACAGGAGGCACCCCGCCGCCACCCGGCCCGACTCGGCCCTCGCGTCCGGCACGGAGAAGAGCCTACCCGGCGGCGGTAGACTCTCCGAATGGCCTCGGATCCGGCGCCGGTCGGGTGCCCCGGGCCTCGGGGCGCGAGCGCCTTCCTCGCAGACTTCGGCCTCGCCAAGGCTGTCGCGACCGGGAGCCGGCTCACCCGGACCGGGATCGCCCTCGGGACCCCGGCCTACATGAGCCCGGAGCAGGCGCATGGGGAGACCTCGGCGCTCGCGGCGGCGACCGACGTCTGGTCGCTCGGGTGCGTGCTCTACGAGCTCCTGGCCGGCCGCCCGCCGTTCGTGGGCGCCGACGCGGCGGCCGTCGTCGCGCAGGTCCTCCTGCGCGAGCCCGCGCCCGTCCAGGCGGCGCGCGGCGACGTCCCCCGCGCCCTCGAGCGGGTGCTCGCGGGGTCCCTCGCGAAGCGCGCGTCGGCGCGCTATCGGGACGGCGGGGCGCTGCGGGAGGACCTGGACCGGGTGATCCAGGGGGAGCGGCCGCGAGGCGTCCCTCGGTCCCTCCGCGCCCCCCCGGCCGTGCTGCTGCTCGCCCTGCTCGTCGGCTCGGGCGCCGCGGTGGCGCTCGCGCGGGCCGGTCCGCGGCCTCCGGCGCCGGTTCCGGCGCCTCCCGCGGAGGACCCGGACCTAGCCCTGGTGCGGCAGGCGCGGGCGCGGCGCCCCCTCGACCCGCGCGAGGCGGCCGACCTCCTCGGGAAGCTCCGATCGCCCCGGCGGGACGACCGCGCGCTCCGCCGCGAGCGGGCCGACTGCTGGCGGGAAGCCGGGGAGTGGCGCCTCGCCGGGGAGGAGTACACGCGCCTCCTCGACGAGGACCCCTCCGACCTCGAGGCCGCCTTCGGTCGCGGGGTCGCGCGTTGGGTCGCCCGCGCGGCGCACGACCCCTCGGCCGACTCCGAGGGTTCCGATCTCGCGCGCGCGGGGCGCGGGCTTCCCGACGCGCGAGGGGCGCTCGCGCGGGGGCTCCTCGCCCACGACAAGGGCCGTACGGCCGAAAGCGAGAGGGAACTCGCGGCCGCTGGCGACGGTTGGGAGGCGTGCGCCGCCCGGGCGCTCGTGTTCCACGCCCGGGGAGAGAGCGACGCCGCGGTTCAGCAGCGGGCCGAGCGCGAGTTCAGTCGGGCGATCGAGCAGGGGCCTGCCGTCGCCTGGATCCGGAACGAGCGGGCCCACGCGCGGTTCCTGATCCGCGACTGGTCCGGCGCGGTGGAGGACTACACCGAGACGCTGCGGCTGCGCCCCGGGAGGCCCGAGCTGTTCGCCAACCGGGCCTCCGCGCGCTTCGAGCGGAGGGACTTCGCGGGGGCGATCGAGGACGCCGACCGGGCGCTGACCGAGCAGCCCTCCAACGCCATGGCCCGGTACGTGCGCGGCCACTCGCGTTACATGACCGGCGACCTCCGGGGCGCCCTCGGGGACCTGGACGAGTGCCTGCGGCTCGAGCCGGGACGTCTCCCCGCGCGGGTCGCGCGTTCGTGGGTCCGGCGTGACCTCGGGGACCGGCCGGGCCAGTGCGAGGACGCCGATGAGGCCGTCCGCTCGCACCCGGACGCCGCCGCGGCCTGGACTTGCCGGGGCCGCGCCCGCGGCGAGGCGGGGAACCCCGCCGGGGCGATCGCCGACTCGACGGAGGCTCTCCGGCTCGACCCCGACCGCACGGACGCGCGGGCGAACCGGGCCACGGCGAAGCTCCTCGCGGGCGACCCGAGCGGCGCGGAGGCGGACGCAACGGCGGTCCTCGAGCGCGAGCCGCGGAACACGAACGCCCTCGCCGTCCGGGCAAGCGCCCGGCGCGAGCTCGGGAACCCTGCCGCGGCGTGCGCCGACTTCGAGGCCCTGCTCTCGATCCGGCCCGGCGACGC
>JAKEIC010000023.1 GCA_022614695.1 Planctomycetales bacterium | reverse complement strand
GGGGCGGCGCGGCCGCGCCCGTCGCGAGGGTCCGGATCGTCGAGCCCCGGGAGGCGGCCCTCCTCGCGACGCGCGAGGTCGAGGTGACCGCATCGGTCGAGGGGGGCGTGGAGACCGACAGACCCACGTTCTCGGGCGGCCCACCCGGAGGTCCCGCGAGCCCGGGGAGCTTCCGCGGGATCTCGGGGGGGAGCGACGTGCGGGCAGCCACCGGCACGGTCACGCTCCCCGAGGGCGCGGCGGAGGTCCTCGTCTCGTTCCCAGGAGCCGAGGAGGCGCGGGTGCGGGTCCGCGTGGACACGACGCCGCCCGCGCTCGTCCCGGACTCGGGGCCGGGCGAGGAGTCGCCGACCCGCGAGGCCGCGATCCGGATCTCGGGGAGCGTGGCCGACGCGAGCGAGGTTTCGGTCGCCGTGGCCGGGAGCCCCACGCCCGTTTCGGGCGGCCGGTTCGAGGCCGACGCGGCCCTCCGCGAGGGGCGGAACGAGTTGGTCGTCGTCGCCCGGGACGCGGCGGGCCACGAGACGCGGCGGACCGTCGAGCGCTGGCGCGACTCGCGGCCGCCGGCGATCCGCGCGATCCCTCCGGCGCCGCTCGAGTGGCGCGCGGGGCTCGCGGCCTGGATCGCCGTGGAGGCGGACGAGCCGCTCGCGGCCGTCGAGGCGGGAGGGCTGCCGGGGGAGGTCTCGGGGATCCGGGGGAGCGTCCAGGTCCCCGTGGCCGGGCCGGGGGAGCACCGCTTCCGCGTCGTGGCCCGCGACCGCGCGGGGAACGAGGCGACCGCCGAGGTGGCGATCGAGGTCCGGGCGCCGGCCTCGACCGGCCGGACGGGGACCGACCGGGGTCCCGATCCGGAGGAGGCCCTCGCCGAGGACCTCCGCCGCGCCGAGGGCCACGCCGACCGTACCGCGGCGATCGCGTCCCTCCGCGCCTTCCTGGCGCGCGGGCCGCCGCCGGGGCTGGCGAAGCGGGCCCGGGCCCGGCTGGAGGCCCTCGAGGCCGACGCGGCGCGCGAGGCGTCGGCGTCGCGGTCCACCGAGCGGCTCTCGGCCGCCGAGAGCGCGGCCGCGATCGCCCGGGACTGGCGCGAGAAGGCGCTCGTGTGGACGCGCTTCCTCCGCGAGGAACCCGGGAACGGGGCCGCACGCTCCCGGCTCGCGGCCGTCCTTCCCGCCGGACTCCGGCCCGGGGAGGTTCCGGGCGAGTTCGTCGCCGAGGCCGACGGGGCGGTGCTCCTCCTCGTCCCTGGCGGAAAGGCCCGGCTCGGGAGCAAGGGCGGCTACCCGGAGGAGCGCCCTCCTCACGAGGCGGACCTCTCCCCGTTCCTGCTGGACCGCGAGTGCGTCACGGTCGCGCGCTACGCCCGGTTCCTCGAGGTCCTCCGGAGCGCGAAGGAGCCTCACGCCACCTGCCACCCGGGCGAGGCCCCGGGCCGGGACCACGCGCCCGACCGGTGGCGGGAGCAGCAGAGGAAGGGGGACCTCCCGGTCGTCGGGGTGGACTGGTTCGACGCCTTCGCCTACGCCCACTGGGTGGGGCGCGAGCTGCCCACCGAGGCGCAGTGGGAGCGGGCGGCGTCCTACGATCCGGGGGAGGCGACCCGGACCTACCCCTGGGGCGAGGCGGCGCCCGAGGGGGGCCGGGCGAACTTCCTCGCCGCCGGTCGCCGCGCGCCGTTCCCGGCGGCGACGTTCGTCGCGGGCGCCTCCGCGCTCGGGATCTTGGATCTCTCGGGCAACGTCTCCGAGTGGTGCCTCGACTGGTACGACCCCACGTTCTACGGGCGCCCCGAGTGCCACGCGCCGGACCCGCTCAACCGGAAGCCTTCCCGCAGCCGCACGGTCCGCGGCGGCTCCTTCCAAAGCGAGCCCCTGCGACTCCGGTGCGCCTCCCGCGAGGGCCTCGGCCCCCACGTCCGGAGCCCGGCCGTCGGGTTCCGCTGCGCGAAGTAGGACGCTCGTCCCCGCGCCCTCGCGGACTCGGTCGCGGGGACTTCGCGTCCTACTCGATCCAGCGGGTGCCGGAAGGGGGCTAGAATCCGGCCACTTGGCCGATCGGAAGCTCTTCCGTCCGGCGGACTCGTACTGGCCGAGGGCCGGGAGGGACCCCGGGAACAGGTTGTGCGCCACGGTCCCGGCCCGACGCGGTGGAGAGGGCCCCTACCCGGAGCCCTCCGCCACCGAGTTCAGCTTCACGAGCATCTGTACGAGCCGGACGGTGAGGGCTCGGGCCCTCGCCCGGGACGCCGCGTCGCACGCCCCGCGACGGAGCAGCCTCTGGAGGGCGGCGTCCACTTCCAGAGCCGAGCCTTTCGAGATGCGGAGGAAGTGGGCGCGATCGGCCCCGCGGCGTCCCATCGCCTCGACGAGGTTGAGCGAAGCCGAGGCGGAGGCACGCATCGCCTGGTCTGCGAGCCACGCGTGCCCGCGGGGGACGCGCCTGCCGATCGCGACCACCTCGACGTCGAGCTGGTCCGAGACGCGATAGGCGTCGAGCCGCTCGTGGTCGAGAAGAATCTCCGAGTCCGGATCCGAGTACGAGCACGCGCACGAGCACGCGGGACGATGGACGGTCACGCTCACGACTGACTCCTTCCGAGGGGTGGAAGCGGGCCCCTCGCTGAAAGGGGGGGCCCGCTGGAATCCCCGAAGGAAGGAGTTCGTCGTCCTGCGTGACCGTGCGCCGTCCCCGTGTCCGTTCCCGTTCTCGTGCTCGTCCTCGTCCTCGTGCTCGATCTTTGTCCCGCTTGACGCTTCTTCTCGGCCGCCGATACCATCCTCCGCCGCCATGGAGATCGGGCCCCGCGGGACACCGGGTCGCAACGTCGAGGACTTCCTCTTCCGCGAGGACCTCGCGGAGGCGGACCCCGACACCGACCTGCTGATCCGGGGCGAGGACGACCGGCAGACCGAGAAGCTGATCCTCATCGCCTCGGAGTCCATCGCCCCGCGGGCCGTGCGGCAGGCGCTCACCTCGAGCTTCACGAACCTCTACGCCGAGGGCTATCCCTCGCTCCGGATGTGTCGCGACGAACGGGACGCCGTGATGGACGTCCGTCGCCACCTCTCGTTCTTCCGGCGCTACTCGGACCGACGGTTCTACAAGGGGACCGAGTACGCCGACCTGATCGAGACGCTGGCGCAGAAGCGGGCGGCCGACGTCTTCGCGACCGGCGCCGTCCGTCCCGCGGACCTCCAGGTGAACGTGCAGGCCCTCTCGGGCGCCGCCGCCAACAACGCCGTCTACGAGGCCCTCGTCCCGCCCGGCGAGTGCGTCATGGGTATGGCGCTCCCGCACGGGGGCCACCTCACGCACGGGAGCCCGTGGAACCGCTCGGGGAAGCACTACCGGATCGTCCCGTACGAGGTGGACCCGGAGACCGGTCGCCTCGACTACGACCGGATCGAGGCGCTCGCCTCGGAGCACCGTCCTCGGATGCTCATCGCCGGCGCGAGCGCCTACCCGTGGGACCTCGACTGGGCCAGGCTCCGCGCCGTCGCGGATGGGGTCCCCGGCGGCTGTGTGCTCCTTGCCGACATCGCCCACCCGGCCGGGCTCGTAGCCGCGGGGCTCTTCCCGAGCCCGGTCGGCCACGCCCACGTCGTCACGATGACGACGCACAAGACTCTCTGCGGCCCCCGGGCGGCGGTCATCCTCACGACGGACCCCGCGCACGGGCGGGCGATCAACCGGGCGATCTTCCCCGGGGAGCAGGGCGGGCCCCACGTGAACGCGATCGCCGCGGTCGCCGTCTCGTTGCTCATCGCGAGGACCGAGAAGTTCCGCCGCCTCCAGGCGCGGATCCTCGAGAACTCGAAGGCCCTCGCCGCCGGCCTCGCGAAGCGGGGCCTCCGGCTCGCCTACGGCGGGACCGCCTCGCACCTCTGCCTCGTGGACCTGAACGCGCTCGCCCCCGAATCCGGCGTGCCGCTCAAGGGCGACGTCGCGACCAACATCCTCGACCTCGCGGGGATCGTCACCAACCGCAACACGATCCCGGGGGACCAGACGGCCGCCGACTCGAGCGCGGTCCGGTTCGGGACGACCTTCCTCACGCAGCGGGGGCTCGGTCCCGCCGAGATGGACACGATCGCCGGCCTCGTCCACCGCGCGCTCGCCGGCATCCGCACCTTCCGGATCCAGGCCCGCGGCGGCCCCCGGACGCGCGGCCGCGTGGACCTGGAGCTCCTCGAGGGGATCCGGCGGGAAGTGGCGACCCTCGCCCGCGGGTTCGCCGGCGAGAGCGCGAAGCCGGATCTCTCCGACCCGCACCTCTACCCGCCCGCGGGGCCGCCCTCGGGGGGGCCGCCCTCGGGCCCCGGCGCCTCCGCCTGGCTCGAGGTGTCGGGGGAGCGCGCGGAGGCATTCCTCCAGGGGGTCCTCTCGGTGAACGTCGCAACCCTCGCCCCCGGGGAGGGGCGGGGCGCCTGGGTCGTGGGGCGCGATGGCGAGGTCGTGGACGACGTCGGGGTCTTCTGCATCGGCCGGGACGCTCGAGGGAGGGCGCGGTTCCTCCTCCGGTCGAACCCTGAGAATCGCGCGCGGCTCGCGCTGTGGCTCCGGGCGCTCTCGGACGGGTTCGTGCGGTTCGACCCGGACCTGACGCGCAAGATCGAGGGCCCCGTCGTCGTCGAGGACCTCGGCAAGACCTCCCTCCCGGGGACGCGCCGGACCGCGTTCGCCCTCGTCGGCCCGAAGGCCCCCGCGGCCCTCAAGGCCGTCGCGCCGGGCTTGGCGTCGCTCGCCTCCGGCCGGTGCGCGGAAGGGGAGGTCGCGGGCGCTCGCGTCCTCGTCGCGCGGCTGGACGCCGGGACGGCGCCCTGGATCGAGGTGCTCTGCCGGCCCGAGGACGCGCCGAAGCTCGCGACGCGGCTCGAGGCGAACGATGGAGATGCCGCGGGGCGGGCCGCGCGCGGGTCGGCCGGGCTCCCGGACTACGGGCGAGCGAGACCCGCGGCCGCCGAGGCGCTCCGGCGTGGCCCCGAGGGGCGCGCGGACCTCGCGAAGCCCTACTTCATCGGGCAGGCTGGCCTCGTCGCGGCGCTCGGGGGGCCTCCCGCGAAGCCCGAATTCTCCGACTGGCCCAAGCCGGGCCCCCTCAAGCGCACGCCTCTCTACGAGGAGCACGCGCGCCTCACGAAGAAGGCCAACATCGTCCCCTTCGCGGGCTGGGAGATGCCGGTCCTCTACGGGAGCATCTTCGACGAGCACGCGGCGGTTCGTGCCGGCGCCGGGCTCTTCGACGTGGCGCACATGGGAGTCCTCGAGGTCGCGGGACCCCGGGCCGAGCGGTTCCTGGACCACGTGACGACGAACTACGTGGCGAAGCTCCGGCCCGGCCAGTCGCACTACTCCTACGTCCTCGATCCGGACGGGACGCCGCTCGACGACATCCTCGTCTACCGTCGCGGGCCCGAGAAGTTCCTCCTCGTCGTGAACGCGAGCAACGCCGAGCGGGTCCTCGCCTGGTTCCGCGCCGTCGCGTCGCGGAAGTTCCTGATAGACCGGGCGGTTCCCGGTCGCGAGCTCGAGGCGGTCCCCGAGATCCGCGACCTGAAGGACCCCGCCTGCGGCGCGGACCGACGCGTGGACCTCGCGCTGCAGGGCCCCCGCTCTCTCGAGATCCTTCAAGTCGCGGCCGCGGGCGGCCTGCAAGTCGCGGCCGCCGGCGGCCGGCTGGCGGGAGAGATCGCGGCGCTGCGCCGGTTCCACTTCCTCGAGTGCGAGGTTCGAGGGATCCCCCTCGTCGTGTCCCGCAGCGGCTACACGGGCGAGGAGTGGGGGTTCGAGCTGCTCGTCCCCCCGGACCGGGCGCTCGACCTCTGGAAGCTCCTCCGCGAGATCGGGGACGGGTTCGGCCTCAAGCCCTGCGGCCTCGGCGCGCGCGACTCGACGCGGACCGAGGCGGGCTTCCCCCTCTACGGCCACGAGCTGGCGGGCGACCACGACATCTCGCCCCTCGCCGCGGGCTACGGGGCGTTCGTCAAGTGGCACAAGCCCTTCTTCGTGGGACGCGACGCGCTGAAGGCGAAGGAGGACGCGCGCACCGGCGAGATCGTCCGGTTCGAGGTCCCGGGGGGCGGCGACCGCGGCGTGCGCCCGGGCGACACCGTCGCGAACCGGCGCGGGCAGAAGATCGGGCTCGTGACCTCCTGCGCCTTCGCGAACGGCGCCCAGATCGGCCTCGCGTTCGTGGACCGCCGCTTCGCCTCGGAGGGGACGAAGCTCGCCGTCTTCGCGAGCCGCGACGGCCGCAAGGACGACCGCCTCGCCGTCCCCGAGGAAGCCCGGGTCGTCTCGCGCTTCCCGCTCCGCGGCGCCAAGGCCCGCGCGGCGGCGGCGAAGGCCTGAAGTGCCGTCGCCGACCCCGGATCCCAGGGGCCTCGGAGTGCTCCGCTGGACCCGTGTTTGCGCGCTTACGGATCTCGTCGTGGCGGGACCGCTCCTATGGCTCGGCTACTTCATCGCGTTCGTCGGGCACGACACTCGCTTCCCAGTGCTGGGCGGGCTTCTGCTCGCGGGTGGTCTGTTTCTCGGCGGGTCCGGGCTGGCGCTCCTCTTCGCTGGACCGCGAGGAGGATCCCTGCGAGCACGAGCCCTGGAGTCCGGCGCCCTCGGGGCAGCCTTCGCGTCGGCCATTTCTTGGACCATGCTCTACGAGGAGGGGCTGAGACCAGCCCGGCGGCTGGTCCGGCTCGTCCGCAAGGATGCGCCCTCTCTGGACATTCAGGAGCAACTTGTGGAGGCGATCGGCGGGTACGCGGTCATTCTCCTGCCGCTGGCCCTGCTCGCACTGCATTCCTGGGTACGCTTCCGCTACGGCGACCTCTTGCGCCAAGCGGAAGCGGCCGCGTGAGGGGCAGCGGAGATCCCCCGGAGCGCCGCATCGAGAGTCACGTCCGCCGCCGCGTCGCCCGAAGGCAGGGCGAGAGTGTCGTGACGGATGGGGACGCCCCGGAGCGACCGCTCCGGGGAGCGGCCCCGTCCGGCGCGACGGTCTCGCCGCGACGCGGCGGGGTGGCCTATCCCGCCGCTCCGTCTCCGCGGGCCCGCCGCGCGAGCGCCGTCAGCATGCAGACCAGCCGGTGCACTCGGACCCGCGCCGCCGCCACCTTCACCGGAACCGCCAGCCGGCGCAGGAGCAGGATGTCCAGGATCGCGGCGCACTCCGTGCCCGACCCGCGGGCGATCTCGTAGTGGTGCGCCTTCTCCTTCCCCGCCCGGCGCCCCGCGCCCTCGCAGAGGTTCAGGAACACGCTGTCCGCCGCGCGCTTGAGCTGGTCGGCGATCCGCGACTCGCCTCGGGGCAGTCCCGCCAGGAGATCGGCGACGTTGCCGAGAAACTCGCGAGCGACCGAGTACGCCTCGAGACGCTCGTGACTGAATCCGAACGACTGATCCATCGGAGCCTCCTTCTGAGGAGCCGTTCGCGGCCCCCCCGTGTGGGGGGGGGCCCGCCAACGGCGCCGGAGGAAGGAGGCTCCGGGGGAGGGCGGGCGGGGGACGTTCACGGGGGGAGGCGAGCGCTGAGGGGCGCGGCCGTCCCCCGGTTCCCGTCTACCTTCCGCCGTGAACGCCCACCGTCCGCCGCCCACCGATGCGCCCGGTGCGCCCGCTACGTGGGGCCTTCCGGTTGCGGCGGCGGGGCGCCCGGCGCGCCGGGCATCGGGCCCTTCTGGACCGTGAAGTCGCGGCTCCCGATCAGCTCGTCGTTCGCCCAGAGCTGGATCTCGTAGCGGCCGGCGTCCTGGAACAGGACCCCGACCATCTGCACCGCGATCTCGGCGGGCCGCAGCCGGTCCCCGATCCGGGCCGGAGGGAGCCGGTGGCGCGCCACCTCCCGCGCCGCCGAGAGGTTCACGAGCCGCACCTCGAGCGCGTACTCCCCCGCGGCGTCGGCGAGGTTGGCGTAGAGGCTGAGGCTCGGGTGCTGGAACGGGAACTGGGCCGCGATCATGTCGTGGAAGACCCCGATCAGGCTCTTCTTGTTCGTCGCCGCGTCGTGGATGATCGTGTCGCAGAGCAGCAGCGACTTCACGACGGGACGAGGCGGCCTCGGCCCTCGGCCCGGTCTCTCGGACCCGCCCATCAGTCTTCCTTCCCCGCGTCGCCGCCGTGCCCCGAGCCCGTCGAGGGGCGTCGCCGCGTCGCCGCGTCGGATCCGCACTCTCTCACAGCCCCTCCTCCGCCCGCCAGAGGTCCTCGACGGTCTCCCGCCGGCGGATGAGCCGAGTCTCGGTCCCCGAGACGAGCACCTCGGGCGAGCGGGGGCGGCTGTTGTAGTGGCTCGCCATCGCGGCGCCGTAGGCCCCGGTGCTGAAGACCGCGAGCAGGTCCCCCGGCACGGGCCTCGGGATCCTCCGGTCGCGGGCGAAGAAGTCGGCGCTCTCGCACACGGGCCCGACCACGTCGGTCGTGACGAGCCCGGGGGAACCCTCGTCGAAGGGGGCGCGGTCGCTCTCCACCGGCCACACCTTGTGGTAGGCCTCGTAGAGCGCCGGGCGGATCAGGTCCGTCATCCCCGCGTCGCACACCACGAAGACCTTGTCCCCCGACTCCTTCACGTAGAGGACCCTCGTGAGGAGGATGCCCGCGTTCCCCACGATGAACCGCCCGGGCTCGAGGATCGCCCGGAACCCCGCGTCGCGGATCGGCGGGGCGAGCGCCTCGGCGAACTCCCGCACCGGCTTGGCCTCCTCGTCCTTGTAGTGGATCCCGTAGCCCCCGCCCACGTTCACGAACGCGACGGGGTGCCCGCGCTCCCGCGCCCGGGAAGCGAACTCGAGCACGGAGCGCAGCGCCTGGGCGTAGGGGGTCACCTCGAGGATCTGCGACCCGATGTGCATGTGGACACCGAGGAGCCGGAGCGGCGGGAGCTTGAGGATCCTCTCCGCCAGGAACTGGGCCCGCCGGAAGTCCACCCCGAACTTGTTCTCGCGCTTGCCCGTCGTGATGTGGCGGTGCGTCGAGGGGTCCACGTCGGGGTTGACGCGGAGCGCGATCCCGGCCTCGCGACCGCGCGCGACGGCGAGCTCCGCGATCCGGTCGAGCTCCCCCTCGCTCTCGACGTTGAACATGAGGATGTCGGCGGCGAGGGCGGCCTCGATCTCGGCGTCGGTCTTGCCCACGCCGGCGAAGACGGCCCTCTTCGGGGACGCGCCCACCCGGAGCACCCGCGCCAGCTCGCCGCCCGAGACCACGTCGAAGCCCGCCCCCTCGTCCCGCAGGAGGCGCAGGAGCGCGAGGTTCGGGTTGGCCTTCACCGAGTAGCAGACGAGCGGCGAGACGGCGGCGAACGCCTCGGCGACGCGACGGTAGTGGCCCACGATCGCTCGCCGGCTGTAGACGTAGACCGGGGTCCCGTGCTCCCGCGCGATCGCGGGGGCCGGCACCTCCTCGCAGGAGAGGGTCCCGCCGCGGTACTGGAAGTCGTGGAACAGCCTAGGGCTCGTGTCCTTACTTCAGGGCGAACGAGTTGTGGACCTCCTCGAAGCGCTTCTCGTACTTCGGGAAGCGCTTGACCGAGGTCGCGGCCCGGAGGGTGTAGATCCAATTGCCCTTCTTCACGTGGGTCGTGATGTCCTGGTTCTCGCCCCGGATGGGCTCCTTGTAGGTAGACTGGATGCGCCGGGCCGGCATCCCGGAGACCTTGGTGTCGCTCTCGCTCACGAGCTTGAAGCTCGGGTTCTTCTTCCACTCCTTGCGGTCCTTCGCGAGGAAGTCGGAGAAGTCCTCCTCGGACGCCGTCGCCTCGCAGACGATCTCGACGTCGGTCGTCACGCCGAGCGTGACCGTCACCGAGTCGGAAGAGGGCTCAGAGAGCGCCCAGTCGCCCCCCTTCGGGTGCTTGAACGAGAAGCCGTGCTTCTTGTTCGCGTAGGTGTCCATGGTGACGGTCGGCGGCGGCGGCTCCTTCTTCCCGCAGCCGGCGCCGAGCGCGGACATCCCGAAGGCGATAGCGAGCGCGATCCAGGTCCTCATGCTTCCCCCCTCGCCCGGCCCGGGCGTCCTTCCCCCCCGCAACGTACCGGCGCCCCGGAGCCGGGTCAAGCGCTCCGTGAGCTGGGGGTGCATGTTCGTTCTTGCGCAGCGTGGGCGGAGGGCACGGACGTTCACGGCGGAAGGTAGACGGGAACCACGGGGGACGGCCGCGCCCCTCACCGCCCGCCTCCCTCCGTGAACGTCCCCCGCCCGCCCCCCCGCCGTGAACGTCCCCCAGAGCTCTCCGGCCGCTTCGGTGGGCGGGGGAGGGGCGGCGTTCACGGCGGAGGGGCGACGGCAAGCGGGAGACCGCGCCACCTTCCCCCGCCCGCCCCCTCCGTGAACGTATCCCGCCCTCCGCCTCCGGAGCCTCCCTTCTTCGGAGTCC
>JAKEIC010000022.1 GCA_022614695.1 Planctomycetales bacterium | reverse complement strand
GTGAACGATTCTACTAGGTTCGCGCGGGTGCGGGTAGGACAGCCCTGCGCGGAGGTTACATGCGCGAACCGATGGTGTACGTGGCGGTGCGGCTGGCGAGGCGCGAGATCCGCCGACTCGACGCGCTCCGGGCCGCGCTGCTCCCCACTGAGCCCCGCGTGGCCGTGCTCCGGCTCGCCATGCTTCGCGGGGCTGAGGTCCTAGAGCGATCAGTAGACGCAGCGCGGAGGTCGCGGCGATGACGTCCGTCGCCGTCTCCCTCGAGGCCCCGCCCGCCCCGGCTCCCGAGGCCCGGCCCGGGGCCCCGGCGCAGTGCTCGTGCGGGGGCGCTGCGGTGCCCTTGCCGGTGCCGGCCGTCGTGTCCGCTGGGTGGGTCGCGGCGTATCTCGGCGCTACGCTCGCCGAGACGAGGCGGCTCCTCGTGCGCGGGACGATTCCGGGGGGGCGGCGGCTCGGGAGGTGTTGGGCCGTGTCGCGGGTCGTCATCGAGAAGTGGGTCTACGACGGGATGCCGCGGACCACGCCGGACCGGCGGGCGGCGGTGGCCGCGATCCCACCGAGGCGCCCGAGGCGGCGCCGCTGATGTCGCGAGCCGTCGGGGGTGGGAGTCCCCGACGGCCCGCAGGCGACGCGAGGAGGTTCGCGTGTCGAGCATAAAAGATAACACGACGGTTAATGCCGAGCAAGACCTGGCGCTCTGCCAGCGCTGCCGGAGGCCGACCGACCGATGGACCGCGCCGGGCTACTCTGGCCGGTGGCCGTGGTGCTGGCCCTGCACTCTCCGGGCGCTCACCCCGGCCGGGTGGCGCGAGTGGTGGCGCCCCGCACCCACCCGCCGCGGGCGGTTCGCCGTGTGGCGGCGAGAGAGGTCGTACTGTGGCTAGCATCACGGTCGGCACCGGGCTGCGTCACCCGCAGGGTCGGCGCGTTGAGTGGGACGGGTCGCCCGCCGCGCTCGCGGCGATCCTCGCCGGCCACGCCGGTAGCGAGGCATGGTGGAGCCCGGGCATGTTCCGCGACGATTACCGATGCGGTGCCGGCTGGTCCGGCTCGTCCGTTATCGGGGTGGACCTGGACTACGTGGACGGAGAGGGCAAGCACGCGGCGCTCCCCGAGGAAGTCCGGCGCAAGCTCCGCGATGCGATCCGGCTTTACACGGTGTACGCAGGACTCGCCCACTCGACTCCGAGGGGCGCGCGGGTCGTGTTCGTCCTGACGGCCGAGGAAACCGACCCGGCACGGTGGCGGAGGGCCGCCGAGGGCGCCTCTGCGATGGTTGCGGTAACGCTTGAGCGGGCGGGGCTCCTAGCCGGAGCGGAGTCGGACAAGACCCTCCGCGCCGGGCTCGCCGTGGACCTGGCCGCGTCCCGCGACCTGGCCCGCGCGTACTGGACTCCGCGCGCTACGGTGGGCGGAGAGGTCCGCCGCGGCCGGTGCGTCCTCGTCCACCCCCACAACCCCAGCCCGTGCCCCATCGAGGCACTTCTGTCCCATGCCCCGCCCGAGCGGGTCAGGCAAGCCTCGGCTTCTCCTCCGCCCACCGCGCCGGTCGGCAACGGCCGTGAGTCCGCCTACGTCGCGGCTGCCGTCGCCGGCGAGGTGGAGCGCGTCCGGGGGGCTCCTCCGGGGGCGAGAAACAACACCCTCAACGCGAGTGCCTTCGCCCTCGGCGGGTTCGTCGGCGGCGGGCTCCTCGCCCGGGACCGCGCCGAGGAGGCGCTGCTCGCCGCCGCGCCGATCGCGGCCGACTTCCCGGAGTCCGAGGCCCGAGCCGCGATTGAGAGCGGACTCTCCGCTGGTGCGCGGGAGCCCCGAGGTCTGCCGGAGGGAGACACCATGCCGACCCCGCCGACCGTTCACAAGACGCAGGCCGTCCCGGCCGAGCCCCGTCCGGCCCCAGCGCTGCCCGCCCCGCCCGAGCCCGTGCCCTCGGGGGCCGCGGGCGCCGCCGCTCCGGAGCTGGTCCAGTCTGGCGGTTCTCCGGCCGTTGACGGCGCTGCGCTCCTCGACAGCATAGTCGCTCTCGTCCGGCGCTACATCGTCCTCCCGGCCGTCGCGTCAGACGCGCTCGCGCTCTGGGTGCTCGGCGCGCACGGGTTCGACGCATGGGAGTGCTATCCGTCGCTCGGGCTCACGTCACCGACCAGGCGGTGCGCGAAGACCCGCACCTTGACGGTGCTCGCGGCCCTCGTTCCAAAGCCTCTCCACGCCGCGAACGCCACGACCGCGACGATTTTTCGCGCTATCGAGAAGTGGCGGCCGACACTCCTGCTTGATGAGGCCGAGAACATCCTGAGCAAGCGTGACGCGGACCCGGAGCTGCGCGCGGTCCTCAACGCGGGCCATACCCGCGCCGGGGCAGTCGTCCTCCGCTGCGCGCCGAAGACCCACGAGGTCCAGAGGTTCTCGGCGTGGTGCCCTCGCGCCTACGCGCTGATCGGCGACTTGCCGGGCACGCTGCGGGACCGCTCGGTGGTCCTCTCGCTTCGCCGACGGCGCGCCTCCGATCCCGCGGTGCCCCGCATGCGAGAGAGGGAGCTTGAGGCAAAGGCCGAGCCGCTCAGGACGCTAGCCGCGCATTGGGCTGCCGAGAACGTTGCGACGCTGAGGGCCGCGGCCCCGGCCGTTCCGAGTTCGCTGGACGATCGAGCGGCGGACGGATGGGCGTCCCTCCTGGCCGTCGCGGACCAAGCCGGCGGAGACTGGCCGGGGCGGGCCCGCGCGGCGGCTGAGATGCTGTCGGCCGACCGTGCGGAGGACGAGGCGGACTCTGACGCCGGGCTTGAGGCCCTCCGCGACATGGCGGGGGTGTTCGGTGCTGCCTCGTCGCTTCCGAGCACCACCATCACCGAGCGCCTCAACGCGGACACGGAGGGGGCCTGGAAAAGCTGGCACGGGGGGAAGGGCGTCACACCCCGCGACCTGGCCCGCTTCGTCCGGCCGTTCGGGGTGAGGCCCAGGACTGTCAGACTGCCGGACGGCTCGACCCCGAAGGGCTACCACGCGGCCGACCTGGCGGACGCTCTCTCGCCGTACACCCCCTCCACCCCCCCCAAAAATCCGCCACATCCGCCACATGAAGAGCTACCCCCCACTAGCCCCCGGAAAACCGACACCTCTACATCCGCCACAACCCCCCTTGTGGCGGATACCCGAAACCTCGTAAACGCCACGCAATCGCCCAGCGGACGCATTGTGGCGGATGTGGCGGCAAAAAAGGGGGGGGGCAGGGGGGAGGCGGATGGAACGTGCTGCAGGTCGTGTGGGGGGACGGGCACCATGCCCCGGTCCCTCGCCCGGTGCCCCGTCTGCCGGCCGGCCGCTCCCGCTGGGGGTGGCGCGTGACAGTCCCCGCGCCTCCCGCCGCCGAGTCTCCCCCTCAGCGCCGGGGGCGGCCGACGGCTAACCTTCCGAGCAATTACCACAAGGTTAGCCGCGGGCTCGGGAGGCTCTCGCGACTCCAGGCGACGATCCTCCGGCTCGCGCTCGAAAACTGTCTGCTGGAGGGGCGCGGCGATCCCGAGGGCGGAGGAGCGGACGTCTACACCTTCGAGGTGTACGCGGAATACTGGAAGTGGCGGCCGCGCCCACCGCGCCCACCGCGCCCGTCGTGGCTCGACTTCGCCGAACGGAGGCGCGTGAAGATCCTACAGAAGTGGGACCGCAGCACGTGGCCGCATGGCGGGCGCACCCTCAAGGACGGCCCGACCCCCCGCGTCTCGTCCGATCGCGGGGAGTGGCGCACCAGCCTGGCATCCGTGAAGCTGTTCGATCCGTCGGCGATCGGTGCCTCCCGATACGGCGCTGCGCGCGTTGCTCTCTGCAAGGCGTTCGCCCGCCTGGAGGCCAGGGGGCTCGTTTGCCTCATGTCGGGCGTCAATTCCGGGTGGCGCGGCGCGAACCTCACGCCGGAGGGCGTCGCCGCCGTCGAGCTACTGCATGCCTGCCCCCTGGCCGGCCCCGGCGCCGGGGGGTAGGATCGGGCCTGGAGGATCCGATGCCAGGGACCGCCAGGCGACCCGCGAAGCCGACCCAGAGGGGCGGCACCCGCGCGCGCGCGCGGGACTCGCTGAGGGAGTGCGTCCGGCAGCTTGACGCACTCGCGGCCGAAGTCCACTCCCTCGATCCCGATGAGACCGGGCTCCGCATTCGCCTCATCGCGGCCTACCTGCGCGGCGCGACCAGCGGGGGCGAGCCGGGACGAAGCGTTGAGCAGCTCGCCAAGTTGGTGCGCAACCTGGAGACGGTGGCAGCGCAGTTTGAGAAGGCCCAGGCGGCCGAGGACGAGGACGACTACCGGGCGTCCTTAGAGGCCGAGGCTGAGGCCCGCGAGAAGGGATCCCGTCCCTGGGAAGAGGTGAAGGCCGAGCTGGGGATCTAGGGCCGCTGTGTGGCCCCCGTACCACGTCGGCCCTCCCACCCCGGCAGCGGAGAGAGACATGCGGGGACTGCCGGAGGATGTTCGCCTCCGGGTCGGGAAGAAAATCGAGGCGCTCGCCGAGGAGGCGCGCCCCCCTGGCACCAAGAAGCTCCAGGGCGAGGAGGGGCCAGTCTGGCGCGTCAGGGTGGGGGACTACCGGGTGCTCTACCGAATTGACGACGCGACCCGGATCGTGACGGTGACGCGGGTTCGTCATCGTCGCGACGTCTATCGAGGTAAGCCCGGTTAGCAGCGGCGCCGCTGTCGAGGTCGCGCAGTCCGCCCTCCTCCTGTCGCGTGGGCCATCGGCAAACGCCGCGGGTGCGCGAGTTCGGAATCAGGCTTGACGGCCGCCGTGCATGCCCGATCCTAGATGACGTGTTTCGAGACGACGGTGATCGGCTCGACGTTCACGCGAGTTTCCGCGTCTCGCGGGAGACGTTGGCCCGGGCCGCGTTCGTCGCGTCCCGCGCTCCCGGCCGCCCGACAATCTCAGGCGTGCTCCGAGACGGGCTGTTGCTCGGGCTGGACGCATTCGAGCGAGAGGCACGACGGCAACCGCCGGCGTTCGGCCGGCGAGGGAGGTGACTCATGGCGGAGCACGGATTCGTGAACGATGCCGACTACTTCAACACGCGGGGGAGGTCGGTCGTTGTGGAGAGGGCGCTGGAGATCCGGCGCGCGGCCGAGTTCGTTCGCGTGAAGTCGGCCCTCACGCTGGGGCCGCGGGCCGCGGAGCGCGTGGCCGCCGCGCTGGGCCGCGCGCTCGACGCGCTCGCCGAGGCCGCCGCGATCGTCGAGGCGGCACCGCGAGCGGCGCTCCCGGACGGCGGCGAAGTGCCCATCATCTACGCGGCGGCGCCGGCGATGCCGATGGTCCGCGCCCCCGAGGCGCCGGCGATGGCACGATGACGACCGCCTTCGGCGAGGGGCTGCGGCTCGTGACGACGCTTGCACCGGCGATCGCCTCGGCCGAGTCCGAGGCCGCGTTGCTCCTCGCGACCTTGGAGGGCGCCCGGACCGCCGCCCGCGTCGCAACGTGCGCGTCCTGCGCGTGCAGGCGACTCGCCGAGGTCGAGGAGCGGCTCCGCGCGGTCGCCGAGGCGATCGGGGTGGGGGCGTGACGCGCGACGGAACGCGACACCCAGGCGGCGCCCGCCTCTCTCAGAGAGCGGCCGAGGTTGTCGCGCTCACACTGGACGGGCTCACGCCCACCGAGATCGCCCAGGCGCTCTCCCGGCATCGGTCCACGGTCTACCGGGCGCTCGACTCCGTGCCGGTCGTCCAGGCTCTCGCCGCAGCTCGGGCCGCGCAGTTTGCCGCGATCGCCGACGGGGCGGCGGCCCGTGCGAGGTCGGCCCTCGCCGTCGTGGGCGAGATCATCACGGACACCGGGGCGGATCCGTCCCTCCGGCTCCGAGCGGCCGAGGTCGCGCTCGCGCGGCTCGGCCCGACCGTGGAGCTGGTGGACGTGACGGGTCGGCTCGCCGAGGTCGAGCGCCGGCTCGCGGAGAGGCAGGCCCCAGCCCCGCGGCGCCCGCTCGGGATACCCGTCGCCAGCGGGAACGGGAACGGAGGCGCGCAACATGGATAGCATCCGCCGCCGGCTCGCCGGGGTGGAGGGCGTCCTTTGGGAGTCGCGGGACGTCCCGACCCCAGAGGCGAGACGCGGGCCGGAGGTCCTCCGGGCGCTGCGAGCGACTCGCCCCGACGTGGCCGAGGCGGTCGAGCGGGTTGCGCGTCTCCGGCTTGCCCCGCGCGATGCTGCCGCGCTGCTCCACCACGAGGTCCCGGGCGCCCTTGAGGCGCTGGCCCGCGCGCGCGCCGCCATCCTGGGCGTCCCGGGCGGGGCTGCCCCCGCGAAGTGACCCTCCCGTCCAGCCTCGGCGCTCGTGCCGCTGGAGAAGAAAGCTGCGGCGGAGCGCAAGGCCCAAGCGGTTGGCGAGACCCGCGGGAAGAAGAAGGCCGGCGTCTCTTCCGGCAAAGTGCCGGAAGAGAACGATCCCAAGGGAGAACGTGAATCCGTGACCCGCGACGACCACGCTGGCGCCCTCCTCGCGAAGCTGCGGCTCGCCGCGGAGATACGCCGTCTCCACGGGCTCTCGGTGCAGGTCCGCGAGCGCGCCGAGGTCCTCGTGCGGGGCGGCTCCGGGCCAGAACGCGCGGTGCGGGCGGCCGTGGCCGGAGCGCTGGGGCTCAGCGCCGACCCACCCGGGACGGCCGATAGAGGAGGGTGAGCTGCCAGCCGCTCCCCTCCCCGGCGGCCCCACGACCTTGCTACAGGTGAGCGCCCTGGTAGGATTCCGGTAGGCACGGTTCGGTTAGGCTCGTCTGGATACCGTGGCGAGGGTTCTCGCCCGACCAGGAGGCGAGGCAGGTCCCCCCAGGGTCGGCGGGACCGCACGACGCGGCCCGGATAGTCCGGGTCGCCGGGGCTGTCCCGAGGGCGAGGAAACCGTAGTGCGCGCGTAGAGCATCAGTCTTTCCGCGCTGGGAGGAAACGATGGGTGCTCGTAAGCAGACGTTGATCGTGGAGATGCCGGCGGCTCACGACCGACGGCAGGGCTCGCAATCTCGTAGCGAGGTCCGTAGCTACGTGCCCGTGGAGATGCCGGCGGAGCCTAGGACTGGCGCGGCGAGCGTGCGGTGCTTCCTGCCGGTGCGCGTTGTCGGTCCGGACCCGGTGACGCACCACCAGAAGATCGAGAAGGTGCTGGCGGGTGGGACCTTGCCCGTGACGCACCACCAGAAGATCGAGAGCGTGATCGCGGACCCGACCTCGCCGGCGCAGATTAAGGCCGACCTCAAGGACGACTACGAGCGGCTCCGGGACAGCTACGAGCGGTTCCGCGCGGTGGTCGGGAACACCTTCCGTGAGGTGGATCAGGTGCTCGACGAGAAGCTGAAGCTCGGCGTCTCCCGGAAGATGGAGCCGACGCCGGAGCAGCGCGAGGACATCCGTTCCGCGTACAAGAGGGGGCAGTCGGTCGAGAGGATCGCGAAGCGGACGGGGTTGACGGTGGAGGAGGTGAAGCGGGTCGTGAAGAAGTAGGCCCGGCCGCTCAGCCGCTCCCCTCGCATGGCAGCCCTCGGCCTGGCCGAGTGAGAGCACCTCCTCCCGCGCCGGCTGCCGGCTAGGGCAGTAGCGCCCGCGGCCGGATCCCGAGCGCCTTCGCAAGCCGGGCGACGGTTCGGAGAGTGGCGTTGAGCGATCCCGCCTCGATGCGGGCGACCGATACCCTGTCGAGTTCGGCGGCGAACCCGAGGCCCTCCTGGGTCATGCCCCTCTTCCGTCTGGCCGCCCGGACCGCAGCCGCGAAGCGGCGGAGGACCTCTCGCTCGTCCACGCCGGCCCACGATGGCGAGGGCGGGCCTTGAAGTCCTTGGCACATATGCCACAATGCTCCCGCACGGGCTTGAGACGTGGTACGCTCGGGATCGGGGGGGGAGCGAGGCGTGGCGCTGGTCGCCGGGGCCAGGTCAGTGTTCGAGTTCGAGGACTTCCGACCGCGCCGCTGGTACCCCCTCCGGGGCTATCTCTTGCACCGGCGATGGCCGCTCGCCGAGTGGACGGAGTTGCCGAGGGCGGCACTTGTCAACGCCGGCAAGTTCGTCGGAGATCGCGTCCTGGCGTTCACGGACGAGGCGGCGGCCGGCAAGCGCTACGTCCTTGATCCGGAGGATGTGTGGCTTGAGCCCGGCGAGCCACCGCCGAGGTTGTGAGGGGGACACGGAGGTTGGCATGAACAGAGGGGACGCGAGCAAGGAGCGGTGGGTGTGCACGGGGTGCTACACGGTTGGGGAGCCGCGTCTGTACCGGGAGGGTCTCGGCGACGTCGGATGCCTGTGGGTCCTGTTTCTCCTAGGAGCGGCGGCGGTCGTGATTCTGTGGCTGGACTCGATCAGACCTTCCGCGAAGACCGAGACAGTCTTCCAGCAGCAAGCGCTCATCATGGCCGACGTCGTCTGGTGGACGAAGGTCGGATTGGCTGGCACCCTCGCGGGGCTCTCCTTCACGGGTGCTCTGGCGGTGGGCTGGCTGCGGTCGGCCCTGGCCTACGAGGGCTGCGCCTACTGCCGGAGCCGCGACATCGTGCCCTTCACGAGCATCAGAGCCCGAGAGATCCTAGCTCGCCGAAAGGACCTGGGTGCAGGCGACGCATTGGAAGACCAAGATGCCGAGCCGATCGCCTCGCCCCCGTCCTCGACGCGGCCGAGGGACGACTGACGCGACCCCAGAACGCTCGGGCGCTCGTGGCCTCTGGGCGTGAGTCGCGGTCAAGCCTGGTGCTGCCAGCAGTAGCCGCTCCCGGGTGATGGGCGCCTTCGACAACGGCTACCATCGCCAGTCGTCCCGCGGCAGCGAGAGGCGTCTCTAGCCGCCAGGCCAGCGAGGCCCGCAACAGCCGCAAGACCGACGACGCTCGCTCCTACAGCAAGAACTCCCTTGGCCATGTCGAGTTGGCGGCTCTCGGCACGCCCGCTCTGAACGAGGCTGGCAAACTGCTCGCAGTTGAAGTTGAGCAAGTTGTACGGAGTTCCGATGAGATTGATTGCGGCCGAGACGACGGCCTCCTCGTAGCCCGAGGGGGCGTGCTGCTCAATGAAGTACGGCTGAGCGGCCGTGAACTCCAGGAGCGTCGCCCACCCGACGTTCTCTCCCTTCGTGTTGTGGACAACGTCCTCGCCATGTGGGCCCCGGGGCCCCACGTAGATCCCGTAGTGCCAGATCAACGGGACTCGCGCTCGGGTCTTGATCTTGTCCCCGGGCCGGGGAGGAAGAGACCTAGGAGCGGCCTCCACTCTCGGATCCTCCTAATCCGCCCCTTCGGTCTTGCGAGCACCCCGAGGCTGGGCGGGCCTGGCAGTGCGCGCGCTCACCTCAGCCGAGGTCCTAGGTGCGCGCCGGCTCGTGCGTCGCGATCCACTCGGAAACGGCGTCGGAGGAAGGATCCGCGAACGCCCGCACGAGGTCAGCGAGGGCTCGGCTGACCTCGTGGCGGCCCTCGCGGTACAGCTCGACGAGCACGTCCGTGATCGTGCCGAACACGACCGGGTAGTCCGCCTTCGCGATGCTGTTGAACACGGGAGCGCCGGAGAGTTGCCACGCGAAGCAGACGAGGGGCGGCATGGGCTGCCCCGAGTCCCGGACTTCCAACGCGTGCTCGGTCGGGAGGCCACCCTCCCACCAGCCCTTGAGACCCGCCAATCCGAGCAGCACCTCGACCGCGTCCCACAATTCCTCTTGCCTGTGATACATGAAACCCCCCTCCCGGCGCGGAGCCGTGACGTTGGTGCTGATACGTCTACACGACAGGGGGAACGCACGCCAGGGTTTTTCTTGACTTTCCAAGCCGGGCAGGTCCATTGTGTCCCCGGAGGACACGATGCCCAAGGAGCACCACCCGGTTCGCCTGGAAGCCGACCTCGCCCGCCGGATCGAGCGCCTCGCGGAGAGGTTGCCCGCGGTCGAGAACAAGGCGCAGGTCACACGGGAGGCGCTGCGTCGAGGCGTCGAGGATCTGGAACGCGAGGCCGCGAAGCTGCGGCGGAGGACCGACCGATGACCCGAAGATCCCTTGGGGCCTGCACCCTCTGCGGGGCGCTCCTCTTCGCCACGGGGGAGTCGGTACACGCGGAGCCGGCGAGGTCCGGCGACACGGTGCGGGCCGACCACGAGCACGTCCCCGAGAGGGAGCGCCGCTCGGAGTTCGACGTCGCGACGCGCCCGATCATCACGGCGACGGGGACGACGCCGACGGTGGCCGACACGATGTTCCCGAGGTACTGGCTCAGGTGACCGGGGAGACGGCGCGACCGCTGGAAGAGGAGCCCGCCTGGGCGTCGGGCAGGCAGCTCGTGATGTTGCGGGACTTCACGCGGGCGCACGGGGACCTGGCGACATACGCCCGCGGACTCCCTCGGCCGCCCCTGACCGCCGGAGACTATCTGGGGTGGACGACGTGGCTCCTGGCGAGGTTCGGGACCGGCCGGCCCGCGAAGCCCATGCAGAAGCGGTATGCGGTGGCGGCCGAGATAAGGGCGCTCCCGATCGTGTTCGGCGCTGTGATGGGGCGGGGGGAAGGGGGGATCCACCCCAACCCGCAACGGGTGGTAGGTCGGTGAGTACACCGGATAGGCATGTCCCGCATTGGACCGTCCCGCCCGCGAGCTGGTGGACGACGGAGAGGCTGGAGTAGGAGAACAGCTCGGGGACATCCTCGACGCAGGTCTTGGCCTCGCCCCCGTCTCCGCCAGCGTCGGGCACGCTGACGTGGAGACGACGGCGAGGTATGACCGCTGGGGCGAGGCCGGGATGCGCCAGGCCGCGGAGCTGCGGACGATCCCGTCCTGCCGGCCGCATGGACTCCCCGCGGCGTCCGCGTCACATGCGGCGCTCGGCAACGCAGGCCGCACCGTGGATCATCAGGGCGGGAGTGCCGACGGAGCCGGAGTTGGCCGGCCGGGCTAGAATCGTACCGCTGGCCATGCCCCCACAGCCCCCGATCCGCGAGAGGGTCGTCAAGAGCTTCCTTGACTATGTGAAAGCCTGTCTTGACGACGCGAATCAAGCCGACCCGCTCGGCTGGTATCGTGGCGAGTCGCGCACGACCTGGAGGCTCAGGCCGAGCGGCGCCCGACCTCCGTTCACTCCGAGCATGGCTGTGGGAATGGCGAACGCCTTCCGGATGAAGGCTCCGACCGTGTATCACGGCTCCTCCCCGGCCGACGGTGATGAGGCCGGTTGGCTGAGTCTCATGCAGCACTACCGGCTCCCGACGCTGCTCCTCGATTGGAGCACGTCCCCCCTCATCGCGGCTTTCTTCGTGCTAGAGGACCAGCACCTCGCGGAGGACGGCCTCGTGTGGAGGCTCAGCCCCGATGTCCTGAATCAGCACATCGCGAACCTCCCGGGAATCCTTGCTCTCGATCACCCGGCGATGCAGAGGCTCCGGTGGGCCTCCCTGACGGGCACCCCAGTGCCGGACTCGGTGCTCGCGACGATGCCCGTCGAGATAGACCGACGGATGGTAGTGCAGCACTCGGCCTTCACGGCCCATGGGGACGCAACCCCGCTGGACGAGAGGCAGGACGCGGCCTACTTTCTGCTCCGCATCGTCATTCCGGCGAGTGTGAAGAAGGAACTGCGACTGGGCCTCATGCACTTCGGGATAGACCGGGCGAGTCTCTTCCCGGACCTGGAGAACCTCGCGCGACACCTCGCGGAGGGACACGCCTTGGGGCATCTGGTCACACCCTAGGCGTGGGGAGCGGGTGCCCTCCGGGGCGGTGGGCGTGGCGGTCCATGTCGCGTCGCCCTGCTCTGCTCCGGCCGGCGTTCCGGGTACAGTTGTGGCTCCTCGGCGAGCGTAGCCTCGCAGGACGCGCAGGAGGCGACGATCCCCCCCCCGAGGTAGCCGAGCCTGACGGAGCGCTCCGGCTGCTCCCCGAGTGGCGCCAGGCGTGAGCCGCAGGCCGGGCAGCGCAGGGGCAGCTCCTCCTCGGCGCGCTCCACGCGGTCCCCGTTCGGGCCCCAGCCCGTCACGGCCGCCCCCTACGGGCTCGGGCGAGGCGCTCTCCGGCCGAGGCGGGCGGCCGCTCGGTCGTCTCCCGGATTCGGAGGACTTCCGAGAGTGGGAGTCTCGGCCGACCCGAGGGCAGGTAGAAGGGCTTGAGCGCCCCCGCCTCGACGTAGCGGTAGATCGTCCTCCCGCTCACGCCGAGGAGCCGGGCCGCCTCACCGAGCGTGACCGCGTAGGCGAGGTCCTCGGGCCGGCGGGGGTTCCGGCTCGCGCTCACGGATTCCCCTTGACTTCCCGCTCTCGCTGTCCAATACTGTGCATATGAGCACTGAAACCGAGGCCCGTCCCGGGAAGCCCGTGGGGCCGATCCTCCCGCGGCGGGGGCGGGGAGCCCTGGCCGTCCGGCTGATCGGCGCCCGGGTCGCGCGGGGGCTCTCCCAGGCCGCGGCGGCCGAGGAGATCGGTTGCTCGCGGGAGTTCCTCGCGAGGGTCGAGACGGGCGAGGAGCCGAGGCTCCCCCTGTTCCGAGAAGTGCTGGTCGCATGGATCGCGGGCCGCTGGCCCGTCGAGGGGAGGTAGCTCATGGACAACAGGGCGAGGCCGGGGCTCGTGATGGACGTGACGGCGAAGTTCGCGCCCGGGCCGCGGCGCAGGGGGTGGGGCTCCATCTTCACGCGCAGGACCCGGGCGGGGGAGCGCGTGTTCTATATCCGCTTCGCCGTCGCCGGCCGCCGAGTCTGGGAAGCCGTCGGGCTCCGGCGGGCGGACGCGGAGTCCCGCCTCGCCGCCATCCGCAAGGCGCTCGCCGAGGGGGACGCCCTCGGGGTGAAGCCGATCACACCGACCACGTTCGGGGAGTTCCGACCCGTGGCCGAGTCGGTCCTCCGGCGCCACGCGCCGACGACGTTCAAGACGGAGCTGGGCCGGTACGCCCTCCTCGCGAAGCACTTCGCGAAGCCGCTCCACGAGATCGGGCCCTCCGACCTGCGGGACTTCCTCCTGGCCCGCCGCGTCGGCAAAAAGAAGCCGCGCCCCGTGACGCCGGGGACGTGGCGGTGTTGGCTCGCGCTCCTCGCCGACGTGTACGGGGCCGCGATCGAGCGAGGGCACGCGAGGGAGGACCCGTCGAAGGAGATCGCGCGGGAGCGCGAGGTCCCCCGTCCCGTCCCGTATCTCTCCCCGCAGGACGTGGGCCGGCTCCTCGCCGCTCTCCCGGGGGACGTGTTCGGCCCCGCTCTCGTCGCGGCCGAGTGCGGGCTCCGGCGCTCCGAGATCCTCGGGCTTCGGTTCGCCGACGTGGCCCAGTCCCCAGGGGCGCACGGCTCTCTCGTCGTCAGGCGCTCCAAGAGCCGCGGGAGGCTCGTCCCCATGACGCGCCGCGTCGCGGAGTTTCTCGGCCGGCTCCGGGCCGCGGCCGGGCCGGCGAAACTGCTCGGGGAGGAGCCGCTGTTCCGGGTGAAGGCCGACAGGCTCACGGGCATCGTCCGCGCGACGGCGCGCCGCCTCGGGCTCGGAGGCGCGACGCTCAAAACGCTCCGGCACTCCTACGCGAGCGACCTGACCATGAGGGGGACGCCGCTCAGCACCGTTGCGTCTCTGATTGGCGACAGCTTGCAAGTCGCGGCGAAGTTCTACGCGGCCCACCAGCCCGCCGACGCCGCGGCCGTGGCCGTGGCGAGGTGGGACTCGGCCCGGGAGCGGGGCGCCGCCGGGGGCGCGGAGGCCCCGGATTCCAGCAACGTAAGGCAGAACGGGAGGCAGAACGCCGCGGGCGCGTAGCGCAAGCGCCGGGGCCCCCGTGGGTTCCGGCGACGAGCAACGGATCCATAATCCGTGTGTCGGGGGTTCGAATCCCTCCTCCGCTACCAGGGCCTTGGGGGCTGACAGACCCTTAAGTCCCGCTCCGGCGCGACCGATAACGGGCGGGAGGCTCCATGGCCGACGGCGGGGCGGGCTGGTTGACGAGGATCCGGATCTTCCTCGTCTCGGTCGGGATCGTGGGAGCGGCGGCGGGCGGGGGGATGTTCTACCTCGCCATCCAGGCGAAGGAGCTGCCGCAGCGGGTGGACGTCCTCAACGCGAAGCTCGGCGAGCAGGGTTCCGAGCTGCGGACTCACGAGGACAAGCTCGGCCAGCACGACCGCAAGCTCGAGGAGCACGGGAAGACGCTCGGCGAGCACGGGTCGCGGATCGGGGCGGCCGAGGGGGCGATCGCGGCGACGCGCGAGGAGATGGGGCAGGCCGATTCCGACGCGCGCGCCCGGATCGAGGCCCTCGAGAAGCGGGCAGCGGAGGCCGCCGACGCGCGGGCCGGGGACGCGCGGGCGGTCGAGGGGCTCAAGGGCGAGCTGGCGGTGCTGCGCGAGAAGCTCGACGCGTCGGAGCGCGACCACTCGAAGGCGATGGAGGAGATCCTCCGCCGCCTCGAGGCGCTCGAACGGGCCGGCGCCGGGCGCCGTCCTTAGCCGCAGCCCCTGAGCAGGACTAGCATCATCGTCCCGAGCCAGACCAGGACGACGACGCCGACCACGCCGTAGAAGACGTAGCTCCGGGGCCGCCGGCGCGGGCCGGGGATCGCCGGGGAGCGCGCGGACGGGGGCTTCGCCATCCCGCGCCGATTCTAGCGCGCCGCCGCCTCTTCCTCTGGGACCTCCGCGATGGCCGCCTCGAGCGAGAGGAGCAGCCCCGCCGCTCCCGCCGCGTTCTGGATCGCCGAGCGGACGACCTTCGTCGGGTCCACGATCCCGGCCTCGAGGAGGTTCCGGACCACCCGCGCGTCGGCATCGTAGCCGGCCGCCGGGTCGGCGTGCTCGCGCACCCCCTGGGCCGTGATCTCGGGGTTCTCGCCCGCGTTGGCGGCGATCCAGCGCAGTGGCGCCGAGAGGGCCCGCTTCACGATCTGCGCCCCGACGGCCTCGTCGCCCGAGAGGCCGAGCCGGTCCACCGCCGCCTCGGCGCGCAGGAGAGCCACCCCGCCCCCGGGGAGGATCCCCTCGGCGACCGCGGCGCGCACGGCGTGCACCGCGTCGTCCACGCGGGCCTTCCTCTCCTTCACCTCGACCTCGGTCGCCCCGCCGACGAGGACCTTGGCGACGCCGCCCGCGAGCCGGGCGATCCTCTCGTCGAGCTTCTCCTTGTCGTAGTCCGAGGTGGCGTCGTCGCGCTCCTTCCGCAGGAGCGCCAGACGCCCCTGGACGGCCGACCGGTCCCCCGCGCCTTCCTCGATCGTGGTCGTTTCCTTCTCGACGACGACCTTCTTGGCGCGTCCGAGGTCGGAGAGAGCGACCGTCTCGAGCTTCACGCCGAGGGCCTCCACGATGGCCTTGCCCCCCGTGAGGACGGCGATGTCCTCGAGCATGGCCGCGCGGCGGTCCCCGAAGCCGGGGGCCTTCACGGCGCAGCAGCGGAGGATCCCGCGCAGCTTGTTCACGACGAGCGTCGCGAGGGCGTCCCCCTCGACCTCCTCCGAGACGATCACGAGCGGGGCTCCCGCGCGCGCCACTTCCTCGAGCAACGGGACGAGGTCGGCGGCCGCGGAGATCTTCTTCTCGTGGATGAGGATGAAGGGATTCTCCAGCTCGGCCTTCATGGTCGCGGGGTCGGTGACGAAGTGGCTGGAGAGCCAGCCGCGATCGAGCTGCATCCCGCCCACGACCTCGACCTCGGTGGAGAGCGACTTCCCCTCCTCCACGGTGATCGCCCCGTCCTTGCCGACCTTCTCCAACGCGTCGGCGATCTTCTCACCGAGCTCCCGATCCCCGTTCGCTGCGATCGTGGCCACCTCGGCCCACTGCTTCCGCCCGCTGACGGGCGTCGAGCGGGACTTCAGGTCCTCGACGACGGCGGCGACCGCCTTCTCCACGCCCCGCTTGAGCGCCGAGGCGCTCCCGCCTCCGGTCACGTGGCGGAGCCCCTCCTGGAAGATCGCCTCCGCGAGCACGGTGGCCGTGGTCGTCCCGTCCCCCGCGTCCTGGCTGGTCTTGCTCGCGACCTCGCGGAGGAGCTGGGCGCCCATGTTCTCGTAGGGGTCGGCGAGCTCGATCTCCTTGGCGACCGTCACCCCGTCCTTGGTCGCGTTCGGGGCGCCGTAGGTGCGGGCGAGGAGCGCCAGGCGTCCCCGGGGCCCCAGGGTCGCCCGGACGGCCCGCGCGAGCTTCGCGACGCCTCGGCCGACGGACTCCCGCGCCTCGCGGTCGTAGAGGATCCTCTTCGCAGTCACTCGCGCCTCCCGCTACTCGAGTACTGCCAGGATGTCGCCCTCGTCGAGGATCAGGTACTCCTCGCCCTCGAGCTTCACCTCGGTCCCCGAGTAGGAGGAGAAGAGGACGCGGTCCTTCGGCTTCACCTGGAACGGGGCGCGCGAGCCGTTCTCGAGGAGCTTGCCGTCGCCGACCGCGATGACGCGGCCCTCGCGCGGCTTCTCCTTCGCCGTGTCGGGCAGCACTATCCCGCCCTTGGTCCTCTCCTCCGCCTCGAGCCTCCTCACGAGGACCTTGTCGTTGATCGGCTTCAGCTTGGCCGCCTTCGCGGGCGGGGCCTGTGTCTTCGGCATCGGGTCCTCCCTCTCGGCGCCGCGCCGGTATGCGGGCGGCGAACGCCGGACCGCGCAAAGTATATGCCGAGGGGTCCCTCGGGGGAGTGGCCCGCGAGGGACAACCCACTCCTGTCACTCTGGCACCGCCCAGGGTCCGCCCGATCGCCTCCTGCCAGGCTGACAATGGAAACCCACAAGTGGACTCTGGACGGAATGGGAGGGACCGGGTAATATCCACATCACGTCCCGGGCGTCGTCCGACCCCAGCCCGGAAGAAGAGGACCCGATGCGCCACACCCACAGCCACCTTCCGCGCCCCGTGCCGGGATCGGGCGTCCACCACAGGCCCGCGGGGATGCCGCAGGGGCCGGGACTCGAGAGCACGACCACCCGGACCGAGCCGGAGATCTGTGCGCTCTGCGACATCGCCAACGACACGTTCGTCGAGCCCCGCGCCTTCGTCCTGGCCTGGAGGCTCGCGAGCGACGGGGAATAGGAAACGGGCCAGGGCCCGTTTCCTATGGACCCGCGCGTCTACGGGCTCGAGACGGAGTACATCCTCGCGTTCCGGCCCCGCGAGCGGGGCGGGCCCGCTCCCCAGCGCGAGGCCGTGTTCCGGGAGCTGGCGGGGGCGGTGGCGCTCCGCTCGGGGTCGGTCCCGGCGCGCGGGCGGAAGAACGGGCTCTTCCTCCAGAACGGCTCCTTCCTGCAGTACGAAGCGCAGCTCCCCCAGATCCGCGAAGGGATCGTGGAGTGGGCGACGCCCGAGTGCCTCTCGCCGCGCGAGGTCGTCGCGTACTCCCGGGCGCAGGACGAGGCGCTCCTCGCCGCGATCCCCGAGGCCGAGAAGCGCCTGCGGGAGCAGGGATGGGCGGGGGAGATCCTCCTCGGGAAGGCGAACCTCGGGTCGGAGGGACGCTCCGTCGGGGCCCACGAGAACTACTGGGTGGAGGACCGCGCCGGCCCGGTCCGGGCGACCCTGCGCGCCCTCCTCTTCCCGCCCTTCTTCGCGATGCTCCAGCTGTTCCGGCTGGGTCTCTACGCCCTCGTGGCCGGCGCCGTCGCCGCGCTCCTGCTCGGGGCGGTCGGGGCGGCGGCGCTCGCCGGGCTCGCGAGGGTGCCCGGGCTCGGGAGGCCCCTGCGTCCCTTCGCGGCCCGCTCCGCCGCCTGGACCCGCCGCCTCGAGAGCCGCCTCGAGGGGACGCTCCTGCGCCTCCTCGGCTGGCTCTTCTACCGGGTCTACCGGCCGCTTGTCCGCATCTACTCGGCCTACGTGAACCTCGCGGCCTTCGCGACGATCCGTCGCGGGCTCGTGGGGCACCTCGCCACCCGCGTCGTCTACGCGGGCGCCGGCCGGGTCGCCCTCGATTCCCCGGGCGCCCCGGCGGCCTTCCAGCTCTCCCAGCGCGCCGACGTGCTCGCGGCCGTCTCGCGGATCTACTGGGACGAGCCGGGCCGTCCCTTCCTCGATACGAAGGTCTTCTTCTTCGAGCCGTTCGCGCTCTTCCGCCGGCGCAAGCGGCTGCACCTCCTCGCGGGGGACTCGAACCTCTGCGAGACGGCCGAGTCGCTCAAGTTCGGCGCGACGGGCCTGGTGCTCCGCCTCATCGAGGAGGGGCGGATGCCCGACCCCCCCGTGCTCGCCGACCCGGTGGGCGCGATCCGCGCGATCTCGCGCGACCCGACCCTCCGCGTGCGCGTGGAGCTCCGCGGCGGGGCGCGACTCACGGCCCTCGAGATCCAGAGGATCTACCTCGAGCGCGCCGCGACGGCGTTCGGCGGCGAGGGCGGGGGGACGGCCGAGACGCTCCGCCTCTGGCGGCAGGTCCTCGACCGGCTGGAGCGGGACCCGGGCGAGACGCGGGGCCAGGTGGACTGGGTGGCCAAGCGGGAGCTGCTCTCGCACGTCGCGGGGGGCGACGCGGCGCTCTCGGAGATGGCCCGACTGCGGAGCGTCTGGCCGCTCCTCGGCGAGGCGCTCACCGCCGCGGCCGACGGGGCCGGCGGGGCGGCGCTGAGGGCGGCGGCACTCTCCCGGGGCGTGCCCGCCCCGCGTGCCGACGCCGTGGTGTTGGAGAACTTCGAGGGCTGGGACCACCTCGCGCGCATCCTGGAGCGGTCCTGGCGGGTCCGGAAGGCCGATTTCCGCTATCACCATCTGGACGCCGGGGGCTACTACCGGAGGCTGCGCGGCGGCGGCGACGTGGAGCGACTCGTCTCGGACGAGGAGGTGCTCCGGGCCGCCGAGAGGCCGCCGACCGGGACCCGGGCCCGCGCGCGCGGCGCCCTCGTCAGGCTCGCCGCGACGGAGGGCTGGGAGGCGTCGGCTTCGTGGGACCGCGTGCGGATACGGGACCTCGGGCGGACGATCCGCCTGCGGGACCCGCTCGACACGGGCCGTCAGGCGCTCGCGAGCCTCCCCCGCGCCGCCCGGGCGAGGGTGGAGGAGGAGGCGGTTCGGTAGCCCCGACGCGGCGACGCGGGGACGCGGGGACGTGGCGAGGGAAGGATCAGGCCTCGAGCTTCCCGAGCCGCCGGACGCAGTACGGCCAGAACGCGCCGGCCAACGCCGCGCAGGGGAAGCCCGCCGCTGCCATCGCGATCGGGACCGGGACGCCGGCGGCGCCGAGAGCGATCCCCGTGAGGGCGGCGAGGAGGAGAGGGACGAGGAACACGAAGGTGTGGAGGACCTCGGAGAGCGTGTCGGGAGGCGGTCCCGGCGGGAACGAGAGCCAGACCGCGGCCCGCGCGATCCGGACGGCCGCGAGGACGGCGAGGGCGGAGGCCGTGCAGGGGAGGAGTTCCCCGAGTACCGAGGGGTGGGCCACGGCGCTCGGGAGCACAAAGACCGCGTAGACGAGGAGCCCCTGGGCCGCGGGCGTCCCGATCGTCGCGAGGAGCAGCCGCGCGGGCGGCACCGGGTACCGCAGGAGCCAGGAGCGGTGGAGGATCTCGGTCCCGAGCCCTGCTCCCCCGCGGCCCCCCAGGCCGAGAGCCACGGCGAGACCAATGGACGCCGGGAAGATCGCGCCGGCGATCCACCGGTCGGGCTCCTTCGAGAAGAGGCGCTCCTCGACGCCCAGGATCGCCGTCAGCGCCGGGATCGCGATCCCGCACGCGAGGACGAGGGCCCACCCGAGGACGCGCAGGACGGGGTGGGTCCGGACCCGTTCCTCGGCGAGGGCCTTCCAGACCAGGGCGGACGCGCCGTCCCCGAAGGGTCGAAGCCGCCGGCCCCGGCCGCGGACACGCCGGCGTCCCCCCCGCTCGGCGGCCCGGGCGACCCTCTCGCTCGAGACGAAGACGCCCTCGATCGGGAGGCGCGGGGCCGCGACCCAGAGGAGGCCGAAGGCGGCCACGGCGGCGAGGGCGGCGAGGAGGTGGTCGTTCCCGACTCCCGTCGCGCCGAGGGCGCCCGCGACGGGACGGGCGAGCCGCGCGGCCTCAAGGAGGAGGTCCGTCGCCGCGAGGGTCGCGAGCGCGGCCGGATGGGACGAGCCCGCGAGGGCGACGCGGGCGAAGAGTTCCACCACGGTCGCGCCGGCCATGAGCAGACCCCCGAGCCCGCCCGCGAAGGCGCCGAGGTCCGCGACGCCGCGCGGGAGGCGATGGCCGCAGGCCCCCGCCGCCCCGCCCACGGCGCAGAGCGTGGCGGCCAGGAGCGCCAAGCCCAGGGCCCCGGGGAGGAGGTGGTCCGCGGTGGCCCCGCGCGGGAGGAGCCAGGCGGAGAGCAGGAGCGCGGCGAGCCCGAACCCGATCACGCCGGAAAGGGCCTGTCGGGCGAATCGGCCCAGGACGAGGGAACGAGGATCCAGCGGCGCCGTGAGGACCGCCGACAGCCCCGGCCGCGGGAACGCGGGAGGCCCGGAAAGCCCGCCCGCGATCGCGAAGAGGAACACCGTCGCGACGAGCCCATCGAGGAACCGCCCGGTGTCGACCCCCCGGAGCCTCGGGCCGGCCGTCCCGCCCTGGAGGGCGAACCAACCGACGAAGACGAAGTTCCCGCCGACGGCCCCGAGCTTCCCCAGGAACCTCCGCCGGACCTGGCCGGAGGTCCGCAGGCGGCCGAGGAGCCGGCGCATCCGTCGCGCCCAGAGCGCGGCGAGGACCCGGGCGCTCCCGCGGAGATCGAGAGGGGCCCGGACGCCCGAGGGGCTCATCCTGACGAGGGCCGCGGTTGGGGCTCTTCCGTGATCGAGAGGAACAGCTCCTCGAGCGCCCCGCCGCGGCCGGCCGCGGCGGCCATCCTCTCGCGGACCTCCGCGATCTTGCCGTCGAACTTGACGCGGCCCCGGTCCATCACAACGACGCGGTCCGCCATCTCCTCGACCAGGGCCAACATGTGCGAGGAGAGGAGGACGCCGCACCCGCGCGCCGCCTCCCGCCTGAGGAGGTCCTTCACGAGGCGCGCGCCCCGCGGGTCCACGTTCGTGAGGGGCTCGTCGAGGACGAGGAGGGCGGGCTCGTGGGCCAGGGCGCACGCCAGCGCCAGGCGCTGCCGCATCCCGGCCGACAGCTCCTCGGGAACATGGACGAGCATCCCGTCGAGCCCCAGCTCCCGGGCGAGGGTGAGGCCGTCGGCGACCCGGTCCGGCCGGCCGAAGAGCCGGGCGGCGAACTCGACGTGATCCGCGACGGTCAGGTGCTCGAAGAGGTCGGGGATGTCGGGGACGAACCCGGTCGCGGCCTTGGCGGCCGCCGGCTCGGCCTCGAGGTCCCGCCCCGCGACGAGGACGCCGCCGGACCCGGGTCGGAGGAGCCCGACAACGCAGCGCAGGAGTGTCGTCTTCCCGGCGCCGTTCGGCCCGACGAGCCCGACGATCTCCCCGGGCGCCACGGCGAGGGAGAGGTCGTCAACCGCCGTCAGTTCCCCGAATGTCCGCGTGAGGTGGATGATCTCAAGAGCCGAGGGGGCACGGTCTTCCGGCATCAGGGGCGGAGGTTAGCTCAGGGCGATCGGGCGGGTCAACGGAACCTGCTCGGCCCGAGGCACGTCCTCAAGACGGGACCCGGATAGGGGCGTCGCCCACCCCGTTGACGGGACCCGGGGAGAGCCTAGACTGGTCACCCCGCCCTCGCGTCAGCCATTCGAAACCACACTGAGATCTCGTGGGGATCGCAGGCACTGCGCCTCTGGGGCGCGGTGTCCCGCGACCACTCGAAGGGGGTCCGCATGAGCTTCAACCGTCCGTTCGCGCTCGGTCTCGCCCTGCTCCTCGCGGTCGCCGTAGCGGCGCCGGGTTGTTCGAAGAAGCGGCGGAAGGCGGCGGCGGAGCCTGCTCCTCCCCCGACAGTGGTGAGCATCACGTCCATCTCGCC
>JAKEIC010000235.1 GCA_022614695.1 Planctomycetales bacterium | reverse complement strand
AGGAACGCGCCCGCCGAGCTGATCGAGGCGGCCGACCTGGCGACCGAGATGCGGTCGGTGAAGCACCCCTACGACCGGGGCGTCCCGGCGCAGCCCGGGCTCGACTTCTGATGGCGGAAGGCGTCCCCATTCCCCGGCTCGTGGTCGCGGGGACCGCGAGCGGGGTGGGAAAGACGACGATCACCGTCGGGCTCGCGGGCGCCCTCCGTGCCCGCGGGCTCCGGGTGGCGGTCTTCAAGTGCGGACCCGACTACCTGGATCCGACCTACCATTCGCGGGTCGCGGGGGTTCCCTGCGAGAACCTCGACGGCTGGATGATGGGCCGCGAGGCGGTCCTCGAGACGTTCCTACGCGCCTCGGAGGGAGCCGACCTCGCCCTCGTCGAGGGGGTCATGGGACTCTACGACGGCGCCTCGCCGACGTCGGAGGAGGGCTCGACAGCCGAGATCGCGAAGTGGCTCTCCGCCCCGGTGGTCCTGGTCGTGGACGTCTCGGGGATGGCGCGGTCCGTCGCGGCCGTGGCGGCGGGGTTCGCGGGCTTCGATCGGGATCTCCGCCTGGCCGGAATGGTGGGGAACCGGGTCGGGAGCCGAGCGCACCTGGACCTCCTGCGCAGGGCCGCCGGGTCGCCTCCGGTGGTGGGCGGCATGCCCCGCGATCCGTCGCTCGCATTCCCGGAGAGGCACTTGGGCCTCCACACCGCCGACCCGCGGGCGGTCCCGGACCGTCTGCTCGAGGCCTGCGCGGAGCGGACGGCCGAGTGGCTGGACCTCGACAGGTTGCTCGAGGCCGCGCGCGGGGCGCCGCCGCTCCGGAGGCCGGCGCCGGCGAGACGGCCGGGGCCCCCTCGGGGACCCTGCCGGATCGGCGTCGCATGGGACGAGGCGTTCCACTTCTACTACGAGGACAACCTGCGCCGCCTCGAGAGCGAGGGCGCGACCCTCGTGCGGTTCTCCCCGCTTCGCGAGTCGCGCCTGCCGCCCGTAGACGGCCTCTACTTCGGGGGCGGCTACCCGGAGCTGCACGCCGAGACCCTGTCGGGGAACCTGCCGCTTCGGGAGGATGTCGCGGCGTTCGCCGCACGGGGGGGACCGATCTACGCCGAATGCGGCGGGCTCATGTACCTGTCCGCGGGGATCCGGACGGTGGAGGACCGGCGACACGCGATGGTGGGGCTCATCCCCGCCGAGGCCGTGATGGCGGACCGCCTCCGGTCGCTCGGCTACGTGGAGGTGGAGACCCAGGTCCCCTCGGTCCTCGGGCCGGCCGGCCTGCGGTTCCGGGGCCACCAGTTCCGGTACTCGGAGCTGCGCCCGCTCGCGGGGGACCTCGGGGGGGCCTACAGGATCCGAGGCCGCCGCGGGAGCGAGGCGACCCTCGAAGGCTATGGGAGCGGCGGCGTGCTGGCGAGCTACGTGCACGCCCACTGGGCCTCGAACCCCACCGTTGCGGCGGGGTTCGTCGCGGCGTGCGCCCGGTACGCGCGCGGGGACCCCGGGACGGCCTTCTGCCGATGCTCGCGCCGGCGATCATGGTCCAGGGGACGGCCTCCTTCGTCGGGAAGAGCCTCCTCGTGACGGCCCTCTGCCGGATCTTCCGGAGGCGGGGGCTCAAGGTCGCGCCCTTCAAGGCGCAGAACATGTCGTTGAACTCCTGCGTGACAGGCGACGGGCTCGAGGTGGCGCGGGCCCAGGCCGTCCAGGCCGAGGCGGCGGGGGCGGAGATCTGCGCCGAGATGAACCCGATCCTCCTCAAGCCCGAGGGCGAGTCCCGCTCTCAGGTCGTGGTCCTCGGGCGGCCGATCGGGAGCCTCTCCGCGGCCGAATACGACCGGAGAAAGCCCGAGCTGAAGCCCGTCGTCGCGGAATCGCTCGTGCGCTTGCGGGCGCGGCACGATCTTGTCGTGATCGAGGGGGCGGGGAGCCCAGCCGAAATCAACCTCCACGACCGCGACATCGTCAACATGCACGTGGCGAGGCTCGCCGGCGCGCCGGTGCTCCTCGTCGGGGACATTGACCGGGGGGGCGTGTTCGCGGCCTTCGTGGGGACTCTCGCGCTCCTGCCCCCAGAGGAGCGGGCGCTCGTCCGGGGGCTGGTGGTCAACAAGTTCCGCGGAGACCGGGGCCTCCTCGCGCCGGCGCTCCCCGCGGTGGAGGGGATGACCGGCGTCCCCGTCCTCGGCGTGGTCCCCTTCATCCCCGACCTCCGGCTCCCGGACGAGGACTCCCTGGGGCTGGACGCGCGTCGGGCGATCCGGCCCGCCCCTGGCGAGGTGGAGGTCGCGGTCGTGAGATTCCCCCGGATCTCGAACTTCGACGACTTCGCCCCCCTGGAGGCCGAGCCTCGGGCCTCCCTTCGTTTCGTCGAGGGTCCCCAGGAGGTCGCGGGGGCCGATCTCGTCGTCCTTCCCGGCTCGAAGAGCACGGCGGCAGACCTCCGTTGGCTCGAAGAGAGTGGACTCGCGCGATCCATCCGGGAGCGGGCGCGGAGGGACGAGCCGGTGCTCGGAGTGTGCGGAGGCTGTCAGATGCTCGGGAGGGTGATCGAGGACCCCGAGGGCGTCGAGTCTCAGGAGAAGTCGGTCGAGGGCCTCGGCCTGCTCCCCCTGCGGACCCGATTCGAGCGCGAGAAGGTGACCGCGCGCGTCCGAGCGCGGGCCCTGGCGCCCTCGTTCCTGACGTCCGGGCTCGGCCCGGGTGAGGAGGTCGAGGCGTACGAGATCCGCATGGGACGCCTCGAGCCGGAGCCTGCGGTCGCGGCGCCCTTCGAGGTCGTTGCCCGGAACGGGACGGCCTGCCGGTCCCCGGACGGCGCCGTGGGCCGTGGCGGCGCCGTCGTGGGTACGCTGCTCCACGGGCTGTTCGAGAACCCCGGAATCCGAGCGGGTCTCCTCGCGTGGCTACGCCGGCGGCGAGGATGGGAGGAGGAGGTCTACCGCGGACCGGCCCCGGATCGGGACGCGGCCTACGATCGCCTCGCCGCCGTCGTGGAGGCGAGCCTCGACATGGAGGCGGTCGAGCGACTGGTTGCGCCGGCGATGAAGGGAGGCTCCGTTCGATGAGCGTTCTCGAAGAAGTCGTCCGCACGATCCGCACCCCGGACCCCGCTATCGCCGCGCACACCCAGGCCCTACTCAACGGGAAGACGAAGCCTCGCGCGAGCCTCGGGCGGCTCGAGGAGGTGGCCTGCCGGATCGCCGCGATCCGGGGAAGCCCGACGCCCCCGCTCCCGGAAAAGGCCGTCGTCGTCATGGCCGCCGACCACGGGGTCGCCGCGGAGGGGGTGAGCGCCTACCCGCAGGAGGTCACGCGGCAGATGCTCTCGAACTTCGCCTCGGGGGGGGCCGCGATCAACGTCCTCGCCCGGCACGCGGGCGCGCGGGTCGTCGTGGTGGACATGGGCACGATCGAGCCCCCGCCCTCGGCGCCGGGCATCCTCTCGCGCCGGATCGGCCCCGGAACGCGCAATCTCGCGCGGGAGCCCGCGATGAGCCGCGCGGAGGCGCTCGCGGCCCTTGACGTCGGGATCGAAATCGCGCGAGAGCTGACCGGAGGCGGGGTGACGCTCCTCGGCATCGGGGACATGGGGATCGGGAACACCACCTCCTCGAGCGCCCTCGCGGCGAGCTGGACGGGGGCTCCGGTAGAGGAAGTCACCGGGCGCGGTACCGGGGTCGGGGATGAGGGATGGGGGCGCAAGGTCGCGGTCGTCCGGCGGGCCCTCGAGGTGAACCGGCCGCATCCCTGGGACCCACTCGACGCGCTCGCGAAGCTCGGAGGCTTCGAGATCGCCGGCCTTGCGGGCGTGGTCCTCGGCGCCGCTGCCTGCCGGGTCCCCGTCGTCCTCGACGGGTTCATCACGGGCGTCGCGGCGCTCGCCGCGGTCCGGCTCGCTCCGGCCGCGGCCGACGCGCTCCTCGCGTCCCACCGCTCCGTCGAGCCCGGTCACCGCATCGTCCTCGAGGCCCTCGGGCTCCGGCCGCTCCTCGACCTGGAGCTACGTCTGGGGGAGGGGACCGGGGCCGCTCTGGCGATGGGCCTCGTTGACGCGGCGCTCAGGATCCTGTGCGAGATGGCCACGTTCGACTCGGCGGGGGTCTCCGACTCGGGAGCGTGAAGTGCTCGTCGCCGACCCCGGTACCGCGCTCCTCGCCCTCGCGGCGGCGCT
>JAKEIC010000234.1 GCA_022614695.1 Planctomycetales bacterium | reverse complement strand
GGCACGGGGAGTCGCCGAGACCGGGGGCTACCGGTGGCTGCGGGCCGCGGCGGACGTCGAGGAGGCGCTCGAACGCGGGCGCGCGGGCGACCACGACGAGGCGATCACGGCCGGGGCGCGGGCGCTCCGCGAGGGGCGGGAGGCCGGGTCCTCGGCGCTCACCGCGGCGGCCCTCGGGGCCCTCGCGACGGTGCACGAATCGCGGGGGGCCGGGGCGCGCGCCGAGGACCTCGCCCACGAGGCCGCCGCGCTCTGGAAGTCGCTCGGCGCCCGGCCGGCGGCGGCGGAGGCGCTGCGCGTCCAGGCGGCGGCGGCGCTGCGGCGGGGCGAGATCCCGCGGGCGGCGCGCTTCCTCGGCCTGGCGGCGGAGACGGCGGAGGCGGTCGGCCGCCCGCTCGGGATCCTCGCGGTCCGGACCACTTCGGCCCGCATGGAGGTGAGGCGGGGGGACGCCGCCCGCGCCGAGGCGGAGATCGGCCGCGGCCGCGCGGCGACGGCGGGCCTCGCCGAGCTGCCCCCCGCGCTCGCGGGGGAGGCGGACGCGGTCCACGCCCTCGCCCGCCGCCTGGCGCGGGACCCCGAGGGGGCCGAGGCGCGGTTCCGGGCGGCCTCGGACGCCCTCGACCGGGCCGGCGCGAGGCCCGCCTGGGCGAGCGCCTCCGCCGCCTACGCCCAGGCCCTCCTCGACGAGGGGCAGGAGCCCCCGCCCCCGGTCTGGCGCCGGGCGCGGGACCTCTGCGCGCGCGCCCTCGAGGTCTTCGAGGCCTGCCGGATGGAGCGGGACGCGGTGCGCGTGCGGCTCCTCCTCTCCGAGTGCGAGGGACGGCTCCCGCCGCCCGGGCCGGCCGCTCCGCCCACGGAGGCGGGGCTCGAGGGGCTCCTCGCGGAGATCGAGGCGGCCGCGCGGGAGCTCGAGGCCGCCGGGGCGGCGGTCGCCTCCGGTGGCGCGCCGTCCGGGGCGGGGGAGAGGCTCGCCGGCCTCGAGCGCAAGGTCGAGGAGCGGCTGCGGGCCCTGCAGGCGGAGCGCGACAAGTTCGCCGCCGAGGCGGCCGATCTGGCCGCCGAGAGGCAGGCGCTCGCGACGCTCCAGCGGGTGTCGCGGACGATCTCCTCGGAGCTCGACTCGAAGAAGCTCCTCACGCTGATCATGGACATGGCGGTCGAGGTGACCCGGGCCGAGCGCGGGTTCCTGATGCTCCGGGACGACCAGGGCAACTTCCGCTTCTCCGCCGCGCGGAACCTAGACCGCGACACGATCCAGAAGCCCGAGTTCAAGGTCTCGTTCTCGATCGCGCGCGAGGTGATCCAGACCGGGGAGCCGGTGCTCACCACCGACGCGCTCGAGGACGAGCGCTACCGCGATCGGATGAGCGTGCAGGACCTGAAGTTGAAGAGCGTCGCCTGCGTGGCGCTGCGCGCCCGGAACCGCGCGATCGGGGCCGTCTACGTGGACAACCGCTTCGTCGCCGGGCTCTTCACGCCGAAGGACCTGGCGTTCCTGCAGGCCTTCGCGAACCAGGCGGCGGCGGCGCTCGAGAACGCGCGGCTCTACGAGGAGAACGTCCGCGCCCTCAAGGCCCTCGAGGAGTCGAAGAAGGCCGTGGACGCGCTGAACCTCGAGCTCTCGAGGAAGGTGGAGACGCAGGGGGTCGAGCTCGCCGAGGCGCGCACCGAGCTCGAGCGCGAGCGGGCCGAGCAGACGCTCCGCTACCGCTACGACTCGATCGTGGGCCGGAGCCCGAAGATGCGGGAGATGCTCCGGCTGCTCGACCGGGTGACCGACTCCACCGTCCCGGTGCTGATCCAGGGCGAGTCGGGGACGGGGAAGGAGCTGGTCGCCCGCGCGATCCACTTCAACGGGCCCCGCCGGGCGAAGGCCTTCGCCGCCGAGAACTGCTCGGCGATCGCGGAGTCGCTTCTCGAGAGCGAGCTCTTCGGCCACGTGAAGGGGGCCTTCACGGGCGCGGACCGCGACCGCAAGGGCCTCTTCGAGGTCGCGAGCGGGGGAACGCTCTTCCTCGACGAGCTCGGGGACATGAGCCCCGAGATGCAGAAGAAGCTCCTGCGCGTGCTCCAGGAGGGGGAGCTCCGGCGCGTCGGGGGCAAGGAGACGGTCCGGGTGGACGTGCGGATCATCGCCGCGAGCAACAGGGACCTGCGGAAGCTCAAGGACGAGGGGAAGTTCCGCGAGGACCTCTTCTACCGGCTGAACGTGATCACGGTGGAGATGCCGCCGCTCCGGGAGCGGCGCGAGGACATCCCGCTCCTCGTGGCGCACTTCCTCGAGCGGCACGCCCACGAGACCGGCGGGAAGCCGCGGGAGATCTCGCCGGAGGCGCTGGGGGCGCTCCAGGGCTACGACTGGCCCGGGAACGTGAGGGAGCTCGAGAACGAGATCCGGAAGGCGGCCACGCTCTCGACCGGGAAGATCGGCCTGGAGTGGATCACGCCCCGGGTCCGGGACGGTGCGGGAGCGGGCGGCGCGCCAGCCCCGGGGACTCCGAAGACGATCCGCCAGGCCGTCGAGGCCCTCGAGCGGCGGATGATCGCGGAGACCCTCCAGGCGACCGGCGGCAACAAGTCGCGTGCGGCCGAGATCCTCGGCCTCTCGCGGTACGGGCTCCACCACAAGATCCTCCGCTACGGGCTCGCAGGCGCGGCCAAGCCCGAACCGGAGGACGCGGACGAGCCGCCGCCGGAGGAGACGCCGGAGGAAGAGGGCGAGGAGCGGGGTTAGGGCCTCCCCGTTGGCCTCCCACTTCGACTGCATCGGGCTCTCGGCCGGGGACCCGGCGGAGCTGTCGGAGCTCCTCGACCTCCTCGCCCGGACGGGGGCGGCGCGTCCGGCTCGGGACGGCGGGCGGACGATCGTGTGGCGCGACCCGAGCGGGGCGGGGCTGGTGCTCTCCGTCCGCCCGGACGGGGAGGTCGCGTGCGCGACGCCCACGTTCGCCTCCTCGACGGTCGCGCGCGCCATCCCCCGCCGCTTCGCCAAGGACCCCGACTGCAGGTTCTGCGACCGGCTGGTCGCGGACCTGCTCGATGAGGCGGGCGAGCGGCTCTACCCGCTCGCGACGCAGCTCGAGGACATCGCCGAAGCGCGGCCGCGGATACCGTTCGGGCAGCCCGTCCGGGCGGCGCTCGCCGGGTTCGCCGAGGAGGTGCGCACGTTCCCGGACGAGGCGCGCTTCGAGGCCGCGCAGGATGGGGGCGCGCGCCTCGCGGCGGAGTCGTTCATCCCGTCCGGCCTCTTCGGTCCCGACGGCCCTCCGGAGGGCGGCGAGTCGGCGCACGCCCTCGTGACGGGCCGGGTCGAGGAGGCCGAGACGCGGACGAACGAGGCGACCCGCCGCCCGTTCTGCGTCGTCCGGGTCCGCACGTACGGGCTGAGCCTCGATCTCGTGGCGTCGTGCGAGGATCTCCCCGAACCCCCCCAGCGCGGCTCGATCCTCCAGGGCGCCCTCTGGCTCGTCGGGAGGATCGTGGACGGCCTCCGGGACGCCGGCGAGCCGGGCCTGCTGGGTCGGCTGGTCGGCCGGTAGATGCTGAGCCGCCCCGGCTGTCGCCCTTCGGATGCGGCACTAGGAATCGCGATTCGTCTTCGAATCGCGATTCCTAGTAGTTGTAGGGATCGTCCTCGTCGTAGTTGAGGAAGTGCCGGTCAATCTCGACGTGCAGCTCGTGCATGTCGCGGAAGAAGCTCTTGATGTGGCGCCAGTTGTGCTTCCAGTCCCACAGCGAGCAGCCGGAGGCGCCCACCGACGCGAGCACGGCGAAGGCGAGCAGGGACAGGATTCGCTTCTTCATCGGGAGTCCCCCTTCGATGTTCCTCGGAGGCCGGCCCTGGGGGGCCCCCCGACGGCATCGAGGGGCTTCGGACCGGCGGACAAGGCGGAGCGGAACACTACGCGGACCCCGGGGAGGTGTCAAGGGGAGCTTGACCCGGGGCGTGACGGATCCATGACCGGGGCTCACCGCGGAGCAGGATTCAAGGGAACTTGGTCTCAGCCCCGAGAGCGGGTATCGTCCTCCCGAGGATCCGTGGTGGGAACTCGAGTGTTGGTGGGCGGTGCCCTCGTGGCGTTCGGTCTCGGTTGCGGGCAGGCCTCCCCGCCCCCCCCACCGGCCGGGGCCTCCCCGGCCCCCCCGAGCGCTGCGGAGCAGGAGTTCCAGACACTGGTCTCGCGCCTCGAGTCGGCGGACGAGACGGAACGGGCGCAGGCCGCAGAAGCGCTTCGGAAGGCGGGGCGGGTCGCAGTTCCACGGCTCATGGAGGCACTCCGGAGCGCGAAGCACGACTCGGCCTCGGAAATCATCCGCGCCCTCGAGGCCATGGGCCCCGTCGCCTCCGATGCGATCCCGGCGCTCATCGCTTTCTACCTGCGATGCAAAGACGAGAACAACGAGCGCCTGCAGGCCTTCCGGCAGGTTGCGTCCTCTGGTCGGGATCCCGGCGAGATTGCGGTGCACTTCCTCGGGTCCATGTCCGAGGGCATCGCGCACGCCGGTCTCGACTGGATGGCTCTCCGCGCGATCGTGCGCATCCGTGAAGGGGCCGGCCCTCACCTCGGAGTGTTCCGAGAGCTGCTGCAGACGGGGGATTCCATGACGCGGGCCGATGCCGCGATGGTCTTGGCGACTCTCGGTACGGACGAGGAGGCACGCGACACGGCGATCCCGACACTCGTGAACTTGGCAGTAGGCAGGGGCCATTCGGTTTCCCAGGATCTCGTCTGTTGTCGGTTGTCCTCGGTCGGCGAGCGCGCGTCCGCGGCAATCCTGGAGTTGCTCCGGGAAGGATCTGACAGGCGGCACCTGATCGCCGGGGCACGCACGGTGCTCGACATGGCGCGCCCTCCCTCGGGCGCACTTGCACACCTGGAGCGGTGCCTGGAGCATCCCGATCTCGCCGTCCGGGTGGCGGCCGCAGCCGCCTGTCGGCGACATAGGCCGCCCCAGGAGGGGCGCGACAAGACCTTCTCGATCCTCGTGGATGCTCTTGCTCGACCCTTCTCGCCGGAGTGGACGTGGGCCTTCTACTCTCTGAACACGGTTGACGATGGGGCGCGCGCCGACCGCCTCCTCGAGTTCCTCGCGGACTCCGACCCAACGGTGCGAGGGGCCGGTGCCCGACTCGCTGGGCTCTTGGTCTCCCATTCGCCGCGACAGCGCGAAGTGATCGGCCTCTTGCGTGAGCGGTTCGAGGCGGACACGGACGCCCGAGTTCGCGGCTCGGCGATGGAGTCGCTAATCCGCCTCTACGGGAGGGCGCCCCGCAACCTGCACGGGCTCACCGACTTCGTGGCCAGGGTCTCCGCCGCACTCGCAGACCCGGCACCCGAGGTCCGGGCAGCCGCGCTCGAGGGGCTCTTCACCCTGCATCCGACTTCACGGGCCGGCGCCTATCCGGTGGAGGGGGTCGTGGCGTGCCTCTCCGATCCGGTTGCCGATGTGCGCCGGGCTGCCGCCCGCGCCGTCGAGTACAGTGACAAGCTGTTCGATCTGCGGCCGCTGGTGCCGCGATTGCTCCCCCTCTTGGGTGACGCGTCACTCGAGACGCTGAGTTACGCGGCCGTCCTGCTCAGCAAGGGCGCGGCGGAACCGGAACCCGTCGTATCACGCGTGGTGGGGGCACTGGAAGCCTATCTCGCGGCGCCCGCCCCGGACCCAAAGGGCTGCCTGTGGAGACTGGGGATCGCGCTCAAGAACTTCGGCCCGGCGGCGGCCCCCGCCGTGCCGACACTCTCCCGCCTTCTGGATCAGCCGTGCGAGGACCGTGAGGAGGGACAAGGTCGAGAACTCCGATCTCTGGTCGCGCACCTGCTCGGAGTCATCGGGAAGGACTCGCGGCCGGCCCTCCCGGCCATCCGCCGCCGTCTCGAGGATCCGATCGAGAGCGAGCAGGTCCGGAAGTCCGCCGAAGAGGCGATCCGGAGGATCTCGGGCGAGTAGCGGCGCCGGACCGCCCGCCCCCCTGGCGGCCGGCCATTGCGGGGCTACACTCCCGCCCCCGGACGGCCGACTTGACCCACACCGCACGCCCCTCCGACCGGGTGGCCCACGCGTTCGTCCCGAGCATCGTCGAGGCGATCGCGCTCCGGAGCCCCGACCTCTCGCTCGACCCGCCGTCGGTCGGCGCGTTCCTCGCCGTCGCCGCCGGGTGGCCGCCCGAGGTCGTGGCCGGCTACCGCGAGACAGGGGCGCCGGTGCCCTACGCCCTCGTGCTCGACCTCCTCGCATTCGCCGAGGGGGAGGTCGGGGAGAGCGCGCTCCGCGTGGCGGGCCGCGCGCTCTTCCACCGGTCGCTCCAGGCGCGGACGGCCGGGCTCCTCGGCCCGCTCCTCGAGCGCTCGCACCCGTTCCCGGCGGCGTGCGCGCAGCTCCTCGGGCACGCCCTCGAGGACCTGGCGCCGGGGCTGCTCACGGTCGAGGCGGTCCCGGCGCCGGGGGTCCTCCGGCTCCAGCTCCGGCACAAGGACCCCGGCGGTCTCGGGGCGCGCCTGGCGGGGACGGGCCACACGCCGGGCGAGGCGTTCCGGCGGCTGTTCGAGGTCCTGCGTGGATACGTCGAGGAGTTCCGGGATGCTCTGCTCGAGGGGACCGAAGGGGCGCCGTTCCGGGCGGCCCGCGAGGGCGACCAGGGGTCCTTCGAGCTCCACCACGCCGCGGCGACGCGCCTCTCGGCCGAGCGCGCGGCCCCGCTGCTCCTCACCGAGGTCCGGCGGGTCGCGGCCAGGGCCGCGGAGGCCCGCGCCGACGCCGAGGCGCGCGCCGCGCTGCTGGCGGCGAGCCCGCGGGCCCGGGCCGTCGAGGGGGCCGTCGCGCGGGCGGCCGCGCAGGACGAGCCGTTCCTGCTCGTCGGGGAGCGCGGGTCCGGCCGTAGCGCCGCCGCGGCCGAAATCCACCTCCGGTGCCGGCGGGCGGCCGGCCCGCTCGTCGCCTGCGACCTCGCCGGGCGCGCGCCCGCCGACTGGGCGACGCGCCTCCTCGGACGCCCGGCCGGGCCCGAGGGTCCCCCGATCCCCGGGATCCTCCCCCTCGCGCGGGGAGGGACGGTCGTGCTCGACGGCCTCGCGACCGCGGGGCCCGAGGTCGGCGCGGCGATCGAGGGCTGGTGGGCGGGAGCCCGGGAGGGTCCGCCCGCGCCCGCGCGACTGCTCGCCACGGTCCGGCCGGACGAGGTCCGCTCCTTCGGATCCTGGGCCCGGAGCGTCTTCGGGGACCGGACCGCCGTCCTCCCGCCGCTCGCGGAGGCGGCCGACGTCGCGGCCTACGCCCGCGAGATCGCGCGCCGGCTCGGCGCCCGCCTCGCCGAGCCCGAGGCGATCGCGGCCCTCGCGCGGCTCCCGCTCCCGCTCGCCCTCGGCGCCCTCCGGGAGAGGATCGAGCGCGGGGCCGCGTCCGCGCGCGGGGAGCCCGTCGGCCCCGAGCACCTGGGGATCGCCCCGCCGGAACCCGGGCGGAGGCCCGTCGCCGGACCCGCCGCCGCGCGCGCCCAGGCCCGCCGGGCGGGGAGCGGGCGCCGCAAGGCGCGACGGTAGACGCCCTCCCGCGCGTCCGCTATCGTCCCGGCCCGTGACGGAGGCGACGAAGGTCGCGGGAGTGAGGCGCGCGGTCGCGGAGCGGATCGCGGCCGCAGCGCACGTCCCCATCACCGAGGCCGAGGAGGCGCTCGAGTACCCGCCCGATCCGGCGTTCGGGGACCTGGCATTCCCCTGCTTCGGGCTCGCGAAGGCCCGTCGCGCGCCGCCCCCGAAGGTCGCGGCCGACCTCGCGGGGGCGCTCGTCGCCTCGCCTCCCGTCGAGGGCTGGTCCGCCGCCGGGCCCTACCTGAACGTCCGTCTCGACTCGAGCCTCGCCCGAGAGGTGCTGGGAAACGTCCTTGCCGAGGACGCGTGCTATGGCGGCGGGAGCGAGGGCGCCGGCAAGACCGTCGTCGTGGACTACTCCGCGCCGAACATCGGGAAGCCGATCGCCTTCCACCACATCCGCTCGACGATGATCGGGAACGCCCTCGTCCGGATCCTGCGAGCGCGCGGCCACCGGGTCGTCGGCGTGAACCATCTCGGCGACTGGGGGACCCAGTTCGGGTATCTCCTCGAGGCGCTGGCGGGGAAGACGCCGGCCGAGGTCCGCGCGAAGAACGTGCGCGAGCTGAGCGCCCTCTACGTCGCCGGGAACGAGAGGGCGAAGAAGGAACCGGCGGTCGAGGACGCCGCGCGTGCCGCGTTCGCCCGGCTCGAGCGGGGCGACCCCGGCTCCCGGGCTCTCTGGGAGGCGTGCCGCGACGTCTCGCTCCGCGAGTTCGACCGCATCTACCGGCGGCTCGGGGTGACGTTCGAGGCGACGACCGGCGAGAGCTTCTACGAGCCGCGGCTCGCGCCGCTGCTCGCGGACCTCGAGCGCCGCGGGATCGCGACGACATCCCAGGGCGCCCTCGTCGTGGACCTCTCGGCCGACGGAATCGCGACGCCCTGCCTGCTGCGGAAGTCCGACGGCGCGACCCTCTACGCGACCCGCGACGTGGCCGCGGCGATCTACCGGGCCGAGACCTACGGCATGGAACAGGCCCTCTACCTGACCGACCAGGGACAGTCCCTCCACTTCAAGCAGTGGTTCGCCGTCGTGCGGCGGATGGGATTCGGTTGGGCCGCAGGGCTCGTCCATGTCCCCTTCGGCGTCCTCCTCATCTACGACGAGGCGGAGAAGGAGTGGACCCGCGGGAAGACGCGCTCGGGGCGCGTGGTCCTCCTCGAGGAAGTCCTCGACGAGTCGGTCCGCCGCGCTCGGGCGCTCATCGCCGAGAAGAACCCGGCCCTCCCCGCCGCCGACGCGGTCGCCGAGCAGGTCGGCGTGGGCGCGGTCGTGTTCAACGACCTGAAGAACCGTCGCGAGAAGGAGGTGCGGTTCCGGTTCGAGGACGCCCTCCGGTTCGACGGCGACGCCGGTCCCTACGTGCAGAACGCGCACGTCCGGGCCTGCGGCATCTTCCGGAATGCGGGCCGCGGTCCCGAAGCCTCGGCGGACGTCTCGCTCCTCGCCGAGCCCGAGGCGCGCGCCGTGGTCGCGCAGCTCCTCCGGTTCCCCGACGCCGTCGCGCGAGCCGCCCGCGAGGCCGAGCCCTGCCACGTCGCGGGCTCACTCCTCGAGATCTCGACCGCCTTCCACCGCTTCTACCACGAGCACCGGGTGCTGGGGGGCGGGGACCCACGGGTCGAGGGGGCGCGGCTGCTGCTCGTCCACGGTGTCCGCGTCGCCCTCCGGAACGGGCTCGGACTCCTCGGCCTCGCGGCGCCCGAGGAGATGTAGGCGGCGTCAGCTCTTCGCGGACCGCCGCCGGGAGCCCTCGATCGCGATCGCCGTCCGCGCATGGTCCAGGACGTCACGGAGTGGGGATCGTCGCTGATGTAAGGGCTGTCTGCATTGCCGGATGCAAATGTTCCGAAGTCCTCCACATCCGTCTGCTCCACCCGCCCGAAGCCACGGAATTCC
>JAKEIC010000233.1 GCA_022614695.1 Planctomycetales bacterium | reverse complement strand
GGGTGGACCGGATGCGGTTCCTGCGGTTCCGGGTGACGTTCCAGAACGCGAACACGACGAACGTCGGGACCCCGGACGTGGACGACCTGACCATCCCGTTCAGGAACTGACCGCGAACCTGTTCGTTGACAGGGGGTTTCCGCGGGGCCTATAGTCGTCCCGCGGCCTTGCGACCCTCCCCCGCGAGCCGTGAGCGTCGGCGGACTCCGCGGGAATTGAACTCGGGGGGCCCCCACCGACAAGTAGACGGGTGGGGCCGCGAGTGATGGCTCCGAGCCCCCACGAGAATGAAAGCGACGAGGACCTGGTCGGGCGCTTCCGCGCGGGGGACCGCAAGAGCTTCGACTCGCTGCTCGCGCGGTACGCCCGGCCGATCCTCAACTTCTTCGTCCGGGCGCTGGGCCGGGTGGGCAGGGCCGAGGAGCTCTCCCAGGAGGCGTTCGTGACCGCCTTCCAGAGGCTCCCGACCTTCGACGCGACCCGGAGGTTCCGCCCCTGGCTCTACGGGATCGCGACGAACCTCGTGCGCAACGAGTGGCGCGCGGTGAAGAAGCTCCCGCGCTCGATCGAGGACCTCCCGCAGGACGGCGGCGGCGGCGGCGGACCCGCGGCCCCCGCGGCCGATCCCCAGAAGGCGGCGGCGGACCACGAGGTGGCGGAGATCATCTGGCAGGGGGTCCGGGAGCTCTCCGACGAGCAGCGCGCGGTCTTCGTCCTCCGGATGTACCACGGCCTCTCCTACGCGGAGATCGCCGAGATCCTCGAGTGCCCCGAGGGGACGGCGAAGTCCCGGATGCACTTCGCGGCCGAGGCGATGAGGAAGCACCTGCGGGCGAGGGGAGTCTCCTAGATGGACCCGGGCACCGCCTGCACGCTCGTCCAGATGGCGATCGTCGAGTTCTACCTCGACCTCTCCACGCCCGAGGAGACGGCCGAGACCAAGGCCCACATCCGGGGGTGCCCGGCGTGCAAGGCCGAGGTGACCAAGGTCCGCACCGACTTCCAGGCCCTCGCCCGCTGGCAGGACCAACGCCCGCGGCGCGAGGCGCTCGCGGCGATCCTCGGGCGCGTCCGCGGGCTGTCGTCGGCGATCCGGACCGAGGACGACGCGGCCGACCTCCCCGGCGGGACGGGCGACGAGGCCGCCCCCGGCGACGGGGACTCTCTCGCGGCCGCGGCGGTCGCCGAGGACGAGGAGCCCGGGCTCTCGGCCCCGGGGATCCTCATGGGGCCGGCGATCTCGGACGAGGAGCGGGAGAAGATCCTCGCCGACATGGGGATCGTGCGACGAGGGCCGCGCGCGAAGCCGGCCCAGCCTCCGAAGCCGGCGGGCTCCTCGACCCGGATCGTGAAGCTCGCGGAGCTGGCGAAGGAGGCCGAGGTGGCCGCCGCCCGCGCCTCGGGCCGGATGAAGCGGATCGAGGCCGAGGACGAGTGGAAGAAGATGACGGGGACGACGATCCTCCGCGTAGCGCCCGCTGGCGCGGGCGCTGGTGGGGCTGCCCCGGCCGCGGGGGCTGCCGCCGCCGCCGCGGCCCCGGCGACGGGCGCGCCGCCCCCGGAGAAGCCCAAGGACTCCTTCGAGGCGCTCGCCGGCACGACGCAGATCGCCGGGGCGGCCGCGGCTCCCGGCGCCCCGGCCGGACCTCCCCCGGACTCCGTGGACCACCTCCTCGGCGTGACGATCCTCGGGACGGGGGGCCCGGCCGGGCCCGTCGGGAAGCAGTACACGTCGAGGGTGCTCCGGCAGATCAAGGCCGAGGACCCGACTCAGAGGAAGCTCAAGAAGGGCGCGCGACGCGCCGCCGGGACCGTCCCGGCCTGGGCCTTCTCGGCCGGCGCCCACGCGGCCGTCCTCCTCGTCCTCGGCTTCATCGCGATCCACGTTCTCGAGAAGCCGCCGGAGGTGCAGATCACGGTCAAGCCGCAGCAGCCGCCGGAGGAGGAGAAGAAGGAGCTGCCGAAGCCGGAGGACCAGAACTTCCGGCTCGACGAGGAGACCGACCCGACGAAGGAGACCAAGACGCAGGACGAGCCCGAGGAGGCGAAGGACCTCCGGTCCACGGAGAAGCTCGGCGTCGTGACGGACAGCGAGAAGGCGGCCGGAGTCTCCGAGGCCTGGCGCGACCTCGGGGACCGGATCGGGAAGGGGAAGGGCGACCGCGGCCAGGGGCCGAACGCCCGCATCGAGCTCGGCCTCCAGTGGCTCCGGGCCCACCAGAGCCTCGGCGGCGAGTGGGACGGGGCCTGGAGGTGGAAGCACCACGTCGAGAGGTGCCAGGAGCACGCCGCCCCCGCGTGCGACTGCTGCGTGGACGAGGCGTCCCTGAAGGAAGACCGGAACTTCGACGTGGGCCTCACCGGGCTCGGGCTCCTCTGCTTCACGGGCTCCGGCTACGGGCACGTCGAGCCCGCCGCCGGCGCCGCGGAGGCCTACAAGAAGCGCCACGCGCTCTCCAAGGACACCGTCGCGCGAGCGATCCGGTTCCTCCTCTCGCGCCAGGACCCGGACGGCGCCATCGGCCGCAAGGTCCGCGGGAAGGAGGACCCGGACAACGAGGACCCCGAGGGCTACATGTACAACCACGCGATCGCGACGCTCGCCCTCTGCGACGCCTACGCGTTCACGCGGGACGCGGAGCTGGCCGGGCCCGCCCGGAAGGCCCTCGAGTGGTGCGCCAAGGCGCAGGACCCGAAGACGGGGGGCTGGGACTACTACGCGCACGGGAACTTGACGAGCTACGAGAGGAACCGGAAGGGGGGGGCGAAGCACCGCGGGGACCTCTCGATCACGGGCTGGATGGTGATGGCGATGAAGGTCGCGGAGATCGCGGGGCTCGAGTTCCCGAAGGAGATGAGGGACAAGGCCAAGAGGTTCGTGGACGCGATGGCGCGGGACCTCGACGAGGGGCGCGGCCACGCCCGCTACGCCGAGGGCTACTTCCTGGGCTACAACCTGAATCAGCTCGACGCGGCGATCAAGAAGGCGGCCGACGCGGGACAGAAGAAGCTCGCCGAGAGGATCCGCGGCGTGAAGGAGCAGCTCGAGCCCCGCCGGGGCGTGTGCATGACTGCCGTCGCCACGCTCGCGCGCATGTACCTCGGCTCGTCCGTCGCATCCGAGCCCGTCCAGAACGGGATCAAGAAGATGCTCCAGGAGCCGCCGAGCGTGGCCGCGCTCAAGGGGGAGACGCCCTCGGACCCCCTCGGGCTCTCGCACTTCCACACCTACTACTACTGGTACTACGGGACCCTCGCGCTCTGGAACTCGGAGGACAAGTACTGGTACAAGTGGTGGGACGATTCGCTCAAGGAGGCGATCACCTCGCTCCAGGTGACCGAGGACCAGGGGCCGGCCGCCGGCTCCTGGCCCCCCGTGGACCCCGTCTACGGCCCGTACGGCGGACGCCTCTACTCGACCACGATGGCGATCCTCACGTGCGAGGCCTTCTACCGGTTCTCGCCGCTCTCGAAGAAGGAGTCGTTCGTCCGGGAGGAGAGGAAGTTCGAGGAGATCGTCGCGCACCTGGATCAGGCGCTCGCGCGCTT
>JAKEIC010000232.1 GCA_022614695.1 Planctomycetales bacterium | reverse complement strand
GGCGCGAGCGCCGGAGGCCGAGCCCGCCCGCCCGCCGGCCGCCGCAGGCCTCGTCGCGTTGCCCGCCGCGCCCGTCCCGGCCGCTTCGGGGGACGGCGAGTGGGTCGTCCGGATCGCAGTCGCGGGCGCGTCGGGCGCCGACGCCGCGCTGCGCGAGCCGCTGCTCGCGCGCGTGAGGGAGATCCCGGGCGTCGCCGAGGCCGCGTGGGCGGACGGGTCCGACTCGATCCGGGTCGTCTTCCGCGGGGACCTCTCCGCGCTGCTCGCGCGGCTCGCGCGGTTGAGCGGCCCCTCGCTCGTCCTCGGCCCGGCCGAGCTGCACGTCCCCGCCACGGTCCGCGACGACACCCCGCCCTCGCCGAAGATCTTCGACCCCGTCGAGGGTGCGGCGATCGCGGCCGCCCGGATCCCCGTGGGCGTGCTCGTCCCCGACGAGGACGTGGTCGGGGTCTCGGTGAACGGGATCCCGGCGACGAGGCTCCCCGACCAGAACGTCTGGCGGGCCGACGTGCCCTGCGCCGAGGGGGCGAACGTCCTCACGGCCGTCGCTCGCGATCGGGCCGGGAACGAGGGGCGCCACGTCGTCCGCGTCGGGGTGGACACGACCCCGCCCGACGTCACCGCGAACGCCGTGATCCGCGTGCACGGCCGCGTGGACGACCCCGCGAGCCGGGTCACCGTGAACGGGAAGCCGGTCGAGGTGCGGGGCGACGGGTCCTACGAGACCCTGGTGGCGCTCCCGCCCGACGGGCGGGTGATCGTCGAGGCGACCGACAGCCTGGGCAACAAGACGACGCGGATCCTGGAGTTCGGAGGGAGGTAGCACCGGGCCGGGCGCTTCCCCCTCCAGCCTCGCCCGGCGGGCCCGCCATGACCCGCCACCCTCGGTTCGCGGTCCTCCGGAGAACCGGCTCCCTCGCCGGGCTCGCGGCGCTGGCGCTCGGGTGCGCGGCGTCGTCGGGGGGGACTTCGGAGTGGGACTCGTGGGGAGGTCCGGGGAACGCCGAGGGGCGGCTCCGGATCCCGAGCGCCGGGGCGCCGGCGCGCCGGCCGGCCTCGCTCCGTCCCCGCGAGGAGCCGCGGCCGGCGCCCCTCCCGGCGGAGACGACGGCTTCCCTCGGCTCGGCCCGCGTGCTCGTCGCGGTGGCGGGCGAGGGCGGCGAGGAGGCCCGGGCGCTCGTGCGGAGCGCCGTCGAGAGGGCCCTCCTCGAGCGCGGCTTCCGCGTGGTGGACGAGGAGCAGCTCGGGACGGTGCGCGGCGTGGACGAGGTCCGGAGCGCCGAGGACCTTGCGCGGCTGCGGGTGCTGCGCACGCGCCTCGGGGTCGAGGCGGTCTGCTCGGTCCGCTTCGCGTTGCGCTACCTCTACACGCGCGCGTTCTACGGGGTCCAGTACGACTACTACGCGCCCTCGGTCGCCGTGCGGACGCTCGCGTCGGACACGGCCGAGGTCGTGGCCGCGCGCGCGGGGACCGGCCCGACGACCGCGGATCCCGCCGCGCTGGGCGCCCTCGCGGCCCGGGTGGCCGGCGAGGCGGCCGGCGCCCTCGCCGCCGCGTGGAGGGCCCCGCGGGCGCCGGCCGGGCTGACGCTCCTCTGCGTGCTCGACGGCGCGGACCATCCCGTGCTCGAGGCGATCGTCGCCCGGCTGCGGAGGCTCCCGAGCGTCGCGGGCGCGGAGATCCGCTCGTTCGCGGGACGGGTCGCCGAGGTCGAGTGCGCGCTGCGCGGGGGGATCGAGCCGTTCCTCGCCGACGTCGCGGGCCTCCGCAAACCCGCCCTCGTGGTCGAGGGGCGGAGCGGGGCGAGGCTGGACCTCCGTGTCGTCGCCGCCCCGCCCCCGCCGTCGGTCGAGATCGAGCCCCCGGGCCTCGAGGCCTCCGGAGCCGTGGTCGTGACCGGGCGCGTGGACGACCCGCGGTCCGTCGTCCGCGTGAACGGGGTCCCGGTCGCCGTGGCCGCCGACGGGACGTTCCGGGCCGAGGTCCCGGCCGGGGCGGGACCGATCCGGATCGAGGCCACCGACTCGCTCGGGAACACCACCGTGCGCGAGGTGCGGCCGTGACCGCGTCGCCGCGTCCCCGCGTCGGGCTTCTCCTCCTCCTCGCGGGAACGGGCTGCGCCTCCTCCGCGATCGTCTCGGTGACGCCCGAGGACGTCGCGCTCCTCGCTGCGATCCCGCCCGAGGCTCGCGCGCGGGTCGCGGTCCATCCCTTCGAGGTGAAGAAGCTCTCCTGCGGCTGCGACACCGAGGAGATCGGGCGCGAGTTCGGGACGCTCCTCGAGACCTCGCTCCTCGAGACGGGCCGTTTCCTCGTGCTCGAGCGGCGCCGGCTCGCGGCCGCGCTCGAGGAGCAGGACCTCGGGACGACCGGCCGCGTCCGCCCGGGAACCGCTGCCGTGGTCGGGGAGATCGAGGGGGCCGAGTGGGTGGTCCTCGGGACCGTCACGGACTACATGCACCGCAAGGCCGCGATCGGAGTGGGAGCGCTCGTGGACGACCTCTTCGGCGGCATCGGCTACCGCGAGGCGCACGTCGCGGTGGACGTGCGCGTGGTCGAGGTGGCGACCGGCCGCGTGATCTTCGGGGCCGCGGCCGAGGCGACCCCCACCGAGTCCGGGCTCCACGGCTTCGGCGTGGGCGAGCACGTCGAGATCGGGGCGATGGCGTTCTATAGGACGCCTCTCGGCTCCGCTGTCCGGGGCGCGATGGGCAAGGTGGCGCGGCTGCTCGCCGTGCGCGCCGCGGGGTGGGAGGCGGGACGGCCCGCGGGGGCCGGGGAGGGGGAGGCCGGATGGATGCGATGAGATCCATCGCCTGGGCGGGGGCGCTCTCGGTCGCGGCGGCCGCGGGAGCGCCCGCGGCCCGCGCGCAGGAGGGGGGGCTGCCCTCCCACTTCACCTACCGCCGCGAGAACCCTGCGGCGACCGCGCAGCACTACCACGCGCACCTCGCTCCGACGCCGGCCCGGTGCTGTCCGGACCCGTGCGCGAAACCTTGCGCGCCAGGGTCCCTGCCGTCCTCCGGTCTCCCCTCGACGCCGCTCCCGCCCGGCGGCACGTTCCGCCGCCCGCCGGGGACTCCGCCCGCCCCGCCGCCCACGTCGCCGCCGGGTCCGAATCCCTCCCCCTCGCCGTCGCCGTTCCCTGCGCCCGGGCCCTCGCCCGGTCCAGGTCCCGGCGGCTCCCCCGGCGACCCCGGCTCGCCGCCCCCGGGGGGCACCCCGGGAAACCCGACCTCGCAGCCCGAAGAGCCGCCCCGCCCGAAGGGCAACAACGGCGTCGGGAACGGCCAGGACTCCCAGCCGCCGGGGAACCCGCCGCCCAACGACCTGCCGGGGGCATCCCCGGGGAACCCCGGGAACCGTGGAGGCCACGGGCACGGGAAGGGGAAGGGTAAGTAGGCGGGCCTCCGCTCAGCCGAACTGGACCCGCAGAGCCTTGTAGCCCCAGGACCCCAGCGCCAGCGCGAGCGCGGCCCAGCCGACGCGGTCCCAGCGGACGCGCGCGGCCCACGGCGTGAAGGAGCGGCCGGTGGCGGCAAAGGCAAGCGAGATCGGGAGCCAGAGCGCGGTCGCGACCGCGAGGACGGCTCCGAAAGGCTGCGCGGCGACCGCGGAAACGAACTGCCCCCGGACCGCGTGCGCGAAGGCCGTCGTCATCCCGCAGGAGAGGCACGGGATCCCCGTGACGAAGACGAAGTTTCAGGGGGGGAGCCCGAGGGCCTCGTGCGTCCCGTACCCGGCCGGGTTCGGGGTGAGGAGGGCCGCGGTCGCGAGGACCGCCGCGGCGACGAGGGCCGACCCGAGTGTGGCGAGCCTCTCCGTCCGCGTGGCCGGGAGCGCGGCGGCGACGTCCCCGTTCACGCGAGGGCTCCGTTCACGCGAGGGCCCCCAGGGCCTCCGCGAGGCTCCGGACGGGCTGGACCGCGAGGCCGTGGCCGTCCCGCGCCGCCGCGGCGCCCGCCGGGACGAGCGCGCGCTTCAACCCGAGCCGCGCCGCTTCTTTGAGCCGAGCCTCGAGGTGCGGGACAGGCCTCACCTCGCCCCCGAGCCCCACCTCTCCGACCGCGACCCAGTCGGCCGGGACGCGCCTCTTTCGGAGCGAGGACGCTACGGCGACGGCGATGCCCAGGTCCGCGGCCGGCTCCTCGACGGCGAACCCGCCGGCCACGTTCACGAAGACGTCCTTGCCCGCGCAGGACATGTCGGCGTGCTCGGAGAGCGCGGCGAGGACCAGGTGGACCCGGTTCGGGTCGGCGCCCGCCGTCCGGCGGACCGGCGCGGTCGGGTACGCGGCCGCGGACGCGAGGGCCTGGACCTCGACGAGAAGCGGACGCGAGCCCTGGACCGTCGCGACGGCGACCGCGCCCGGCGCGCGCGGGCTCGAGCCGTCGCCGCAAGAGAGGGCCGACGGGTTCGGCACCTCGCGGAGGCCGTCCGCGGCCATCTCGAAGACCCCCAGCTCCTCCGTCGCGCCGAACCGATTCTTCGTCGCGCGGAGGAGCCGGAGGGCCTGGAACCGGTCCCCCTCGAACGACAGCACGACGTCCACGAGGTGCTCGAGGGTGCGCGGGCCGGCGAGGGTCCCCTCCTTCGTCACGTGGCCGATGAGGACGACGGGGATCCCCCGCGCCTTCGCGAGCGCGGTGAGCTGCGCCCCGCACTCGCGGACCTGGGAGACGGTCCCCGGCGCCCCCGGCTGGTCGTCCGAGTGGAGCGTCTGCACCGAGTCCACGACGCAGAGCGCCGGCCGCATCTCGCCCGCGTGGTGGAGGACCGACCCGAGGGCGGTCTCGGCGAGTACGTGCAATGAAGATTCGCGGACGCCAAGCCTCTCGGCCCGCATCTTCACCTGCGCGGGCGACTCCTCGCCCGTCACGTAGAGGACGGTCTTCCCCGACCGAGCGACCGCGCCGGCGGCTTGCAGCAGGAGCGTGGACTTCCCGATCCCCGGGTCCCCGCCGACGAGGATCGCGGCGCCGGGGACGAGCCCGCCCCCGAGAACCCGGTCCAGCTCCGCGATCCCGGTCGGAGTGCGGGGCGACTCGAGCGCGGAGACCTTGTCGAGCGCGACCGGCCCCGGCCCCGCCGGCCGGGCGGCCGCCGGGCCCGTGCCCCGGGCGGGCACCGCCTCCTCCTCGAGGGTCGCCCAGGCCGAGCACTCCGCGCACCGCCCCAGCCACTTCGGCGACTGCGCCCCGCACGCGCGGCAGACCCAGATGGAGGAGGGGCGACCCTTGGGCACGACGCGCGAGGATAGCACCGCCTACCGGGGGATGACGAGCGGCCGGAGCGCCCCCGCCTTCACGGTCGCCGCGACCCCGGGGAGCCTCACGCGGCCCAGGCGGACCCGGAAGCGGATCGTCCCCTCGGGGAACGGGCCGAGGATCGTCCCCGGCCCCACGTGCGGCTGAAGCTCGAGCAGGTCGAGGTCCCAGTCGTCCGCCGTGAAGTCGTCTCCGAAGTTCCCGGGGCGCGCGGTCGGGATCGGGAGCCCGTCCTCGCGCTCGAGGGTGAGGGCCCCAAGTCCGGAGACGGCCGGACGTTCGGGGACCGCGAGGAGGAGGCCGGCGGCCTTGAGGCGGATCGCGACCCGGCCGTCCGCCTCGACGGGGGTCGGATCGCTCGCGAGGCGAGCCCCCAGGACGGCGAGCACCTGCCGGACCGGCTTCCACTCCTCGCTCACCTCCAGGTCCGCCTGCTCGCGGTCGTGCCAGTTGTAGTCCGCCACCGGAGGCGGGCCGGGGAGCCGCGCGAGCAGGTAGAGGGACGCACGCTCGGACACCCCGCCCTCGGGAATCCCCTCGACCGAGACCCGCAGGCGAGGCGAGGCGGACGCGTCGCGGTCCTGCGCGACGGGCGCCTCGCCCGGCAGGGGGGGCCGGACCACGATCCCCTTCTCGACGGTCCGCCCGCCGATCAGCTCGAACTCGTCCGTGGTCCCCGGCGCGATCCCGTACCCGTGCCAGCCGATCCTCGCCTTCCCCGGCGTCGCCCAGCGGACGATCGGCGCGGGCTGGTCCGTGAGCCGGAGCGAGCCCTGGTCCGCAAGAGCCTCGCGTCCCCCTCCGTCGGTCCGCTGGAGCCAGAGCTGGAACCAGCCCGAGGGCTCCGGCCGGCCCTCGATGCGCACGCCGACCGAGAGGCGCGCCTGGGGACGGACCCGGAGGAGGACCTCCGCGCCCGGCTGCGCCAGAGCCGGTTCCGGGTCGAGCCGGTAGGACGACTGGCGGTCCACGCCCACCACGATCCTGTAGGCCCCGCCGACGGGGAGGGGATGGCTCGCGCCCTGCCCGCCGGGCCCGACGCTTGCGTAGCCGTTCATCCGGGGCCGCTCGGTCCGCCCCGGGTATCCGAGGCGGGCGTCCTCGGCCCAGGCGTCGCCCGTCTCGGGTGCGACGTGCTGGAGCGACACGTGCCAGGTCCTTCCGTCCGGGATCGGCTTGTCGCAACGGAAGGTGAAGCGACGGCCGGCGGGGATCGCGAGGGCGATCCGCGCCGTCTCGCCGCGCGCCACCAGGACGTCGGTCCGGAGCGCGTGCGCCTCTCCGATGTAGCCGACGTCGTAGCTCCCCTCCGAGGGTACGGGCAGCCGCGCGAGGCCGCCATCGGTGATGTCCGCCTGGGGCAGATCCCCCACGTCGTTCGTCCCCGGCTCCCCGCCCGGCAACGCGTAGACGGTCCCGGCTTCGGCCGCGGTCCCGTCCTCGCGGGTGACCCGGACCTCGATCCAGCAGGGGACTTCGTCCATCCCGCCGGCGCCAGCGTCGGGCCCCTCTGCCATGGCCGCGCCGGCGGCCGCTGGCCCTCCGGCCGGGAAAGCCGTCGGGTGGCCGTCGGACGGAGGGACGGACTCCCGGCCCTCGCCGGTCGGCGGCCCTCCGGTAGCCTCCCGCCCGCTCTCCCCTCCCTGCGCGCCGTGCGATGGCGCCCGGGGCGCCCCGGCCGCGCCGCCGTCCCGGCTGTCCGCGCCCTCGCCTCCCACCACCACGAGCCCCGCCGCGGGGCGGAAGAGGAGCGACGCGAGGAACCCCGTCCCGGCGGCCGTCGCGAGCCAGGCCCCGGCGGCGAGCGCTCTCTGCGCGCGTCTCATCGCGGGATCACGAGCGGCCGCGTGGCCCCGGCCACCACCGTCGCCGTCGTCTCGGGGAGGGGCACCCCGCCCACGCGGACGCGGAACCGGATCGTCCCCGGCGCGAACGGCCCGAGGATCGTGCCGGGCCGGACCGCCGCCCGGAGCTTCGGATCGGGGTCCCGGGCCACCTCGCCGTCGTGGACCGGGATCGGGATCCCGTCCTCCCTCTCCACCGAGATGGTCCCGAGCGCGCGCTCGTACTGCGCCTCGGGGACGACGACCAGCAGTCCCCCCCGCCGCACCGCGACCCGCACCTCGGCGCCGGGGACGACCGCGAAGGGCTCGCTCGCGTGGGTGGAGTCCACGATCAGGACGGCCCTCTTCACGTGCGCCCACGCCCGCCCGAAGTCGTGCTCGGGGTCCTCGAGGTCCACGTCCCAGCGCTCCTCGACCGGATCGCCGTCCTCGTCGAGCCAGGCGGCGAGGATCCCCGCCTCCGCGTCGCCGCGCGACCCCTCCGGCACTCCCTCGACGTGGACCCGGACCGCGCCCGGGGCCGAGGAGTCCCTCGCCGCGGGCTCCTCGCCTGCGGCCGCACCCGGCTCGAGCGCCACCTCGCGCTCCACGTCCCGTCCCTCGACGAGGACGATGTCCTCGATCCGCCCGGGCCGGATCCCGCGCCCCTCCCACGAGAGGCGCGCCGGCCCCGGCGTCCCGGCGAGCGCCATCGTCAGGGGGCGCTCCCCGAGGGGGCTCGCGGGCCACTTGAGCCGGCCGCTGACCTCGGGCGCCGCGTCCTGACGCAGGGTGAACGTCGCCCGGCCCGACTCCGGGACCCCCGCCAGCCGGACCCGGACGACGAGCTGCGCCCGCGAGCCGACACGCAGGTCGAGCGTCTCGCCCGCGCGGACCTCCCGCCGGTCCGTCCGGAGGACCGTCGTCCCGGGGTGTCGCTGGTGGGAGACGACGCCCGGCCGAGTCTGGGCGAGGACGCCCGGACTCCTCGGGACCGGGATGGGCTTCTCGACTGTCTCCTCCAGCCACGCGTCCACGGCGAGCTCGACCCCTTCCGGTAGGCGCGCGGAGAGGGCCTCGCCCGGGAAGCTCGCCACGCGCTCCGTGTGGGACACCGCGGGCTCGTCCCCCCGCCCCGGGAAGTCGCGGGACCTGCCGCGGTCGGCCGAGCGGAAGCGGACCACGGCCTCCACGCGGGTCGCCCCGGCGGCGAGCGGGCGCGGGAGCGGATTCCCGCAGCGGAGCGTGATGGGCTTCCCGGGCGGGACGGAGAGGCTCGCGCGCACGACCTCGCCGCGGTCCGCGCGGAGATCGGTGAGCAGCGCGTGCCCCTCCCGCGCGACGACCCCGAGGTCGTAGAGCCCCTCGCGCGGGACGGGGAGCCGCACGGTCGGGGAGTCCTCCAGCTCGACCTGGCAGACCTCGTCCTCGTCGTCCACCCCCCGAACGCCGGCCGGAAGCGCGTAGACGACGACCCCCTTCGGCGGCTCTCCGCTCGCGCGGGCCACGGTCACCTCGAACCACGCCGCCGCGCCGCCCTCGGCCCCCTCGGACCCCGGGGGCCCGGGAAGCGCGGAATCCCCGGGTCCCCCGCCCGCAGTCGCCGCGCCGTCCGACGCGGGGGCGACCGCAGTGTCCGGCCCCAGGGCGACCGTGCGCGGCGCGTCCTGGCCGGGCGCCGCGTGCGGTCCGTCGGCCGGCCCCGGCGACGGCGCGAGGTCGGGGAGGAGAGGGGCGGGACCGGGGCCCCGGCCCGAGGCCACGGCGGGACCGACGACGAACGCGGGCCTCTCCGCACCGAGCGTCGAGAGGAGGATGCCCGCGCCGACCGCCGTCGCGATCCAGGCGAGCGCCGCGAGGGCGAGTCGGCCGCGCAGCGGAGCACTCATCGCGGGATCACCAGCGGCCGGATCGCCCCCGCCTTGACGGTGGCCGGGATCTCCGCCACGAGCCGCCGCCCCACGCGCACGCGGAAACGGATCGGGCCCTCGGGGAACGGCCCGAGGATCGTCCCGAGCCCGATCCGCGGGGAGAGCGAGGCCGCCGCCATCTGCCAGGACTCCTCCGTGGTGCCGGACGAGTCGCCGGCGTACGCGACCGGGATCGGCCGGCCGTCCTCGCGCTCGATCGTGAGCGCGCCGAGTCCCGGCGCCTGGAGGCGCTCGGGGACGACGGCGAGGAGCCCTCCGGGCCGGAGCGCGATCCGCACGCGGCCGTCCGTGCCGACCGTGACGGGTTCGCTCGCGAGGCCGGGACCGAGGACGGCGAGCACCTCACGGACGGCGGGCCATCCCTCCGTGAGGTCCACTTCCGGGCTCGACGAATCGCACCCGAAGTACTCGGTCCGGGGCGGGGGGCCCGGGAGCGCCGCGAGGACGAACACCGTCCGCCCCTCCCCGACCGGAGCCCCGTCGGGGAGGAGGACCTGGAGGGTCCAGCGGGCGCCCTTCGCGGGCTGTTCCCCGGAGAGACTCGGAGTCGCCTCCTCGGCCTGCGGCTGCGCACGGACGATGATCTCGCGGACGACGGTGCGGCCGCACTCGAGCCGGAACTCGTCCGTCGCGCCGCTCTCGACGCCGGAGCCGCTCCAGAGCACCTTCGCGCGGCCGGGGCCGAGGGCGAGGTCGAGGAAGGGCGGCAGGTGCTCGACGGGGTAGGAGTCGCGCTCGCCGATCCTCTCCACGGATCCCCAGGTCGCCTCGAAAGCGCGGGAGAGCTGGAGGCTCACCTCGGCCTCGGGCGGGAGGCCCTCCCTCCGGATCCGGAGCGCCAGTTGGGGGAGAGGGGCCGGCCGGAGCGTCACCTCGTCGCCCGCGGCCGCGGTCTCGGCCGACGGCTCGAGCCACGACTTCGCGGTCCCGGTCTGTTCGCCCACCACGATCTGGAACCGCCGGCCCGGGGGGAGGGGCTCCGTCTCGCCCTTCCCCGCGTCGTCGAACCAGGTGGTCGTCGAGATCGCACCCACCTGGCGGCGGCCCGGGTACGCCACCTCCTCCCCACCGGAGCCCTCGGACGTGACGGAGATCACCCACGTTCCCGAGGGCGGCGCTTCTCCCTGGATCCGGAAACGGATCGGGCGCGCGTCGGGCAGAGCGACCCCGAGCCGGGCGGTCTCCCCCGGACCGACCCGGACGTCGGGCAGCAGGACCTGCCCCTCCCCGGCGTACCCCACGTCCCAGGCCCCGGCGACCGGGACCGGGACGAGCGCGCGCCCCTCCTCGTCCAGCGTCGCGTGCGGGATCTCGTCGAGGTCGTCCGTGCCGGGCTCGCCCGGCGGGAGCACGTAGACCGTCCCGCTCTGGGCGGGCGTGCGGTCGGCCCGGCGGATCGTCAGCTCGATCCACCCGGCGACGGCGCCCTCGCCCGTCCGCTCGCTCGCCCCTGTGTCCGGGCCCGGGATCCCCGGATCGCCGGCGGCACCGGGACCGCCCGGCATCCCGGGGCCGCCGGGTCCAACGGGCCTGCCCGACCCCACAGTCCCATGCGAGCCCGGGGCGGAACGGTCGGGGGAGGAACGGTCCGGGGCGCCCAGCGGGCGGACCGACCCGTCCGACGGCGGAGGAGTCTCGCCGCCCGTGAGGACGAGGGTCTCCGGGCGCGTGCCGAGGAGGAGGGCCGCGACGAGCCCTGTCCCCGTCGCCGTCCCGAGCCACGCCGCCAGGCCGATGAGCCGCTTCCCGTTCTGAGGGGACGCCACCAGTCGGGGATTCTAAACGCCGGCCGGCCCGCCCGCGTTCCCCATCCCTCGCCGTGTCGCCGTTTCGCCGTATCCCCGCGTCGGCTCGCCCTCTAGCCGTCCCCCATGTCCTCCTCCGGGACGGGCACCGGGACCGCACCCTCCGGCATCTTCTTGAGCTTCACGAGGACGTTGCTCGCGCCGGCCTTGGCCTTCACCTGCTCGACGGGCATCACCCCCTGCTTCCACGCGTGGATCCGGTACTCGCCCTCCGGGACGCCCTCGATCTTGAACCGGCCGGCGGAGTCGGTCCGGCCGCTCCCGCCGGAGGTCCCGATCATGATCGTGGCCCCGTCGGGCTGCGCCGAGACCCACGCGTCCGCGACCGGCGCCCCCGTCTCGTCCAGCACGACGCCCGAGATCGCGAGCGCGAGCCGGTACTGGAGCGTCGCCGTGGCGTCCCGCCCCTCCTCGACGGTGACGGTGACCTCGGGGGGAGGGGCCGTGCCGGCGGGTCCGCCCCCTCCGCTCCGCATCCCGAACATCCCGCCCCCGGCGCCGACCTTGTAGCGCCCGGGAGCGAGCCGCGGGAACACCACGCGCCCCTGCCCGTCGCTCGTCTGCGGGCGGTCGCCTCCGCCCATCATCTCGGCGAGGTCCATCTCGGGCTCCTCCGCCCCCCGCGCGGCCTCCCGTGCGGCCGCCGCGTCGCCGGCCGCCTGAGCGGCCTCCATCCTCTCCTCCCACGCGGTCACTCGCCGCGCGGTGAGGGCCGCCCCTTCGAGCGGCTCGCCGCCAGGGCCGAGCACCTGGGCGAGGATCCGCCCCCCCCGCGTGAGGGTGAGAGTGAGGCCCTTGCTCTCGGCCCCCGCGCGCGCCTCGAACGGGGCCGACGTCGCCTTGGCGTAGTCGTCGTGGGTCGCGGTGAGCTTCACCTTGGGGCCGGGGACGACGCTCTCGAGCGCGAACGACCCGTCCGGGCCGGTCTTGACCCCGCCGTCCCCGCCCATCATGAGGAACCAGTCCATCGGGTCCGCGTTCCCGGCCTGCGGCGAGAAGGACTTGGTCGCCTTCACCCCGGCCCCCTCGACCGCCTTCCCCGACGAGTCCACGACGCGGCCCGAGACGCGGGCGGCCGGGTCGAGCCGGATCTCGAGCCCCTTCGGGTCCTCCCCCGGGACCAGCTCGACCGTCGTCTTCTTCGCCTGGACGAAGCCCTTCGCCTGGACGTGGAGGGTCGCAGTCGGCCGCGATGGCGGGGGCGCCCCGCCCGAGACATTCACCTCGACGCGCCCCATCCCGCGGCTCCCCTCCGGCGAGATCCCCGCGAGCGAGAACCGGCCGTCGGCGTCGGTCGTCGCCTTCGGGGCCCCGCCCATCTCGAAGTCGCCCATCCCGGCGAAGACGAAGACGCTCGCGCCGGCGATGGGCGCCCCGTCCTTCGCGGCGACGACGCGCCCCGAGATCGTGAGGCCGGCCGTCATCTCGACGTTCACCGTCACCTCGTCCTTCGCGCCCTTCGGGGCCGCCTTCACCGTGGGCGCGTAGCCCGGAGCCTTGACCGTGAGGCGCACGCCCTCGGCCGCCGAGAGGCCGTCAATCCGGTACTTCCCCGCCTCGTCGGTCCGCGCCACCCCGAACCCGTGGCCGCCCGAGGCGACCACGTCGGCGCCCGCGACGGGCTTCGAGGTCTTCGCGTCGGTGACGACCCCGGAGACTGCGAGGGCGAGCGGGATCTCGATCCGGACCGAGTCGGAAGGGGCCATCCCCTCGGTCTGCGTGCGCGGCCAGCGTCCGCCGCCCGCGAAGACCATGTAGCCGCCCGCGCGGACGCTCGGGAACTCGAACCGGCCCTCCGTGTCGCTCGTCGTGAACATCCGGTTGAGGATGAACTTCCCGCCCGAGAGGAAGAACGTCGGGTCGTCCGGGTTCGAGGCGATGGCGACCGGGACCCCCGAGATGCCCACGCCCGCGTGGTCCACGACCTGCCCGGCGAGCCGGGCGGCGGGGTCGGCGGTGAGGGTGACCTCGGCGACCTTGCCGGGTTCGAGCGCGACGTTCGCGAACGTGACGGCGCGGTCGGTCGGCGCCACCCGCACGGCGACCGGGCCCGGCTCCAGCTCGTCCCAGTAGAGGGCGAACCGCCCGGAGGCGTCGGTCGTCGCGCGGGCGTGGACCGTCTCGGCGGCCACGAAGTCGCGCATGACGGCGACGAGGTCGGTGTCGGGTCCGAACTTGAAGGCCACCTCGTTCACCACCTCGACCTTCGCCCCGACGACGGGGACGAACTCCGACGCGTCGGAGCTCGGGGCCCCCTTCCCCATGGCCCCTAGGGGCGGCGCCGGCCGGCGGACGAGCCCCCGGAGGGCCGGCGTCGGCGCGAGAGAGAGGTCGCCGAGGTCGAGCCCCGAGTCGGTGCCGAGGGCGAGCCCCGGCCGCTCGAGCGTCTCGTAGCCCGCGAGCGAGGCCGTGAGAGTCCACGCCGCCGCAGGCACGCCGCGGAGCCGGACCGTTCCGTCGGCTGCCGTCATCGCCTCGGGCCCCTTCTCGACGCCCGGGCGCGAGAGCCGGACCGAGACTCCGCCGACCGGCTTCTCCGTCCGCGCCGAGACGACGCGCGCGCCGACCTCGCCGGCCGGGAGCCGAGCGCCCGAGCCCTGGCCGGACGCGGCGACGACCGCGGAGTCGGGGTCGCCCGCGCCGATCCGGCCCGGCGCCGCCTTCGTGCCCGCGTCGGCGAACCCCGGCGGCGCCGCCTTCGTGCCGCCCTCGGCCGTCGCCGTCCCGGGCGCGGCAGGGGCCGGCGCGGCGGACCCCGAGGCGCCGAGGAGGTCCATCCCGTCGTCCCTCGGCCGCGTCGCGAGGTAGAGCGCAGCCCCGGCCCCGACGACGACGAGTCCTGCGAGGACGAGCCCATTCCGTGCCGCCATGTTCGCCTCCTCTTGTCCGCCCCCGCGGCTCTAAACGGCTTTTCAGACGCCCGGAGGTTTCTTTCGCCCCCCGTCGGCGGCCCTCGCCTCCGAGCCCGGGGAGTGTACTACGAGCCGCCCGATCGGCCGCGGGCAGGCGCAAACCGCGGGCCGGGGGACGCGAGACCCCCTCCCCCGCTACTCCCTCACGAGAGTCACGCCCGGCTTCACCACCCAGCGTGGGCCGGGGCGCCCGTTGCGGGCTCCGTTGCGAGCGTGGAGGGTGTAGGGCACCGCCCGGTCCATCCTCGCCAGCTCCTCGGCCGGGATCCGCAGGTAGAACTCCTGCATCCACATCCCACGCTCGGCGCGCGCGGCGACGTCGGGCCGTCCCTCCGCGCGGAGGACGAACTCCTTGTCGAGCGCGCCGTAGATCTCGCCGTACTGCTCCACGCTCTCGCACTCGCGGCACTCCTCGACGTGTGCGAGGAGGTGGCCCTCCTGGTCGCGGGGGATATCATCACCTCCGATCCACCGGGGCCTCTCCGCCGAGTGGAACCAGTAGACGCGGCCGATCGTCAGCGCGGCGTGGCCTTCGGGCTCGGGATTCTCGATCCTGGCGTGCCGGCCGAAGAGGTCCGAGACGCCCAGGGTCGCGTAGGGGTTCGGGCCCGCGAGGGCGGGCGAGCGCTCCCCCTTCGCGTAGCGGGCGCCCCAGCCCCTTGCGAGGTCGGCGTCGGCGAGGTCCCGGAACGTCTGGACGTGGGTGAGGAGCCCCATCAGGTGCGGGTCGAGGATCCCCTGGCCGAGCCGCGAGCAGTTCAGCCGCCGCCAGCGACCCCCGACGAAGACCTCGTTCATCGTGTGCGCGGCGAACGAGTCGCCGAGCCCCGAGAGCCCGCGCAGGACCTTCTGCCGAACGCCGTGGTGCGTGAGGCCCGTCCGGATCATCCCGACCTGCCGCGCGTCCGAGGCATCCACGGCGGGGATGCAGAGGACCATGCGGGTCGGGATCGCCGCCGCCCGCAGGGCGGTCGTGAGGAGCACGGCGGTCGAGGTGCAGCTCCCGTAGCACCGCTTCTCGAACATGTCGCGTCCGCTCGAGTCCCGCTCCATCTGCTCCGCGGCCGTCCACTCGGGGCGACCCTTCCCGCGGTCGAAGGCCGTCTCGAGCCCCGGGAAGATCGCGGGCTTGCCGCCGGGGAAGTGGACGAAATACGTGGTGAACGAACGGTCGAGGTACGTGCCCCGGCGCAGGACCCAGGGGGCGAGCCACGCCACGACGTCCCGGTCCGTCGCCTTCTCGGTAGCGACCCCCGCCGCCGCGAGCGCCCCGAGGATCTCCTCCCTCATCTTCGGATCCCAATTCGTCGAGGGGCCCGGATCGAGGAACGTCCGCAGCCCCGGCCGCTCGCGCCTCCAGTCGGGGTCGCCCTCGATCCCCTCTCCGGCGGTCGCGAGCGGGTAGTGGACGACCTCCAGCTCGACATAGTCGGGACGGTCCTCGAGCACCCGCGCGTCCTGCCAGTCGTCGCCGAGCGCCCCCCGGCCCGCCGGCGGCATCACCCGCACGATCGTCCGGACGGAGTAGGTCCACTCGCGCCTCTCGTTCCAGTCCCCGTCGGGGGTCCCGTCGCCGTCGGAGTCCGCCTTCGCCGGGTCGGTCCGGTACTTCCGGACCTCCTGGAAGTCGGAGAGGCCGTCCCCGTCCGTGTCGGTGTCCTGGGCCAGTGCGCCGGTCGCCGAGGCCAGGAGGAGGACCGCGATGAGGGGGGCGGGTGGGCTCATGCGTTCTCGTCCGTCGGTCCGAGGGATGATACGACGGTCGTGCGCGCGAGTTCCCGGTGGCCCGAGGCTCCGGTGGGGCGCCCCGCGGCCGGTAGGATGCTCGCCGCGTGCGGGAGACTTCCTCCAAGGG
>JAKEIC010000231.1 GCA_022614695.1 Planctomycetales bacterium | reverse complement strand
GATGCTCGCGGGGCGGCCGCCCTTCGACGCGGACTCGGCCGCGGGGACCGTCGCGCAGGTGCTCCTGCGGGAGCCGGTACGGCTCCGGAGGCTCCGTCCCGACGCGCCGGTCGGGGCGAGGATCCTCGTGCGGGTATGCCTCGCGAAGCGCGCCGGGGACCGCTACCGGGACGGGGCGGCGCTCCGGGACGACCTGGATCGGGTGATCCGCGGCGGGCGTCCCGCCGCCCGGCCGCCGGTCTCGAAGGCGTGGTGGTTCGTCCCGGCCGGGATCGCCGCCGTTGCGGCGGCGTGGGGGATCCAGGTCGCGGGGCCGGCCGCTCCGGCGCCGGCTCGGGCACGTATCACCAGCCCCTCGGCCGCGGAGATCCTCTCCGAGCGGGCGAGAGCCGTGCGGCAAACGGACCCGGCGATGGCGGCCGACTTCCTCGGGCAGGCCCTGGCGAGCGAGCCCGAGCGGGAGAACTGGCGGCTCGAGCGCGGGCTCCTCCTCTGGGCGGCGGGCGAAGCGGCGGCGGCACGGCAGGAGTGGGCGAGGATCCCGGAAGACGGCCCCGTGGGTGCCCGCGCGCTCCTCTACCGGGGCCTCGAGGCGCTCTTCCGGCTCGAGGGCGGGGCCGCGACTCCGGATCTGGACAAGGCCGCGCGCCGGGACGGCCCCGAGGGACGCCTCGCCCGAGGGGCGCTCGCTGCAATCCGCAGGGACTGGGCCCTCGCGCGGCATGAGCTGCGGGGGGAGGGAGGATGGGAGGAGGCCCTTGTCCGGGCCTACGTCGAGGGGACGGACCCGGCGGGCGATGTCGGTGCGGCCCTCCACGAATACGGTCTCGCCCTCGCTGAGGGCATCCCATTCGGTTGGGCGTACATGAACCGCGGCCTCGCGCGGCGGAGGCTCGGGGACTTGGCGGGGGCAATCGAGGACTTCCAGCAGGCGATCAGCATAGACCCAAGGGTCTCGCACGCGTACCTCGGTCGAGGTCGGATACGGCAGGAATTGGGCGACTTCGCGGGAGCCATCGCGGACTACGGCGCCGCCCTGTGTCTCAAGCCCGACCACGCCGAGACCCTTTCGGCGCGGGGGACCGCCCGGATGCTCATGGGAGACCTCGAGGTGGCCATCGAGGACTTCGCCGCCGCGATCCGGCTGCAACCGGGAAACGCGAGCGTCTGGCTGGAGAGGGGGAACGCCCGGAGTTCGCTCGGGGATCTCCGCGGTGCAATCGAGGACCTCACGGAGGCGATCCGCCTGAACCCCGGCTCCGGGCGGGCGTGGACGAGCCGCGGTCTTGCGCACGAGGCTCTTGGCGACCCCAACGCCGCGCTGACCGACTACGACCGGGCGCTGCAGGAGAACCCGCGGGATCCGGAGCCGCTGACCGCTCGCGCGCGGGCCCGGGAGGCGCTCGGGGATCTCCAGGGGGCGCTCTCCGACCTCGACCAGGCCCACCAGAGCCGGGCCGACGACGCGAGGGTCCTCCAGGCCCGCGGCGCCCTGCAGCTCCGGCTCGGCGATCCGGACGCGGCGAGTGCCGACTTCAGGGAGGCCCTGCGGCTCCGCCCCGACAGCCCCGACGCGCCGGCCATCCGGGCCCGCTTGGCGACCGCCGAGGCCATGCGCGGCGGCCGATAGCGAGTGCGTCCCCTCTTCGCCCTCTTCCCCCGCCTCCGCGTGCCCTTCGAGCCGTTCGCGACGCTGCCCACGCCGCTCGAGCGGCTCGACGCGCTGTCGCGCGAGCGCGGCGCCGACCTCTGGGTGAAGCGCGACGACCGGACGCACCCGCTCCACGGCGGGACCAAGATGCGGAACCTCGAGTTCTTCCTCCCGCGCGCCCGGGACTCGGGCCGGACCGTTGTCGCCGTCGGGATGGCCCACTCGAACTGGATCCGCGGCGTCGAGAGGAGCGGCCTCCCCGCCCGGATCGTGGCGATCCCGTGGCTCCCCTCGGGGAACGAGAAATGGGGTCTGACCCCATTATCCGGGGCGCGGGCGGCGGTCGCGATGCTGGGAGCGGTGCCCGGGCTCCTCGCGGGGCGGTCGCTCCTCGCGCCGATCGGCGGGACCGACGCGGGCACGACCCTCGGTTACGTGAACGCGGCGCTGGAGCTGGCCGATCAATCGTCCGAGCCATTCGAAGCGGTCTACGTCCCCCTCGGCTCGGGGGGGCTCGCGGCCGGGCTCGCGCTCGGGCTCGCGCTCGCCGGCCTCCCGACCGAGGTCCGCGCCGTCCGGGTCTCGATGGGCGTCGTCGCGAGCGACCCGCGCGTCCGCGGGCTCGCGGCCGCCGCCGCCGGGATCCTCGGGGTCCGGTGCCCGCCGCTCCGCCTGAGCGTCCTCGGCGCCTACCTCGGCCCGGGCTACGCCGCCCCGACGCGCGCCGCCGAGCGCGCCCGGCGCCTCTTCCCGCTCCCGCTCGACCCGACCTACTCCGCCAAGGCCGCGGCCGCCTTCCTCGAGGGTCCCGAGCGGCGGCGGCTCTTCTGGCTCTCGTGGGCGCCGCGCGAGGCGGGGTCGCCCCGCGAGGCGGAAGCGCCCCGCGTCTAGCGCCGCCGGCGCGGCGAGTCGGGCGGGGACGGCGGGCCGAACTCCAGGGGGCGCTCGGCCACCTCGACCTCGACCCGCGCGCGCTCGCCGCCTTCGCGCACGAGCTCCACGGGGACCCGATCGCCCGGGCGGAAGGACTGGACGATCTCCTGGAGGGTCCCGGTGTCCGAGGCCGCGACCCCGTTGACCGCGAGGATCACGTCCCCTGGCCGGATCCCGGCCTTCGCCGCGCCGATGGGCTGCTCGCCCGGACCCGGCACCACCGCGGACACGCGGACCCCCGCGGGGATCCGGAGCCTCTTCGCCTCCTCGGGGAGCAACTCGTCGGTCTGGACCCCGAAGAACCCGGGCCGGACGGCGGGCGTGGTCTTCCCCGCGAGGAGGGCGGGGAGCGCGTCCCGGACGAGCTTCGCGGGGATCGCGTAGCAGGTCCCGCGCGAGCGGACCTCGACCGTGATCCCGAGGATCCTTCCCCGGACGTCGAAGAGCGGGGCCCCGAGCGAGCGGTCGGCGAGGGTGTTCCCGAGCCACGAGTCGTGCTGGAGGACGTTGTCGTACCGGCGCCCGGCCCGGATCGTCTGGGCCGGGTGCGGGACGAACATCGCCTCGGGCGGGAGTTCCTGCTTGTCCCCCTCGGGGACGGCCCGGTTCACGGCCGAGACGGCGCCGACGGCGACCGGGCTCGGGCCTGTCCCCACGGAGATCGCGAACCGGCCGACCTCGGGGTCCACCGGGTTTCGGAAGGAGATCGGGGTCACGAGCTCCTCGGGCTCCGCCAGGAGGAGCACCAGGTTGAGCGGCTCGTTCCGGGCGACCACCTCCGCCGGATAGGAGTCGGCCCCGCCGAAGGCGACCGCCACGCGGGCCCCGGCGGGCACGAGGGCGGACGGGGCGAGGACATGGCCCTCGCCCGTGACGAGCACCCCGAATCCCTTCTCGTCCCCCGAAACGACCACCCTCGCGACGCCGTCCGCGTGGCGCTCGGCGACGTCGCCGAAGGCGCGGCGGAGGAGCTGCGTCCGGTTCGGGACCCTCTCCTGCGCGCGGGCTGGGGGCGCCGGCGCCGCGGCGAGGGCGCCCCCGAGCAGGATCGGCAGGACCGGGAGGCCGCGGCGCCTCATCGCCCGCCCCCCTCCCCGCCGCCCTCGTCCTCCCGCGGCTCGGGCTCCTCCTCCGCGAGCCTCGCGCGGATCTCGCGCCCCTCGAACTCGCGCACGATCCCGAGCCGCACCTCGGCCCCCGGCCCCTTCGCCGCCAGCGTGCGCCGGAGCGCACCCGAGCGGAGCGGACGCCCGTCCACGGCCACCACCACGTCCCCGCGGCTCAGGCCCGCTCGTTCGGCGGCGGAGCCGGGCGCGACCTCGAGGACGATCTCCCCCGTGTCCGGCCGGAGCTTCAGGATGAGCCGGATCTGCTCGTCCGCCTCGCTCGTCGTGAGCCCCTCGAGGACCCCGACCTTCGGCTTCTCCGGGAGGCTCTTCCCCGCGCGGAGGTCGGCCAGGTTCGCCCGGATCCGGTCCACCGGGACCGAGAAGCCGTTCTCGTTCTGGAGGGTGATCGCCGCGTTGATCCCGACGAGCCGCCCCGAGAGGTCCACGAGGGGGCCGCCCGAGTTCCCCGAGAAGAGCGGCGCGTCGTGCATGATCGCGTCGGGGTATCGGCGCATCCCCTGGGCCTCGAGGGTCTGGCCGAGGGCCTTCACGACCCCGGGCGTCACGCCCGGGAGGAAGTCGCGGTTCGGCCGGAGCGGATGGCCGAACGCGACGACCCAGTCGCCGGGCTTCAAGTCCGCCGACCTCCCGAGCGGGACGGACGGGAACGCCCCCGCCCGGGCGCCGCTCCCGACGGCCCCGGCGGGCTCGATCTTGAGCAGCGCGTAGTCGTGCGGCCGGTGCTGGCCGAGGAGCTTCGCCCGGAACTCGCGGCCGTCCGAGAGACGCACCTTGATCACGGCGTCGGGGAGGTCCACGACGTGGGAGCAGGTGAGGATCTCGCCGTCCCCGGAGACGATCACCCCGGTCCCCATGCCCTGGCCCCCGGGCGTCCCGGCCGCGCCGGGAACGAGCGCCCGGACGAGCACGGTGGCGGGGGCGACCTTCTGCTTCAACGCGACGATCCTCTCCTCGACGTCGAGGAGGGCCTTCCTGTAGGCCTCCTCCTCCTGCGCAAGGGCCGCGGGCGGCGCGGCGAAGGCCGCAAGCCCGAGAGCCACGATTCCGGTGCGGACACACCGAGGGAGCATCGCCGACCGGATTCTAGTGGTTCGACTCGCAAGTCTCCAGGCCGTCCGGCCCGGGGAGTTCCCTCGCTCACCACAGTGAACGCCCCGGCAAGGACGCAAGGAGTCGTGCCCGGAGCCGGCGGACGTGAGTTAGGATCCCGGACCTCGCAGGGGCGTTCCTGCGGCGGGACCGCCCCCCGGGAGGTGTGTGATGGGGACCAGCGCGCTGATCCTCGCCGAGATGCGGCTCCCGATGGCCTCCGGGACGTCGCGGCGGCTCCGGGGGCTCGAGGGCGTCCGGATCGCCGAGTCCGTCGCCGGCCGCTTCGACCTGGCGGTGCTGGCCGAGGAGGAGACCCCCCCCGCCCTCGACGAGGCCGTCCTTTCCCAGGTCCAGCGGACGCCCGGATTCGCCCGCAGCTCGACCCTCTTCGCCGTCCGCGAGGCGCTCTGGCGCCCGCGGAGCGTGCGGTCCGCGGCCCCCTGGAGGGGTTTCCTCCTCGCCCGGGCCACCGCCGCGGGGACGCGCCGAGCCCTCACGGCGCTGGCCCGGACGCGCGGGGTCGCCTGGGCGGCGGCGCTCACGGGTGAGTTCGACCTCGGGAGCTACCTCGTCGCCGACGGGGCCGACGACTTCGGGAAGATCCTCCTGCGGGTCCGCGGGATCCCGGGGATCGTCTCGACGGAGACCTTCGTCGCGACGGAGTAGGGGACCTGCGGGTCGGGGAGACCCGCCCGCTACTCGACCAGCCGGCGCGCGAGCGCTCTCACGCGCTCGGAGAGGTCCTCGATCCTGTCGGGCCCGAAGAGGTCCGGGGAGGCGTGGTAGCCGGTCGCGACCCTCTCGAGGGCCTTCCGGACCGGGCCGCCCTGCCCGTGGGCGCGCAGCGCCTCGAGGACCTCGGCCTCCAGGTCGCCCGCGAGCGGCTCCCCGGAGAGCGCCGCCCACGCGGCGCGTTCGAGTGACGCCTGCGCGGCGGCCGCGAACTCGGCCGGGCCCGCCGCGGCCAGCCGCGCGCGCAACGCCCCTCGGGCGGCCGTGAGCACGGCGGCGTCCTCGGCCGCGAGCCCGGCCTCGGCGATCCCCTGGAGCACGCGCGCGGTGTAGCCGTCGTCGCGCTCGCCGAGGCGGCTCACCACCGCTCGCCACGCCGGGTGCTTCGGGTCGCGGGCGAGCCGCCAGAGGCGCAGGAGGACGTCCGGGTGCGGAGACCGGGAAGCCCGAGGAGCGCCGCCTCGCGCACCTCGGGGCGCTCCCCCGCCGAGTCCACGCGTGCCACGAGCGCCCCGACCGGGACCCGCTCGGGAGGGAGGCTCGTCCACGCGAGCGCCGCCGCGCGCCGGACCGTTGGGTGAGGGTGGGCGAGGAGCCGCGTGAGCCTCCCGAGCCAAGGTTCTTCGTGCAGCCCGGAGTAGGCGAGGCCGGCGATCGCGCGCTCGATCTGGTGGACGTAGACCGTCCACGGGGCCGCCTGGAGACGGTCGTCGAACTCGGCGACCTCCAGCGGCGGCTCGAGGTGCGCGAGGACGTCTTGCGCCCGTAGCGGGGGCAGGAGCCGGCTCGCGTCCTCGGGCTTCCCCGGCGCGGCCTCGAGGCCCTCGCGGAGGGCCGCGGCGGGCCCCGTGAGCGCGTCCCGGTGGCGCCGGAGCCAGTCGAGGACGAGGCCCGGCCGCCCGGCGAGCAGCTTCTCGGCCCCGCCGCGCCAGTGGCTGTCGGGCCGGCGCAAGTCCCAGACCGTTGCGCGGACCCAGTGGGGGGCCTCGGACTCGTGCAGCGCCTCCCGGGCGCCCGAGATGTCGGTGTAGATCGAGACCCACTCGAGGAGGTCGTGCTCCCGCCGGGTCGAGAGGAACGCGACCCACTGCTCCTCGCGATTCTTGTCGCCCCGGTTCGCCAGGAGTGTCACCCACCGGCCCTCGAGGTCCCTCCGCTCCCAGTCGGCGAGAGTCACGGGGGCCGGCGGGGCCGGCGCCGGCTCCTGCGGCACGAGCACGGCGAGCGCGGCCGCCGCCAGGAGCGGGGGGATCAAGGCCGCGCCGCCGATCCGTGCCGCGCCTGAACCTGCTCGAGG
>JAKEIC010000230.1 GCA_022614695.1 Planctomycetales bacterium | reverse complement strand
GAGGACACCGTGAAGGACCGTAGGCGGGCTTGGATTCTCCTGGGGCTCATGCTGGTCGTGTTCGCGGGATCCCTCGCGTGCGCGGGCGTCGCGTACGCCCAGGAGGAGGAGGGTCCCAAGCGGAAGGAGATGACCCTCTTCGACACGTTCATGGCGGGAGGCACGATCGGGATGTGCATCGTCGCCATCAACGTGGTGACGCTCGCGCTCGCCATCGAGTACGGCGTCATGTGGCGCCGCGACAAGCTCATCCCGCCCGAGATCCTGGGCGAGCTGGAGGTCCTCTTCGAGGACGAGGAGTACGAGGAGGCGCTGGAGCTCTGCGAGGCCGAGCCCTCCTGGCTCACGAACGTGGTCGCGGCCGGGATCCCCAAGATGTCGGCCGGCTACGACACGATGATGGAGTCCATGATGGGCCAGAGCGACTTCGAGGCGCTTAAGCTCCACCAGAAGAACGGCTGGATCGCGGTGGCGTGCAACATCGCCCCGATGCTCGGGCTTCTCGGGACGGTGCAGGGGATGATCGCGGCCTTCCAGAAGATCGCCACCTCGGTCGGCGCGCCGGAGCCGGCGGAGCTGGCCGACTCGATCGGGCTCGCCCTCGTGACGACGTTCGAGGGGCTCGTCGTCGCGATCCCGTTCGTGTGCGTCTTCGCCTTCTTCAAGAACAAGATCGGGAAGCTCGCCGTCGAGGTCTCCAACACGGTCGAGGACCTCTTCGAGCGGTTCCGGCCGACGAAGAAGTAGGGAGGGCGCACCGTGAAGCCGCGCAAGATCGACGAGGGGGATCTCAAGATGGAGATGACCCCCATGATTGACTGCGTCTTCCAGCTCCTCATCTTCTTCATGATCTGCACCGAGATCGCGCAGTCCGAGCTGGAGATGCTCACGCTCCCCCACGCCTCGGAGTCGATCCCCGACGAGAAGCCCGACAAGAAGCGCATGGTCCTGAACGTGACCAAGGACGGGAAGATCAAGTTCCGGGGCAAGTCCAAGTCGAAGCAACAGCTCCACGACCTCCTCGCCCTCGAGGCGAGGATCGCCCCGAAGGAGAAGGACAACCCGGCCCTCTCGAGCAAGGCGATCCTGATCCGGTCCGACTCGGAGGCGGAGTACAAGCACGTCCAGCTCATCATGCAGGAGTGCGCGACGGTCGGGATCTGGAAACTGGAGCTGGCCGCGGCCTCGCAGAAGAAGGCGAAGGGCGCGGACTAGGGGAGGAGGCCCATGGCGACACCTGAAAGGCCCGCGTCCCAGAGGCAGCCCGCCCCCGGCCAGCCGCCGCCGGGCCGGAAGCCCCCGCCCCCTCCGCCGGAGGAGGGGAAGAAGAAGCGGAGGCGTGGAGAGCCGGACATCGCCGGCACCGACCTTAACATGACTCCGATGATTGACTGCGTCTTCCAGCTCCTGATCTTCTTCATGTGCGCGACGAAGTTCAAGACGCTCGAGGGGAAGCTCCTGGCCTACCTCCCGAAGGACAAGGGCCTCAAGAACGTGAAGATCGAGGAGCAGAAGCTCCCGATCCGGGTGACCCTCATGTGGAACGCCCACACCCGGCAGGCCAAGGTCTACGTGGGCCAGCAGTACATGGGGATCGCCGACAAGGGCGGCCTCAAGGCCGCCGAGAGCCGCGTGCGCGAGATAAAGACCACGGGGACCGAGAAGGCGGAGATAGACGCCGAGCCGAAGATGCCGTTCAAGTACGTGGTCGAGACGCTGAACGCGCTCATCCGGACGCGGGTGAAGGAGATCTCCTTCGCCGCCGCCCCGCCGTCCTAGAACGCGCGAATCGCGCGTTCTAGGAGTCATAGGGGCGAGACCGGCCGGAGGCTCCTGGGTCAGTTGCAGGCGCGCCACTCGGGCCTGCGGCCCCACGAGGATGGACCGCTCTCCCTGCGGTCTCCGCGTCGCTCCCCGATCCCTCGGGGGGCTTGACACGTGGCTCGCGGGGTGTAAACTTATTTGTTAATGGCGCGGCCGCGACGGGTGGACGAGGGGGAGCTCCGCATGGAGATGACCCCGATGATCGACTGCGTGTTCCAGCTCCTCATCTTCTTCATGATCTGCACCGAGATCGCGCAGTCGGAGCTGGAGATGCTCGTGCTCCCGCGGGCCTCCGAGGCGGTCCCGGACGACCCGCCGGAACGGGGGCGGATGGTCTTGAACGTCACGAAGGACGGGAGGATCCGCTGGCGGGGCCAGGACCTGACCCGGCAGGGGCTCCACGATCGGCTCGCCCTGCAGGCCCGGCTGAGGCTGCAGCGGGAGACGGGCCTCTCCGACCAGGCGATCCTGATCCGCTCCGATTCCGAGGCGGAGTACCGGAACGTCCAGACGATCCTGCAGGAGTGCGCGAAGGTCCGGATCTGGAAGATCGAGCTGGCGGCGGCGACGGCGGCGAAGCCGAAAGGCCGCGAGTAGCCCCCCCGCCCCCACCCGCGAAGGAGGTCCCATGGAGAGCCGAGAGACGCACGGAGCCCCGGAGCCGGAGGAGAGGAGGAACCGGCGGAAGCCCGGCGGGCCGGAGGTCGCGGGGCCCGACCTGAACATGACCCCGATGATTGACTGCGTCTTCCAGCTCCTGATCTTCTTCATGTGCGCGACGAAGTTCAAGACGCTCGAGGGGAAGCTCCTGGCGTACCTGCCGAAGACGATGGGGCCTCACAACGTCCCGTCGCCCGAGGAGAAGCTCCCCATCCGGGTGACTCTCCACTGGAACCCCCACACGCGGCAGGCGAAGGTCTACGTGGGCCAGCAGTACATGGGGATCGCGGACCGGGGCGGGATCGCCGCCGCCGAGACCCGCGTCCGGGAGATCCGGACGACGGGCACCGAGAAGGCTGAGATAGACGCCCAGCCGGTCCTCCCCTTCCGCTACGTCTCGGACACGCTCAACGCGCTCATCCGTTCGAGGGTGAAGGAGATCTCCTTCGCGGCGTCGCCGCCGTGATGGACTCGTGACCTCCGCCTGGCAGAATCCCGCCCCGTGCCGCCGGCCGGCGCGTCGAGGGTCCGCCCCGTCCTCGCCCTCGGGGGCATCGCCCTCCTCGCCATGGCGGCCTGGGCGCTCTTCCGCGGCCCCGGGCGCGGACCCCGGGGGGCCATGGGTGACGGAGGCGGGCCGCGCACGATCGTCCTCGTCATCGTGGACACGCTCCGGGCCGACCACCTCGGCTGCTACGGGGGGAAGAGCGCGGCGACGCCGGTCGCGGACCGGCTCGCGGCGAGGGGCACGCTCTTCCGCGAGGCCTACTGCGCGGCGCCGCTCACGCGGCCCTCGATCACGTCGCTCCTGACGGGGCTCTACCCGCTCCGCCACGGGGTCCACGACAACGTGGGCGAGCGCCTCGGGGACGAGGTGCCGACGGCCGTGGAGAGGCTCGCGGCCGCGGGGTACGCCTGCGGCGCCTTCGTCTCGGGGGAGCCCCTCGACGCGACGGCCGGGCTCACGCGCGGGTTCGCGGCCTACGACGACCGCCTCGCGGAGGGCCGGGCGCCACCGTGCGGGGGCGCCCCCTACGGCTACGCCGGCTACGCCGCGAACGTGACCCTGCGCGAGAGGCTCGGGGAGAGGACCGTCGCGGCAGCCCTCGAGTGGTCCCGCGGCGCGGGCCCGGGGAGCCAGTTCCTCCTGGTCCATCTCTTCGACCCTCATGCCCCCTACGCCGCCCCGGCGCCCGAGGGCGTCCGCTACGCGGGCTCCCCCTACGCCGGCGAGGTCGCCTACGCCGACCGCTGCGTCGGGTCGCTCCTCTCGGGCCTCGAAGCGGCCGGGAGGGGCGACGCGCTGGTGCTCCTCACGGCCGACCACGGCGAGGGGCTCGGCGAGCACCGCGAGGACACCCACGGCTACTTCCTCTACGAGACGACGGTGCGCGTCCCGCTGCTCGTGGCGGGCCCCGGGGTCGCGTCCGGCCGCCGGGTCGAGGGCCCGGTCCGCCTCGTGGACGTGGCGCCCACGCTCCTCGCGCTCGCCCGGGCCGAGCCGCTCCCCGCGACCGACGGGGGAAGCCTCGCCGTGCTCCTCGCTCCGGACTCCCCGTCGTCCCCGTCAGCCGCGGGCCCGTCCGACCGCGCCGCCTACCTCGAGTCGCGCTACTGCGCGCACCGGTTCGGCTGGGCGGCGCTCGAGGGGGTCCGGGCGGGGGCCTGGAAGCTCGTCGAGGCGCCGCGCCCGGAGCTCTACGAGATCCCCGCCGATCCCGACGAGGCCCGGGACCGCGCGGGAGAGCCGGGGGCGGCCGCCGCCCTCTCGTCCGCGCGCGCGGCCCTCGCCGCCGCCCGCCCCGGCCCCGGGGCCCGCGCCGCGCGGGCGCCTATCCCCGCCGCCGAGTCCCCGTACGGGGCTTTCGTGCGGAGCGGGGCCGCCCCGGCCTCGGGGAGGAACCCCATGGACTCGGCCCACCTGATCCGCCTCTTCGAGCGGGGCCGCTCGGAGGCCGGGGCGGGCCGGCACCCCGAGGCCCTGGACGCCTTCCAGGCGGTTCTCGAAGAGGATCCGCGGAACGTCGCTGCGCGGGTCTGGACGGCCCACACCCGGCGACGGGCCGGCGACCTCCTCGGCGCGGAGCGCGACTACCGCGCCGTCCTCGCCGAGGGCGCGGACCCGGGAAACCCCGAGGCGGAGCGGGGGCTCGCGACCTGCCTTCGCCGGCTCGGCAGGCCCGCCGAGGCGGAGGAGCTGCTCCGCCGGGCGGAACGGGCCCGGCCCGAGGATCCCTGGCCGCTCGCGGGAATCGCGGGGCTGCGTGTGGACGAGGGGCGGCTCGAGGAGGCGCAGGGGCTCCTCGAGCGGGCGCTACGTCTCTCGCCCGGGCATCCGGTCCTCTCTGAGAACTTGGAGTCTGTCCGCCGTCTACGCACGGCCGGAGACCGACTCCCCGGCGCGCGCCCCCGATGACCGACCGATGACAGAACCCCTTGCCCGAGCGCGGATTGGCGTTGACACCGGGGGGGTGGGAGGCTCCAATACCGCCCCCCGGCCCCCCCAGGCCGAGAACGAGTCATGCGCGGGCGGTCGCCCTGCCGGGCGACCCCGCGACCTGGAGGTCGTCCCGTGAGACATTCCCTCTCCGCGATTCTCGCCCCCACGATCGTGGCCCTCGGGTGCGCGTCGTCCCCCGAGCCGGCCCCGGTCGAGCCGGTGGCCGCCGCCGCCCCGACCGCGGTCGCCCCCACCGGTCCGGTCGCGGCGGCCTCCCTCCCGGCCCCCGCCCCGCTCCGTCCGGCGGCCGCTCCGCAGGACGAGCCTCAGGTCCCGGAGGGCGGCGGCCCCGCGGAGGAGCGCCTCCGAGTGCTCGAGCGGGAGAAGAGCGTGAAGCAGCAGGAAGCCGAGCAGGTCATCCGGAACTACATCAACTCCGCGCGGCGCTCCTACCAGGAGAACCGGCCCCAGGCCGCCCGGCGCGACCTCCTCGAGGCGCTCAAGGTCCAGGGGCACGCCCCGGCCTCCGAGGGCCGGCGCGAGGCGGAGGAGTTCCTCGGGCAGGTGGAGCAGACGCTCGGCATCCGGGGAGCCGAGATCAAGACCGTGCCGGAGATCCTCGAGCAGCAGCACGCGGTGAAGGTGCAGGAGGCCCGGATGGAGGTCCAGAACCTCCTCGGCCAGGGGAAGCGCCTCTACGCCGCCAAGGAGTTCCCCGACGCGATCGAGGCGATGGAGCGGGTCCTCGAGGTGGTCCGCTGGGCCCCGCGCGACGCCGACCTGACGGGCTATGCCGAGCAGGCGCGCGCCTACGTGAAGTCGGCCGAGGACCTGAAGGAGCGGGAGGCCCAGCGGCGGCTCAAGCTGAAGGAGATGACCGCCCGCCGCGAGGCGCTGCAGGCCGAGGTGAACCGCGAGGAGGAGTCGCAGCGGCGCCTCACGCGGCTCTTCCACGAGGCCGTCTCCCGGTACGAGTCGCGCGAGTACGAGAAGGCCCAGGCGCTCTGCCGCAAGATCCTCGAGCTGGAGCCGGGGCACATGCTGGCCCAGCAGCTCCTCGCCGACTCCTCCGAGACGGCCCACGCGTTCCGCGAGAACTCCTACCACCGCAGCAAGGTCGAGGAGTGGAAGCGGGTCCTCGAGGACTTCGAGGCGACCCAGGTGCCCTACAACGAGCCCGTCAACTGGCCCACTTCGCGCGAGTGGCAGCAGACGACGCGGAGGGCCGGGCACGTGACGAAGGCCTCCGGGACGACGCTGGTCGCCGAGGACCCCCGCGTGAAGGCGATCCGCGGGCAGCTCGCGACGAAGAAGATCAACCTGGACTTCGAGGACGCCCCGTTCCCCACGGTGATCAACTACATCAAGACCACCTCGGGCGTGAACCTCGTCGTGGACAAGGCCGTCCTCGAGGAACTGGCCGAGGCGCGCGTCAACCTGAAGCTCGAGGACCTGCCGGTCCAGGCGGCCCTCGGGATCCTGCTCGACTTCCAGAAGCTCACGGCCACGTTCAAGTCGGGGGTCCTCTACATCACGAAGCCCGAGCAGGCGGTCGGGGAGGCCGTCCTCGAGATCCACGACATCCGGGACCTCACCTACAAGGTCGGGAGCTTCCCGGGCCCCAAGATCGAGCTCAAGTCCGGCTCCGACGCCGCCGACGCCGGGGGGCTCTCGTTCACCGACGAGGGCGGTGCCGAGACGACCCCGCAGCCCGAGGAGCTGGTGGACCTCATCAAGCAGAGCGTGGCGGCCGAGTCGTGGGCCATCCCGGGCCGCTCGATCACCCAGATCGGGGGCCAGCTCCTCGTGAAGCAGAGCCCCGAGGCGCAGGCCGAGATCCGGAACCTCCTGAAGGACCTCCGGCAGTTCTCCGGTGTCCTCGTGGCCGTCGAGGCGCGGTTCCTGCTCGTCTCCGACGACTTCCTCGAGGACGTGGGGGTGGACTTCCGCGGGCTCGGGAACGAGAAGGGGACCGCGGCGTTCCTCGACGACGTGACGGTCGGCCCGGAGGACAACGCCGGAGGCGCCTTCGACAACGCGGCGAACGGCAACCCGACCCAGCCGCCGTCGTCGGGCGCCTACTTCAACGACAACACGGACGGCGACTACCGGGGCCGGACCGAGAACATCTGGGACCGGTCGCTCGGGAACACGCTGACGCCCACGGGCGGGCTCAACGCGCAGTTCGCCTACATCAACGACATCGAGCTGAACGCCATCCTCCACGCCGTCAAGAAGACCCGGCGCGCGACGCTCCTCACCGCCCCGCGGCTCGTCGCCTTCAACACCCAGCGGAGCAACGTGCAGGTCCTCAACCAGATCGCCTACATCCGCGACTTCGAGGTCGAGGTCGCCCAGACGGCCGCCATCGCCGACCCGATCATCGGCGTCATCCAGGACGGCGTCGTCCTGGATGTGAAACCGACGGTGAGCAACGACCGGAAGTTCATCACGCTCGACCTCCGGCCGACCGTCGCCACCCTGGTCCGGCCGATCCCGACGATCCTCACGAACCTCGGGCAGGCGGGCTCGACCCAGGTGAACATCCAGCTTCCGGAGCTGCGGGTGCAGGGGGCCGAGACGACGGTCCGCATCCCCGACGGCGGCACCGTCGTGATCGGGGGCCTGAAGCAGATCCGCGACGTGGACCGGGAGTCCTCGATCCCGCTCCTCGCTCACATCCCGATCTTGAACCTCCTCGGCAGCCGCAAGGGCCGGAGCATCGAGAAGAGCAACCTCATCCTCATCGTGCACGCCCGGGTGATTGACCTCGAGGAAGCCGACGGCGGCCCGAAGTAGCGCGACAACCCGGTTGGCAGTCGGGTGTAAAGGCCGTGTTCAGACCCACCGGCTGGCCGCAGAGGACGGGCTCGACGGCGGGTGGTCCAGGCGCGGGTGGGCACTTCCGGACTTGCAAGGTGCTCGCGAACAATGACTTGCGCAAAACACCTCCCCTGGTCTATGATCGCGGCCTCGGGGCCCCCCTGGTACGTAGTTTGCGCTCCGAGACGACCGGAATCGGGGCCCCGGCCATCTCCGGACCCCGGCGGAAGGGAGCGAGTGGCATGAGGTCGGTCACCCTCTCGAGTCTTGCGCTGCGCGGATCGGCGGTGTCCCTGCTGGCACTGCTCGCCGCGGGTTGCACCAATGACGAGGAAAAGAGCCCGGACCTCTACGTGGTCAGCGTGAACCCGGGGGATGGACTCACCAACGTCCCCGTCGGGACCCAGATCGTCCTCCGCTTCTCGGAGGCTGTGGATCCGACGAGCTACTCGGGGACCTCGAATCAGATCATCCTGGTGGACCAGACCAACGCGCAGGTCCCGATCACGATCCGCCCGACCCCGGCCGAGACTCCCAGCGAGTTCGTGATCCTGACGCCGGCCACCCCGCTCGCGCAGAACGTGACCTACGGCGTGGCCGTGCGCGAGTTCGTCCGCAGCACGATCGGCGAGAACATCACGGCGCCGTTCGCCAGCCGGTTCGCGACCGGCCCCATCCTCTCCACGATCCCGAACTGGCCTCCCTTCCTCCCGCCTCCGGGTCCGCCGCCGCCTCCGGGGGCGCCGGGGACGTTCGTCCAGACGGGCTCGCTCGTGAACGCGCGCGACACGCACGAGGCCGGGCGGCTCCAGAACGGGAACGTGCTCGTGACGGGGGGCTTCCTCAACGCCGCCACGCCCCTCCGGAGCGCCGAGGTGTACAACCCGACGACAGGGACCTGGCGCCTCGTGTCCGGCCGGAACAACTCGGGGATGAACTACCGGCGCGTCTATCACACGCAGACGAACTTGGATAACGGGACCGTCCTCATCGCGGGCGGGACGGACCTGAGCGTCACCCACGACACCGCCGAGATCTACGACCCGTACAACGACTCGTTCGTCGTCGTGACCGGGCGCATGACGCACGGGCGGCAGCGCCACCAGGCGGTGAAGATTGACAGCGGGAACGTGCTCCTGATCGGCGGCGTGGACAACAGCGGGATCATCCGCCGGACCATGGAGGTCTACGACGTGAAGGCCGGGACCTTCACCGCCACGGCGAACGGGATGACGTATCCGTGCGACCGCCCCTCGGCCATCCGTCAGCCCGACGGGCGCATCCTGATCTCGGGAGGCGAGACCTACGTGGCCATCACGGCCTTCGGCGTGGACACCGTGAACGCCGCCGCCGTCTACTCGCCCCAGGTGGGCGGGACGGGCGTCAGCGGGTCCATCCTCCCGACCGGGAACCGGATGTCCTCGACCCGGGCCTGGCACTCGAGCACGCTCATCACCTCGGGGCCGGCCGCGGGGCTCATCATCATCATCGGGGGGTACTCCACCAACCCCTACCTCGCGTCGCTCCGGAGCGCCGAGGTCTACGACTATCAGGCCTACAACAACCTCGGCGGATTCGCCCCCATCGCGCAGGCCATGTTCACGGCGCGCTGGGACCACGAGGAGACCCTCCTCGGGAACCAGCTGATCCTGATCACGGGCGGCTTCCCGACGACCAACATCTGCCCCGTGTCCCCGATCTCCGAGATCTTCGACCCCTTCGGGAACGGGAACAACGTGACCGCACCCTACCGGGGCGTGGACCTCTCGGGCCGCTTCACCCGCACCCAGACCGGGACGCCGCCCACGATCACGCAGCTCCCGGTCCCGCCCCTCTTCCAGGGGCTCGCCGCCCAGGGCTCGACGCTCCTGCTGAACGGGACGGTCCTCATCTCGGCCGGCCAGGACTGCTTCGGACCGAACCCGATCTCGGTCCCGTTCGCGTTCGTCTACACGCCGTAGATCGCATCCTTCGCGCGAGGACAAGACGGTGCGCGAATGATGCGAGCTAGCGACGAGGGACGCCCGTGGTCTGGTACACTGGTGGGCTAATGGGGTTTGGCCGCCCGCTCCTGGTCGCCCTCGCGTGCGCGGCGGCGGCCGGCTGCGCGGACGCCCGGCGGCCGGCGGCGGCGGATCCGGGCGCGGGGAAGAGCCCCGTGCCGCCCTCCGGGGCCTCGGGCGAGGTCTCGGCCTCCCCGACGGCCGTCCCGGCCGGCGAGCTGGAGGTCACGTCGCTCCCCTCCCTGGCGACGGCACGGCTCCTCGGGACGGCCGTCCCCCTCCCGGGGGGCGACGTGCTGCTCGTGGGCGGCGAGGGGGGGGCCACGGGTCCGCTCGACACCGCCGAGGTATTCGAGACGGCCCGGGTCTCCTGGCGTGGGACCCGCGGGCGGCTCGCGTTCGCGCGGACCCGACACGCGGCCGTGGCGCTCGCCGACGGCCGGGTCCTCGTCTGCGGGGGGAGCGCGGGGGGACCCGCCCTCCGGACCGCCGAGGTCTACGACCCGGCTCGCGACGAGTTCCTGCCGACCGGGGACATGACGGTTCCCCGGGCCGGGCACAGCGCGACCCTGCTCCCGGGCGGATCGGGCGACGGGCGCGTCCTGGTGGCGGGGGGGCTCGACGACGGCGGCCGGGTCCTCGATACGGTCGAGGTCTTCGACCCCTCGACCGGCACCTTCTCGCCGGCGCCGGGCAGGCTCTCGGAGCCCCGCCGCCACCACACGGCCACGGCGCTCGCGTCCGGCGCGGTCCTCCTGGCGGGGGGGCTCCTGTCGGGCCCCGGCGACCCCCTCCGGGCCTCCGCCACCGCCGACCTCTACGACCCGGGCAGCGGCCTCGTGCGCCGCGCCGGGTCGCTCGCCGGCCCCCGGGCCGAGCACACGGCCACCCGGCTCGCGAGCGGCCACGTCCTCCTGGTGGGGGGCACGACGCACCTCCCCGAGCCCGGGGCCCGCGCCGACGCGGAGGTCTACGAGCCGGGGCCGTCGTGGGCGGAGGCCGGCAGCTTCGCCCCTGTCGAATCCCCCCTCGCCTGTCCGCGCACCCTGCACTCGGCGACCCTCCGGCCCGACGGGACGGTGCTGATCGCGGGCGGGACCACCGCGCCCTTCCCCGAACTGCTCCCGGTGACGGTCCTCCTCGAGGTCTTCGTGCCCGACGCCCTCGGACGGGCCCCCACGGCTCCGTACGGGGGCCTTCCGGCCACGGGGTTGTTCGTCCAGCCCGTGGGCCCGGCCGGCGAGCCGGTCGTGCTCCCGGGGGCGGTCCAGGGGCTCACGGCCCACGCGGCGGCGCTGCTCCCCGGCGGCGCGGTGCTGGTGGCGGGAGGGGCCGACGCGGCCTTCGGCCGGCCGGTGGCCGTGGCGCGGACGGCCGCCTGCGGCGCCCCCGGGACGATCCCGGCCCCGCGGGAGTAGAGCCTCTCCCGGGATCCCCGGGAACCGGCCCGGGCGCTAAGGGCCTGTCACGAAATAGGATAGTCAGTCGCCGCGGAGCGCCGAGGGTGCGGCCGCGAGGCGTGCCGACGAGGCGTACCGGCTGAGAGGTACGCCGACGGAGGCACAACGAAGCGGATGCGCCCTCGCCGCCCGCGGAGACTGGCTAGGTTATTTCGTGACGGGCCCTAAAATCGGGTCGCCGTGCGCGTGCTCCGCGGGCTCCCGTTGGCGGTCGCGATCGCCGCGGCTTCGTGCTCGCGGCACGATCTCCCCGCGCCGGACCTGACGGTCACGGCCACGACCCCCGGGGACGGGGACATCGAGGTGGACGTCGCGGTACAGATCCAGATCACCTTCTCGGCCGATGTGGACCCCCGCTCGGTCGTGGGCACGAACCGGATCCTCTTCGTGGACTCGCGGAACATCGCCGTCGCGGGGAGCGTCACGACCTCGGCGAACATCGTCACGTTCGCTCCCGGGGCGACGCTCGCCGACAACGCGAGCTACGGGGTCGCGGTCCGGAAGGGCGTCTACACCCCCGAGGGCGTCTCGCTCCAGGACCCGGTCGCGCTGGTCTTCTCGACCGGTCCGACCGTCTCGCCGATCCCCGACTTCCCTCCCTTCGACGACGCGGCGCCGCCTCCCCCGACGCCCGGAACGTTCCAAGCGACGGGGGCGATGGCGGGGGCCCGGCGGGCCCCGGCCTCGGCTTCCCTCGCGGACGGCCGCGTGCTCGCCCACGGGGGCGCCGACTCGGCGGGCGTCCCCCACGCCTCGGGGGAGATCTACGCCCCTGCGACCGGCCTCTGGTCGCGGGCCGGGGCCTCGAGCTCGACCGTGGGGCGCGAGGGCCACACGGCCACGCGCCTCGCCGACGGCCGGGTCCTCCTCGCCGGCGGACGCTCCGGCGCCGGGGTCGCGCTCGCCTCCGCCGAGACCTACGACCCGGCGCTCGACCTGTTCGTCGCCCTGGCGGGCGGGCTCCTCTGGGCCCGGGCCGACCACACCGCGACTCTGCTCCCGAACGGGAACGTCCTGATCGCGGGGGGCGTCGGGAGCGCCGGCCGCGGGCTTCCCTGGCTCGAGATCTACGACCCGACCACGGGCGCGTTCGCGTACGTCAACTCGGCCCTCCTCGTCCCGCGCGCGCGCCACACGGCGACGCTCCTCCCCTCGGGCCGGGTCCTCCTCGCCGGCGGCGTCGTCGGCCAAGGGGGACCCTCCGCGCCGGGCACGACGGCGGCGGCGGAGCTGTTCGATCCGGGGACGGGGAGCGGGACTCTCGGGGTCGCGGTCCCGACGGGGGCGATGACCTCCTCGCGCGCCGGCCACACGGCGACCCTCCTCCCGGGCGGCCAGGTCCTCCTCGCCGGCGGGTGGCAGGTCCCCGTCACCGGCGGAGCCGCGACGGTGCTCGCTTCGATCGAGGTCTACGACGCGACGGCCGGCGCGGGGCTCGGGGCCTTCGCCCCGACCGTGACCCCCCTGGGGACCGCGCGGCACTCCCACACGGCCACGCTCCTCGGGACGGGGAGGGTGCTCGTCGCGGGAGGGTCGTCGGTGGCCCCGCCGGCCTCCTGCGGGTCGTGCGGCGCGCTCCGCTCGGCCGAGATCCTCGATCCGGCCGGGACGACCGGGATCGTCTCGACCGGAGGCGCCTTCGGCGGGATCCCGACGACACTCACGGCGACCCCGACGGCCGGGGGCGGAGCGAACCCGAGCCTGATGGGGGGCGTCGCGGCGGGTCGCGCCGAGCACCTCGCAGCGCTTCTCCCGGGCGGCCGGGTGCTGCTGGCGGGCGGTTCGGACTGCGGGCCCTGCAGCGGAGGCACGGCGCCGTTCTCGCTCGCGTCGGCGGAGCTCTACACGCCGTGACGAGGGCCGTGCACGGGGGCGCGGGCGCACCGCTGAGGGCCGTCTTCTTCGACATAGACGACACGCTCTACTCGACGACCGAATTCGCCGAGCGCGCCCGGCGGGCGAGCGTGGACGCGATGATCGGGGCGGGGCTCCGGGTGGAGCCCGAGGCGTGCCTGCGGGAGCTGCGGGAGATCATCTCCGAGTTCGGGTCCAACTACGACCGGCACTATGAGAAGCTCCTCGGCCGCTTCCCCCCGGAGTGCCTCGGCCGCGTGAACCCGGCGGTGATCATCGCCTCCGGGATCGTCGCGTACCACCAGGTGAAGGTGCGGGAGCTCCGGCCCTTCCCCGAGGTGCCCGGGGTGCTCGCGGCGCTCGCCCGGACGCCCCTCCTCCTCGGCTGCATCACGTCGGGCCTCACCGTGAAGCAGGCCGAGAAGCTCGTGAGGCTGGGCCTCACCCCCCACCTCCGCCCCGAGGCGATCTTCATCACCGAGCAGGTGGGCATCGGGAAGTCCAACCCCAAGCTCTTCGGCCGGGCCTGCCGCGAGGTGGGGGTCCGCCCCGAGGAGGCCCTGTACGTGGGGGACAACCCCCAGGACGACGTGGACCCGCCGAACGAGGCCGGGCTGGTCACGGTGCTGCGGCGGGGCCAGGGCCGGCACGCCCAGGCGGTCGGCCGGACCCGGCCGGACTACGAGATCGAGGACCTGGACGGCCTCCTCACCATCCTCCGGCGCGACTTCGGGATCGCGGTGGCGGACCCGCCCGCGCTCCGCGAGACTCGTTGACTTCTTCCCCGACGGCTCCTAGAGTCTCGCCCCGCAGAGTTTCCCGCATGGGGACCAGGCTGGTCGCCGTCACCGACGTCGGGCGGAAACGCAAGCACAACGAGGACAGCGTCCTCGGGAGCCCGGACCTCGGCCTGCTCCTGGTGGCCGACGGGATGGGCGGGCACCTCCACGGCGAGGTCGCGAGCCGGATGGCCCTGGACACGCTCGTGGAGCATTACCAGAGCCGCCTCCGCACCGTAGCCCCGGACAGGGCCGACCCGAAGGAGGAGGAGGAGTTCCTCCGCTTCGCGATCGAGAAGGCGAACGGGGCGATCTTCCGCAAAGGCGACGAGGACGTGAACTTCAACGACATGGGGACCACGATCGTGGCCCTCGCGGTCCGGCCGGGCTACGTGGTCATCGGAAACGTGGGCGACTCGCGGGCGTACCGGCTGCGCGGGAAGCGGCTGCGCCAGCTCACGCGGGACCACTCCTGGGTCGGGGAGCTCTGGGAGAAGAAGCTCATCAGCAAGGAGACCGCGATGATCCACCCGGAGCGGAACGTC
>JAKEIC010000229.1 GCA_022614695.1 Planctomycetales bacterium | reverse complement strand
TACGACGGTCGTGCGCGCGAGTTCCCGGTGGCCCGAGGCTCCGGTGGGGCGCCCCGCGGCCGGTAGGATGCTCGCCGCGTGCGGGAGACTTCCTCCAAGGGACCGTACGGCACCGACTCCCGCGCCGTCCTCGCCGACTTCGGCCTGGCCAAGTCCGTCGCGACGGGGAGCAGGCTCACGCGAACCGGGGAAGCTCTCGGCACCCCGGCCTACATGTCTCCCGAGCAGGCGCGTGGGGAGGCGTCCTCCCTGACGCCCGCGACGGACGTGTGGGGACTCGCCTGCGTGCTCCTCGAGATGCTCTCCGGCCGTCCACCCTACGACGGGGTCACGCCCGCAGCCGTCGTCGGCGCGATCCTCCTCCGGGAACCCCCTCGGGTGCGGTCCCTCCTTCCGGACGCCCCCCCGGGCCTGGATCGCGTGGTCCGTGTCGCCTTGACGAAGCGGGCCGGCGACCGGTACGCGGAGGCGGGGGCGTTCCGCGACGACCTGGAGAGGCTCCTGCGCGGGGAGCGCCCGTGGGCGAGGCCGGCGGGGACGCGGCGCCGCGTCGCCTCCGTCGCCGCGCTCTCGCTTGCCGCGGCCGTCGCCGGCGCGCTCCTCCTCCGAGCGGCCAGCGGACCCGGGCGGCCGGATCCGGGTCCCTCGCGACCGGGACCCGGCCCCGAGGACCTCGCGGCGAGGGCGCGCGCGGTGCGCGGGTCGGACGCGCGCGAGGCCGCAAGGCTCCTCGCCGAGGCCCTGCGCGCGGAGCCCGGGCGTCACGACTGGCGTCTCGAGAGAGGGCTCGCGCTCTGGATCGCCGGCGGGGGCGCGGAGGCGCTGGAAGAGTGGCGGCAGATCCCCCCCGAGGCTCCCGAGGCCGCGCGGGCCCGGATCTACGGCGGGCTGGAGGCCTTCTGTCGGCTCGACATGCGCGACGCCCGGAGACTCCTGGAGCCCCTGGCCGCCTCCGGGAGCGCCGACGCCCGGCTGGCGCGAGGGATCCTCGCCGCCGGCAAGCAGGCCTGGGCCGAGGCGCGGGAATCGCTCCGCGGCCTGCCGGGATGGGAGGCCGCGCTCGTGCGCGGGTACGTCGAGGGGGGGACTCCGGGAGGCGATCCGGGCCTCGCCGTCCGGGAGTTGGACCGGGCGCTCCGGGAGGGGATCCCCCTCGCGTGGGCCTACTCCAATCGCGCCTCCGACCGCATGGAGTTGGGGGACCTCGCGGGAGCCCTCGAGGACTGTGAGCACGCCCTCCGGCTTGCGCCGCAGGACCCGAGGGTCCTCGCGAACCGCGGGGCGGCCCGCCAGAGGCAAGGGGACCTGCGCGGCGCCATCGCGGACTTCGACCGGGCCCTCGTCCGCGACCCGAGTCTCGCCGAGGCCTGGACCGACCGGGCGATGGCACGTCGCACACTCGGGGACGCCCGGGGAGCGATCGCCGACGCGGACGCCGCCCTGGCGCTACGCCCCGAGACGCCGCAGGCCCTGCTCGCCCGGGCGAACGCCCGCGCCGACCTCGGCGACCACGCGGGCGCCCTGGCGGACTACGACGCCCTGATCCGCCTGCAGCCCACCAACCCGGATGCCCTGCACGGTCGGGCCACGGTGCATTACGATCTCGGGAACCTGGAACAGGCGCTCGGGGACGAGAGCGCGGCGATCGCGGCGAGGCCCGAGGATCCCGAGTTCCGGTTCAGCCGCGGGAACATCCACCTGGCCCTGGGAGACCTCCGGGCGGCGGTGGCGGGCTACGACGAGGCGCTCCGGTTCGAACCGGCATCGGCGAGGTTCCTCGGCATGCGGGGGGCGGCCCGGCGGGAACTCGGCGACCTGGCCGGGGCGCTGGCCGACCTCGACCAGGCCCTTCGCGCCTCTCCGGAGCACCCGGAGAGTCTCAACAACCGCGCCGTGGCCCGATACGCGAGCGGCGATTGGAAGGGCGCCGTCGAGGACCTGCGCCAGGCGCTGAAGGCTCGACCCGCCTATCCCGAGGCGCTCCAGAACCTCGGCGAGGTCCTGCACGCCCGACAGGAGTGGGCGGCCGCGGTCCCCGTGCTCGAGGACTTCCTCCGGCACTCCCCCGAGGATCCCGCGGCGCCCAAGCTCCGCCGCCTCCTGGAGGAGTGCCGGCGGAACCTCCCGGACGGGCGCGGGGCGGGACGGTGATCCTGCGCCGGAGCGAGGGTCCGGAGCTACCTCACGCCCAGACGACGTCCTTGTGGACCTTGATCGTGTAGCGTAGCTCCAGCTTCTCGGTCCCGAACGGCGGGATCCGCGCGTCCCACCGGACGAAGCCGTCCGCGTCGGGGGTCGCGCCGCGCGTCGTCTCCTTCGGGTCGGGGACGACCTGGACCTTCTCGACCTCGGAGACCGGGACCCGCTCGCGCAGGGCGAATCGCTTCTCGGCGGGCGACAGGTTCGAGAGCCGGAGGCTGACGCGCTGCTCGCGCCCCTCCCACGCCGAGAGCATCCCGCGCTCGTGGACCACCTCGCGCGCCTCGCGGCGGACGCGGACCTCGGGGTCGGGGCCCCAGGAGAGGTCGAACCGCGAGCCCGGGGCGGCGAAGAGCACCGTGGTCCGCCCGGCGTAGCCGCCGTCCCGGACGAGGTCCACGGGACCCGCGAGGATCGGGTGCTGCGCGCGGTTCGCCTGCGTGCTCTTCACGAGGACGGCCGGGACGAGCTCCGGCATCGAGACCGGCTCGACCGCGGCCTCGGTCTCGAACCGGAAGAGGGGGATCCGATGGGGACGGCCGTCGGAGGGGACCGTCGCGCGCCCGGGAGCGGCGATCGTCCGCGTCTCCCCGCCGTCGTCCACGCCCGGGAGCCGCGCCGCCTTCGCGACTTTCGGTTGGGGCCCCGTCGTCTGGATCGCCTCCTCGCGGGCGGAGACGGCGATCTGGGGGGCCCGCGCCTCGAGCGTGAGCGTGTCGGTCTCGAGCCGCGGCGGCTCGGCGCCGGCCGTCGTCCTCTGCGTCGAGAAGCGCAGCTCCACGTCCTTCCAGTCCTCGCCAGTCGCCTGCCACGCGAAGGCGTGGCACTCGAACGAGACGGCGGCCGGCGCGTCCGTCCCGAGCGCGGGGACGAGCCGCGCGGCGTGCGCGGGGCGCCAGCAGGCGGCCGGCACCACGTAGTCCACCCGCAGCTCGTACTCCCCCGCGGCGGGGGCGGTGGCGTCCACCTCGATCCACGCCGCGCGGCGGCCGGCGGCCTCGCGCGTGGCGGCCACGCGGGCCTCGAGGTCGGCGACGGTCCTCTCGTGGTCCTCGATCCGGTGCGCCAGGGCGAGCTTCTCGGTCTCGAGCCTCTCCGCCGCCTCGAGCGCCTCGCGGTGGCGCCGCACCCAGGCCTCGTCCGGGCCCGTCCCCCAGCCGGCGTCCTCGAGCATCTCGGCGAGGGCCGTCTGGGCGGCCGTCCGGCGTCGCTCGAGCGCTTGGTCCAGCCTCTCGTGGTCCTCCGAGAGCCTCTCGCCCTCGCGCCTCAGCGTCTCCAGTTCCTCCTCGAGTTTCCGGACCTCCTCGGGGCGGTCGGCGGGCGGGAGCCAGCGGCGCCGCGCCCGCGCGTCGTCCACCGACGCCTCCGCCGGACCCGCGATCACCGCGGTGAGGGTCTTGTCGGCAAGCACCGGCGAGACGTCGGGGATCCTGAGCCGCGACCGGCCCGGGGAGAGCCTCACGCGGCCCTTCCGCACGACCGCGGCGCGGTCCTCGAGGAGCGTGACGGAGACGACGGGCACGGCGACGACGGCCCCCTCGGCCGTCACGTCCGTCGCCGGGAGGGCGGCGAGTCTGCGCGTCGGCATCAGTCCCGCCTGTTCCCGCCCGAGAGCTCCTGCTTGCTCGGGATCTGGACCGTGTAGGTGGCGCGCAGAGTCCGCGGCTTGCCGGGCTCCACGGTCACGAGCCAGCGGTGGCCGCCCTTGAGAGCGTGGTCGTCGGGGTCGTACGTCTCCCACGGCGGCTCGACCGCTCCGACGGCGATCTTCAGGTGGTCTTCGCCCTCCTTCGGGACCGGCACTCGCTCGCGCACCTCGACGAGCGCCGGGCGCGGGAGGCCGTTCGAGACCTCGACGGAGATCTCGTGCCGGAGGTTCGTCGTTCCGCCGAGCACCCCGGCCGCCTCCTCGGCGAACCGGATGTTCCGCGCGACCTTGACCGCGCTCTCCAGGCCGAGGCCGAGCCGCAGGATCCCGCCGGCCGGGGTCGCGCGGAGCGGCGCCGTGAGCAGGTAGTCGCCGCCGACGAGCACGTCGGCCGGGCCGGCGAGGAGAGGCGCGCCGAGCGGGTTCTGCGCCTCCGCGTACCGGAAAACCTCGGGGCTCTCGCGCGGCACCGTCACGTGGCGCATCGAGAGAGGCCCCTCGCGGGTCGCGAGCGGGATCGCGTGCCAAGTCCCGTCGGACGGAACCGAGACGGGCCCGTCGGCGAGGTACGCGTGGTCGTAGCCCTCGGGATCGGGCTCGAGGAAGCAGCCGGGCGGCGGAGCGAGCGACTCGACCGCCCGGGCCTCGCGCACGCCGGAGGCGATCGCCCGGGCGACCTCCTTCCGCCGCGGGCGGGCGCCCTCGGGGAGGGCCTCGATGTAGAGCCTCTCGCGCGAGAGCGGCCGCAGCTCCCCCCGCTCGGGGCGGTCCGGGTCCGCCATCCGGAGACGGCCGTACTCGAGGAGGTCGTCGCCCGGAGCGCCGCCCGAAGGCTCGGGCTCGGGCGGAGCCTCCCCGAGGTCGGCGCCCGGGACGGCCCCGCCCGCACCGGACCCGAATCCCGAGTCCCGCCTCTCGGCCTCCAACTCGCCGGCCGCCTCCTCGGGCGCCCGGGCCTCGCGCTTGAGGAGCGCCCCGACCTTCTTCGACTTCTCCGCTGCCCGCGGGCCCGCGGGAGCCGGGGCATACGAGGCGACCTGGGCCATGCCCGCGGGCGGGGCAGTCCTCAGGGCCGGCTTCGGGACAGGCGGGGGGGGCGGGGGTCGCCCCGTCACGCGGCGCGCCCGTTCCCCGACCGGCTCCTCGCGGACGGTCTTCTCGTCCATCACCTCCAACGGGGCCGCGAGCGCGTCGTCGTCCCTCGAGTCCTTGGAGGTGTCCAACGAGGAGTCCGAGGGCGGCTCGGGAGCCTCCTGCTCGACGCCCGCGGGGCCCGGAGGGACGGGCGCCTCCCCGAACGCCGCGTCGTGGTCGGCGAACAGCTCCTCCGCCCCCTCGGGCGGCGGACGCCAGCCGGTCTTGCGCGGCGGCGGCTGCCGGCGGCCGATCCGGATCGAGGCCATGTCCGGCATCTCGACCCACCGCATCGCCTCGGCGGTCGAGAGGGTGAGCCTCACGCCGTCCCAGTCCTCGCCGCTCCTCTGGGCGACCACGGCCCGGAGCGACAGCCGCGCCCGCGTGAACTCGCGGTCGAGCTGGACCCGGTAGGCCGGGGCCCAGCGCGCGCCGGGCACGAGGTACTCGAGGACGAGCCGGGCGGGGACCGCCCCTCCGCCCTCGAGCGTCACGACCGCGCACTTCCGCAGCTCGTGCTCGCGGAGCTTGCGGGAGGAGGAGGCGAGCGAGGCGATGGACTCGAGCCTCTCGCGCTCCCGGGTCGCGTCGCGGAGGTTCTCCTCGAGCGCGCGCCGCTCGGCGACCAGCCGCGAGACTTCCTCCTCGCGGAACCTCTCGAGAGCCTCGCGGGCCGCGGCCGGCGAGGCCGGGGGGGGCCTCCCGGGCCGACCCTGCGGGCGGGAGGGCGCGGGAAGGCCCTCGATCCGCTCGATCTCCTCCTGCAGCCGCCCGATCCTCTCCGAGACGGTCGTCTCGGCCCGGCGCGCGGCGCGGACCTTCCCCTCGAGATCGGGGGAGGGCGGCTCGGGCGCCCGGGGCACCTCGAGGGCGATCCGCAGGTCGCTCGCGACAGGAAGGGCCCCGTCGTCGCCGGGTCGCGCCCGCTCCACCCGCGCGCGGACCGTCGCGTCGTCGAGGGCGAGGGGGAGTCCCTCGATCCGGACCTCGCGCGCCCCGGAGCCGTCCGCAGGGAGGTCGGCCACGCGCTCCACCCGGGCCCCAGCCCGGTACACGGTGACAGCCGCGACGCGCGAGTCGAGGTCCCGGGTCGCCGGGGTCGCCGGCGTCGCCCGCGTCGCCTGAGTCGCCGGCGTCGCCTGGGTCGCCATGGAGCGCGGGATTCTACCGCGGCGGGAACCCGATCCAGACCGAGTACGGCGCCTCCTGGCAGTGCTCGGACTCCTCCGCGTGCGCGGCCTCGTAGGCCTGGAAGAGCTTCCAGGCGAGGATCCCCGCCGGGCGCGCGAGGGAGGCGCGGTCGTCGGGCGTGCGCGACCGATCCAGGCGGTCGAGGTCGGCGAGGAACCGGGACTTCTTCCGGACCGCGGGGCCGTCCGGGGAGGAGAGCAGCTCGAGGATCTTCTCGCGGACCTCCGCGTCCGAGAGGAGCCTGCGCGCGGGCTCCTCCGGGTCCGCCGGCCACGCGAAGCCGCGGCCGGGCCGGCCGCTCGAGAGCAGCGCCGTCGGCCAGGTGTCGAGGAGCCGGAGGTGCGTCCGGAGCATCTGGTCGAGCAGGTGCTCCTGCCGCGCCTCCGTGCTCGTCTTCAGGCCCTCCCGGTAGGCGAGATAGGCGTCCGCGGCCCTCCGCGACACGCGCCAGTGGTCGCCCGACCGGCCGAACGAGGCGACCGTCTCGGAGAGCATCCGCCGCCGAACCTGCGCCCCGAGGCGTCCCTTCGCAGTACCGAGCTGGATCACGCGCCACTCCGGCGGCCAGTCGGTGTGCGAGCCCAGGTTCATCTCGAGCCCCGGCCCCCCGGCGTCCTCGTGCGCCACGTAGTGGGCGTGGTGCGTGTGGGCCGAGAGGACGAGGGGGATCCGGTATCGCCCCCGCAGCTCGCCGAGCCACTCCCGCGCATGTCCGTGCCAGGACTCGAGCGGGTGGTGGCCCGCCAGCACCCACGCGTCTCCGGGCGCCTCGGCGAGCATCCTCTCGACGTCCCGCTGCTGCTCCGGGACCAGGTCCCCGGTGCCGCCCGCGTTCACCTTCTCCCCC
>JAKEIC010000228.1 GCA_022614695.1 Planctomycetales bacterium | reverse complement strand
GGAGGTGTGCCTCCCAGCCTTCCATTCCCGAGAGGGCCTCCCGGGCCCCCGGCCCGTCGCCGTCCATCGCCAGGATCGCTGCGCGGGCGAGGCTTCCGAAGCGGCCGGGCGTCTCCTGTAGGGCTAGGAGGTGCGGCATCGCCTCGGCCCCTTCCAGCCTGAAGAACGCCTCGAGTCCCAGCAAGAGCCTCGCCTTCGGCCCCTCGGAGGACCCAGGCGGGACCCGGCCCCATTCGTCACGGGCTCCTGCGTTCTCCCCGACTGCCCAGAGGAGGAGGCCTCTCTCGACCAATAGGTCGGCTCGCGAGGGCGTGCAATCGAGCACCTCCCGGAGGATCTCAGCCGCCCGGCGGGGATCCGACTGCCGCAGGGCCCGGGCCTTCGCGGCGAGTGCCTCGACGCCCGAGGGGGCCGAGGCCGTCGGGATCGGCGCGGGCGCATCTTCGCGCCGCCAGACTGCGACGGCACCCCACGCCGCCGCACCGCTCGCAAGCGCCGCGGCCGCGGCCTTCCACCGCCGTCCCACCGGGACCCGGGCCTTCGGCCTCTCGCCACGCAGCACGCGGTCCAAGTCGTCCCGCAGCGCCGCGGCGTCCGGGTAGCGATCCCCGACGCGTTTCCCGAGGCAGACCCGCACGACGCGCTCGACGCCTTCCGGGACGTCCCCGCGGAGCGCCCGCAGCGACGGCGGCTCCGCGAGCAGGACATTCCCGACCACGGCGGGGTCGCTCTCGCCCTCGAACGGCCGCCGTCCCGCGAGCATCTCGTAGAGGACGCAGCCAAGGCTCCAGACGTCCGTCGCGGGCGTGAGAGACGAGACGTCGCCCCGCGCCTGCTCGGGGGACATGTAGGCGGGCGTCCCGAGGGCCTGTCCGGTGCGGGTGAGCTTCGAGCCGTGGGCCGTGAGCTTCGCCAGCCCGAAGTCCACGACGTGGAGCCCTCCCTCGCGGTCGAGGAGGAGGTTCGAGGGCTTGAGATCGCGGTGGAGGATCCCCTTCGCGTGCGCGTGGGCGAGAGCGTCGGCCACGTCGCGCGCGATCGTCACGGCCTCCCGCCAGGGAAGCGGCTCCCGCGCAATCCGCGCCGCGAGGGACTCCCCCTCGACGAGCTCCAGAGCCACCCACGGCGGCTCGACGCCCTCGGGGCTCGCGTCAAGGACCCGGACGATCCCCGGATGATCCAGGGCCCGAGCCGCCTCGACCTCGCGACGGAACCGGCGGATCTCGTCGGGGCCGGGGCGGCCCTCGACGGCGCGGAGGACCTTCAACGCGACATCACGACCGTCGCGCGAGTCCCGCGCCCTGAAGACCGTTGCGAACCCGCCGCGGCCGAGCTCGGAGAGGATCTGGTAGGGGCCGATGACCTGGGGCTCCATCCCTCGCCTCCCCGAGTTCCAGCTTCCAGGGAGAGGGGCAGCCGGTCAAGCCGTCACGGCCTCCGGGCCGTGCCGACGATCGGCGCCGCGAGAGTACGAGATGCGCGGCTCCCGTACACCCGCGAGCCGGTAGTCGCCGAGCTCCCGCAGTCCGGCCCGTACTCGTCCCGGCGCTACCTCCCCGTCGCCCTCTCCCGGATCTCCGCGAGCTTCGGGTGGTCCTTCAGGAACTCCATCTCCCCGAGGTCCACCGCGTCCCAGCGGAGGCCGCGCTCGACCGCGTCCCCGAGGTGGTGGAGGGTCTCGCGGGTCGCGTGGCGCCAGGCGTAGAGCCTGGCGACGAGATAGGCGGCGTCGGGGTCGTCGGGCATCACGTCGGCGCGGCGGCGCCAGTCGCGCTCGGCCAGGCCGTGGCGGCCTAGGAAGAGGCCGACCTCGCCCCGCCGAAGAAGGCCCTCGGGGTCCTCCGGCCGGAGGAGGAGGAGCCTCGAGGCGGCCACCCACAGGGAAAGCGAGCCGTGGCGGTCCCGCGTGCCCCCGGAGAGCGGGACCCGCGCTCGCCTCACCTCCTCGCGGACGGACGGCTCCGTGTCGCCGGGGCCGGGCGCCCAGACGACGGTCGGCGGCTCCGTCCCGGGCGGGACGGTGCCCCGGGACTTCATCCAGTCCCAGTCCTCGTTCAGCTCCTCCGCGGGGCCCCACTGGCCGCGGCGGCGGAGATAGCGGAAGGCGGGCCCGTCCGACACGCCCGGCGCGAGCGCAGCTGCGGCGAGCAGCGCCTCGCGCGCTTCCCGCAGGTCCCCCAGGAACGAGAGCGCGAGGGCGCGCGTGAGGAGGTCGTCGGCCGTCGGGACGGCCGGGGCCTCGGCGAGGAGCGCGCGGAGGAGCGCCCCGAGCGCCGCCACGTCCGCGGCGGCCGCCGCCCGGCAGGCGTCGTCGAGCCCCACCGCCGCCCAGTAGGGGTCGCCGCGGACGGCCCGCCTCGCCTCGGCGGCGGCCTCCTCCCGCCGGCCGATCCGGGCCAGGGCGAGCCCCCGGTAGAGCCGGCTCCGGACGAGGGAGGGGTCGCGCTCGAGGGCGCGCCGGTAGAGGTCGGCCGCACCCGCCGCGTCCCCGCGCAGGAGCGCCCCCCCCGCCATGAGGTGTAGGTCGCGCGCCGTCTCGGGGGCGCGGCCGTCCACGTGCAGCTGCCCGGGACCGGCGCGCACGTCCACGTCCGAGAGGGTCACCGTGGTCACGACCGGGTGGAGCCCGTGCGAGAGGAAGCAGTCGCCGAACCAGTTGTCGGTCACGGCCCCGAGGACATAGGCCCCCGGCGAGATCCCGGGGCCGGCGCGCTTCTGGTCGCGGCAGAGGAGCCTTCCCTCCGCTCCCCGGTCGCGGATCTCGAGGGTGACGAGGTCCGCCTCGGGGAGGTAGCTCCAGTCCACCCTCCACCTTCCGCGGTATCCCCCGACGTAGGGCTGCATGGACGCGAGCCGGCTCTCCACCCCGATCCACGTGCTCTGGAGGTCCCAGGCGACGACGCCGTGCATGAAGAGGCTCGCGTGGATCCGCCCCGGGTAGTCGCGGGAGGAGTCGCGAGGGAAGAGCCCGAACCGGAGACCCGTGGACCAGGCGCTCCCCGGGACCTCCACGTCCATGGCGATCCGGACGCAGCCGCCCTCGTAGACCACGGGGACCCCGACCACGCCGCGGGCGTGGTGGCTGTCCACGACGACCTCGAGGGCGCCCCCGGGGAGCCGCCGGCATCGCGTCGGGTCGTCCGCCACCAGCGGCATCGAGGGGGGAGCCGGGTCGCCCCGGAGGAACACGGCCCCGTCCATGTCGGCGATGCGCCGGAGCCCGTCCAGGTCGCGCCGCAGCACCCGGTCGTCGTCCGCCCCGCCCGACTCCGCGAGGGCCGCCTCGAGCGAACGGACGGCGGAGGGGAAGTCCCGCGCCTCGCGAGACGCCTCCGCGGCCTGGAGGAGGAAACGTCGCCGCCGCGAGGCGTCCCCGCGGAACCGTCCGGCGGTCGCCCCCGCCTCGGTCGCCGCCTCGCGGAAGGCGGCGACGGCGCGGGCCTCCCGGGCCTCGGCCTCGGTGTCGCCCTTGTAGAGCCCGGCGGCCGCCGCCTCGCGCGCCTCCCGGGCCGCCCGGATCGCCGCCTCCACCCGGAGCCTCTCGGCCTCGATCCCATCCGGGCTTCCGGCGAACCGGCGAGCGACCTCGGCGAGCAGGTCCCGCGCGGGCTCCCAGGCCCGGAACTCGATGAGGTCCAGGCCGGCCTTGAGGAGGGCGGCGGACTCGGTCGTCGCGGGCTCCTCCCCGGCCGAGACGGTGAGCGCCGGGGGCGGGCCGCGGCGGCGGCCCCGCGCGACGACGCGGTCGCCGGAGACCGTGAGCAGCTCGGACTCCCCGTCGCCGTCGAGGTCCACGATCTGGAATCCGCCGATTCCCCAGGGAGGCGCCACCGACACGGGGGTCCGGCCCGGGTCGCCCAGGATCGCGTGGAGGCGGGTACCCTCCGGGCGGACCTTCCCCGGATCGAGGCCGCTCCGCGTGCCCAGAAAGAGGAGCGCGGCCCGGCCGGAGACGACGCCCCCGGCCAAGTTCGAGAGATTCGAGGAGAGCGGGTCCCCGCGGCCCACGGAGTGCCGGGCCACGACCTTCGCCTCCCGGCCGTCGAAGCGCACGAGGGAGACAGCGAGGTCAATCGGCAGGCCGAGCCGCTTCACGACCTCCGACTCGCGGTGCTCCGCCGTCACGACGCCCCCCATCGCGAGGAGCCGCGCCCCCGGCCTCTCCGGGTCGGGGAACGTGACCGCCCCGACGGGCTCCCCGATCGGGAAGCTCGCGATCGGACGCGGGGGGCCCTCGGGGCCCCACCGGTACACCGTCCCCTCGGCCGTCGTGTGGACGGTCGTCGCCAGGACGAGCTCGTTCGCCCCGTCGCCGTCCAGGTCCGCGACGATGCCCGCCCGCGTCCAGGCCCTCGGCGCGTCGGGGCTCCAGGGCCGGACGGCGAGCTTCCGGGCGGAGGGGTCCCACCGGACGAGCCACTGCGCCGAGGCCTGGTGCTGGAAGAGGACCACGCCCTCGATCCTCCCGTCCCCGTCCGCGTCCCCGGCCACCAGCCCGATCGGCTCGTAAGCGCAGGAGAGGTCCTCGTGGAGGAGCCGCCACGAGGGAGCCTCCTCGGAGCCGTCCGCTCCGATCGCGAGGACCCCGGAGCCCACCCCGGGACGGGAGACCGCCGCCAGAAGGTCGGTCCGGCCGTCCCCGTCCAGGTCCCCCGAAGCCGCCGCGTGGATGCTGGTCCCCGGCGGCAGCGCGTCGAGCGGGGAGGGCGCGGACTCGAGGGCCCCGCTCTCCCCGATGCGCATCGCGGGGGTCCCCGGGCTCTGGAGGAAGAGGAGCGTGTCGCGGGCCGGCGCGGGCGCGCCCGCCTTCCGCGGGGGCTTCCAGGGCAGGACCCAGCTCACCGACGCGATCCCGCAGCCGGGGTAGCGCAGCCTCAGCTTCTCCTCCCCGAACGCGTCCATCAGGTCCCGGACCTCGCGCGGCAGCTCGGCCGCGTCCCCCGCCTCGAGCGCGGCGGCCTCGGCGCCGTCCCAGTCGCCGACGTCGGCCAGCACGCGCGAGAGGAGACCCGCCGCGGTCCGCGCGGCCGGCGTCCCCCGGTGGCGGCCCCGGACGCGGCGCAGGATTGCCGCGGCCTCCTCGAGGCGTCTCTCTTCGGCAAACCGCCGCGCGATCTCGACGGCGGCGCGGAGACCGTAGGGACCCGTGGGATCCAGCCGGTAGGCGAGCGGGTGGTCCCCGAGGAGCGCCGCCGCGCGGGCCTGGAGCGGGGCCGGGCGGCCGGCGGCCAGGCCGGCGGCGAAGGCGGCCGCCTCCTCGGCGTCCCCGGGCCCGGGGGCCAGGTCCGATGGGAGCGCCTCCCGGACCCGGCCCGCGAGCGACTCGGGGCGGGCGTCGCGCGCCAGGGCCTCGATGGCGGGCCGATCCGGGGCGGCTCCCTCACGGGAGGTCGCGTCGAGCGCGGCGGCGATCCGCGACTCCTCGGACCGCGCGGCGGCGGAGGCGGCGGCCTCGATCCCCTCGAGCCGGGCCCGGCGGGCGGCCGCCCGCCACGCCGGCCCGATGGCGAACGCCCAGGAGGAGACCCCGGCTACGGCGAGGGCTCCGGCCGCCGCCGTCGCGGCGATGGCCCGGTTCCGGCGGAGCCAGGCGAGGAGCAGCCGGCACGCCGTGAGGGGCCGCGCCCGCACGGGTAGCCCCTGGAGGTAGCGGCGCAGGTCCTCGGCGAGCGCGCCGGCGTCCGGGTAGCGACCGTCGGGGTCCTTCTCGAGGCAGCGGTGACAGATGCTCTCGAGGTCGCGGGGGACGGAGGGGTTCCGGCGGCGCAGCGGGACCGGGTCCCGCGCGACGACCTGCGTGAGGACGAGGACGGCCGTGTCCCCTTCGAACGGAGGCATGCTCGCGAGCATCTCGTAGAGGACCGCCCCGCAGGCCCAGACGTCGGTCCGCGCGTCCACGAACCGCCCCTCGGCCTGCTCGGGGCTCATGTAGGCCGGCGTCCCGATGGCCTGGCCGGTCCGGGAGAGGCGGGCCGACTCGCCCAGCTCGACGGAGCGGGCGAGGCCGAAGTCGGCGAGGTAGGGCTCCCCCTTCTCGTCGAGGAGGATGTTCCCCGGCTTCACGTCGCGGTGGAGGATGCCCTGGGCGTGCGCGTGGCCCACCGCTTCGGCGACGGCGAGCATCATCTCCGCGCAGCGCCGGGGCGGGGGGCTCTCGACGTCGAGGAGCGCGGCGAGGCTCCTCCCCCGGATGAGGTCCATCGCCAGGTACAGCGCCCCCTCGGCCTCGCCCACGTCGTGGACCGAGACGATGTGGGGGTGGCGGAGGCTTGCCGCGAGCCGGGCCTCCCTCTGGAAGCGCGCGATCAGGTCCGGGGACGCGCCGGCGGGCAGGACCTTGAGGGCCACCTCGCGCCGGAGCGCGGTGTGCCGGGCGTGGAGGACGACCCCCATGCCCCCGCGGCCGAGTTCCCCGAGGATCTCGTAGGAGCCGATGGTCTTCGGGAGGTCGGACACGCGGCCGGACAGGATGCGGGCGGCGGGCGGGGAGGGCAAGGGGGACGAGGGAGACGGGGGCGCGACCGCTCGACTCGAGCACGAGCACGAGCACGACCGGCGCAACGAGCACGGGCACGAGTACGAGCAGGCGCACGGTCCCGTGGCACGACGAACTCCTTCCTTCGGGGGTTCCAGCGGGCCCCCACTTTCAGCGAGGGGCCCGCTTCCACCTCCTCGAAAGGAGCTCGTCGTGAGCGTGACTGTCCATCGTCCCACGTGCACGTGCTCGTCCTCGTACTCGGATCCGGCCTCGACGGTCCTCCTCGATCACGAGCGCCTCGATGCCTGGCGCGTCGCCGAGGAGCTCGACCAACTCGTCGTAGCGGTCGTCACCCGGGTCCCGCGGGGCCGCGGATCGCTGGCGGCCCAGCTCGACGACGCCTCCGCGTCCGTCGTCCTGAACCTCGCAGAAGCGATGGGCCGCTGGGGCGCGGACCGGGCTCGTACGCTCCGGATCTCGCGGGGCAGCCTGCTGGAGGTGGACGCTGCCGTCGGCGCGCTCGAGCGGCGCCGCGCCTGCGACGCGGAGACCCGCGCCCGGTGTCACATCCTGGCTGTACGTCTCGCGGCGATGCTCACAGGGCTGGCGAGCGCGGCGGAGCGGGCCGGGGCGTGACCGGGCCCTGGCCG
>JAKEIC010000227.1 GCA_022614695.1 Planctomycetales bacterium | reverse complement strand
GGCCGGGTCGGCAGGATCGCCGCGCCGGCGCCCGCCGCCGCGAGCCCCGCCGCCGCGAGCGCGAACGCGCGTCGTCGGCGCGCGCCGGGGAGCCGCCGGCGCGGATGGCCGCCCCCCAGCACCCGCGCGAGGTCCCGGGAGAGCTCCCGGCCGTCGGGGTACCTGTCGGCGGCGCGCTTGGCGAGGCAGACCCGCAGGAGCCGCTCGGCGGCCGCGGGGACCCCGGGTCGTCGCCGGCCCGGCCGCTCGGGCTCGGAGAGGAGGACCTGTGCGACCAGCGCCGCGGAGTTCTCTCCCTCGAACGGCGGCCGCCCCGCGAGCATCTCGTAGAGGACGCAGCCGAGCGACCAGGCGTCGGTCGCCGGCGTGAGCGCCGAGACCTCCCCGCGCGCCTGCTCGGGCGACATGTAGGCCGGGGTCCCGAGCGCCTGCCCGGTCCGCGTGAGCTTCGAGCCCGTGGTCGCGAGCTTCGCGAGACCGAAGTCGGCGAGGAACGCCCGGGGGCCGGACGCCGGGGACTCGGGACCGGGAACCACGGCGGGCGCGATGTTACCCCGCCGCCGCGAGCCGACGGGCGACCTCGAGCACGGTCTCCCATCCCCGCGTGGTCGCCGGGACGCCGAGGGACTTTTCCACGACCTCGTTCGGGTAGAGGCCCCCGGGCCGTCGGAGGGAGAGGGAGAGCGCGTAGCGTCCCACGAGCCGGACCACCCTCACTTCCCACGGCCCGCCGTCGGGCCTCTCGATGGGGAGCTTCGGGGGCGACCTCGGCTCGCGCTCGAGGATGCTCACGAAGCGCTTCACGTTGGCGGCCGGCGGGCGCGCGCCGAATGGATCGCTCCGGACGAGCCGGAGGACCTCCGCCGCCGGGCAGACCATCACCGCCGTCTCGTACGGGATCCGCCTGCGGATCGCGGCCGCGAGCCGGCGCGGGGCTGTCTTCCCGGTCGCGACAAACGTCCCCGCCGCGCCGATGTTCACGAGCCCCAGGTCGTCGGCGAGCGCCTTCGGGCGCAGCGCGTGACCTCCGACGTTCGCGGCGCGCAGGAAGACGACGAGGGCCACGGGTGGGGCGGAGTATAGGCCGACCGATCGCCGGCCGACTCCTGCCGCCTCCGCCGCGCCTCGCCGGTATCCGCGGCTGGGGGAACCAGGCACGTCCCCAACTCCAGACACACACGGAGGGCTACGGGCGATGTCCACTTCCTGCGAGGGCACTCGGTGGTAGGCTCGTGCCGTGATAGGGCTCGCCCCGTTCATCGCGAACACGGACAGACAGTGGTTTGACTTCCTGGCGGGGATGGCCGACCAGGGTCACCTCGACGAAGCGAACTTCTGGTCGCCGAAGTCCCCGCGGCCAGTCGCCAAGCTCTCCCCTGGGGCGCCCGTCTTCCTCAGGCTGAAGGCGCCTGACAAGGCCATCGCCGGCTTCGGGTTCTTCGCCCACTTCTGCGTGCTGAAGCTCGAGGAAGCGTGGGACCTCTTCGGGTGGAGGAACGGGGATCCGGATCAACTTCGGTTCATGCAAAGGATCGGTGCCTACCGTGACCTGGACCTCCTCGACCCGACCGCGCCGAGGGATCCACTGGGGTGCATGATCCTCCGGGACATCAGCTTCCTTCGACGGGAGCGGCGGCTCCCATGGGCGGAGGCCGAGGGCTGGCAGGACGAGATCGTGCGCGGGAAGGGGGAGAACGATCCGGTGCGGGCCGCCCGGCTGCTCGCGATACTCGGGACGGACCCCCAGCCGGAGGAGTTCGTGCCCGAGTTCTCGCCGCTCGAGGCTGACGAGCGCGAGATCCTGTTGGCGCGCTCTTCCAAGCGGTGGGGGCAGGGGACGTTCCGCGCCCGCCTCCTCGACGCCGACGGCCGCCGATGCGCGATCACGGGCGAGCGGACGGAGCCTGTCCTCGAGGCCGCGCACATCCAGCCGTATCTCGGACCTCGCAGCAACCACGTCCAGAACGGGCTCCTCCTCACGCAGGAGTTCCACACGCTCTACGACCGGGGCTACGTGGGAGTGACCCCGGAGCACCGAGTCATCGTCTCGCCGCGGCTCAAGGCTGAGTGGAAGAACGGAAGGCGATACTACGTGCACGACGGCCAGAGGCTCGTCCATCTCCCCGAGGACGAGCGGCTGCACCCGAGCCGGAGGGCGCTGGAGTGGCACCTGGCGAGGGTGTTCAAGGGATAGGGGGGGAGGCGAGCCCGCCGTTCCGTACGCGCGTCGGGAGTGTATACTCAGTGTATATACGGAGGTCCGAGTGTTGACCCGCGTCCGGAAGTGGGGGAATAGCCTCGGGATCCGGATCCCCCGAGATCTCGCGCGAGGGGCGAATGTCTCCGAAGGGATCGCGGTGGACCTCGCCGTGAAGGGCGGCGCCCTCGTCGTCCGCCGCGCTCGGCGGTCGGCCGAGCGGGTCTACCGGCTCTCGGACCTCCTCGCGCGGGTCCGCGCGAAGCAGCTCCACCCGGAGACCGACTGGGGACGGCCCGTCGGCCGCGAGTCGCTGTAGATGCCGCCGGCGTTCGTCCCCGACCGGGGCGACATCGTCTGGCTCGACTTCTCGCCGCAGTCCGGCCACGAGCAAGCGGGGCATCGCCCCGCGCTGGTGCTCTCCCCGGCGTCGTACAACGGCAGGGTCGG
>JAKEIC010000226.1 GCA_022614695.1 Planctomycetales bacterium | reverse complement strand
TACGGGGGGCGACGTCGGAGGGCGCGGCGGTCCCGCCCCGACGCGGCGGAGAGGGGCGCGAGCGCGCAAGACTGGACATGCACCCCCGGCCGGACCCGCGTTGCCGCCCCCCGACGGCAGGGGTATCCTGACGTCGGAATTCCCCGTGTCGCGAAACACGCCGCTCACGACCGGAGAGATCGCGACGCACTGCCACGTGACCGCGGCGACGGTCTCCCGGTGGATCCGGGCGGGGAGCCTCAAGGCCAACTCGACCCCGGGTGGCCACTACCGGGTGGAGAGCAGCGAGTTCCGCGACTTCCTGAAGCGCCAAGGGATGCCGGTCCCGGGGTTCCTCCAGCTCGAGGGGGGGGACGGCGAGAGGCGCCGCGTCCTCGTCGTGGACGACGAGCCCTCGGTCCTCGACCTGATCGTCCGGGCGCTCGAGAACGACGGACCCTACCTCTGCGAGACCGCCACGAGCGGCTACGAGGCGTGCCTGCGGGCGGGCGTGCGCCGGCCCGATCTCGTGATCCTGGACCTCGTGATGCCCGGGGTGGACGGCTTCGAGGTGTGCCGCGAGATCAAGAGCCACTCCGAGACCTCGTCCTGCAAGATCCTCGCGCTCACCGGATACCCCGACGAGGGGAACGTGAAGAGGATCCTCCAGTACGGCGCCGACCGCTGGCTCCGCAAGCCCGTCGAGATCGAGGAGCTGCGCGAGGAGGTCGCACGGCTGCTCGGGGTGGTCCGAGCGCCTCGCGGCGGGCGGCGCGGAGCGGGGGGACCGGCGTGATCGCCGCGGCGGCGGCTCCCGCTCCCGGGCGTCTCCGCGCCCTCGGCAGGTCCTACGCGGCCCTCACGGCCGGGCTGATCCTCTCCGGGCTCGTGCTCGGGGAGGTGCTCCTCCTCGCCACGGGGATCGTGACCGGGCTCCTCGGAGCTGCGGCCTGGGCCTACGTCGCCGGGTCGCGCGTCGAGTCGCTGCGCTGGCTCTACGCGCGGCGGGGCGCGAGGGTCTCGCGCGAGGGCTGGCTCTTCGTCGCCCTAGCCCTCGGCCTCTGCGGGGCCGCGATGAACACCGGGGCGAATCTCCTCTACCTCGTGTTCGCGATGATGTGCGCGGGACTCATCGTCTCGGGGATTCTCTGCCTGAACGCGATCCGCGGGATCCGGCTGACGGGCCCGTCCCCTGCCCCGGTGCCGGCCGGGGGAGCCGCGGCGCTCCGCGTCCGCATCGAGAACCGGAAGTGGCTCTTCCCCTCGCACTCCCTCCGCGTGGACGCGCAGGTCCCCGACGGACTTTCTCTCGCTGAGGCCGCCTTCGTGCCGCAGGTCCCAGCCCGCGGCCACGCCGAGGGCCTGGTCCGGATCTTGTGCCGGCGCCGCGGGCTCTATCCCCTCGGGGACCTCCGGGTCTCGACCGATTTCCCATTCGGCCTCGTGCGGAAGTCGGTCTGGTGCCGCGGCGGACTGACCCTCGCCGTCCTGCCGCGGGTCGGCACCCTCACGCGCGCCGCCCTCGGGGGACGACCGGCCCCGAACGCGCGGGCGGACGGCGGCGACGGCCGGCGGCCGGGCGACGGTGAATTCCACGGCCTCCGCGACTACCGGGACGGCGACAACCCCCGAAGGATCCACTGGCGCTCGACCGCGCGCGCCCGGCGCCTCATGGTCCGGGACTTCCGCGAGGAGCGGATCTCGCCCGCGCTCCTGTGCGTGGCGGGGCTCGGCGACGGCCCGGCCCTCGACCCGTCGGCCGACATGGCCGCGACGGTTCTCCACGCCTGGCGGCTGGGAGGGCGAGCGCCGATCCTCGCGCTGTCGGCGGACCCGCCGGCCTGCGTCCGCGCCTCCGACGGCGCGGGAGAGCACGCGGCGCGGCTTGCGCTCGCGGGCTGGACGGGCGGTCTCCCGGAGAGGGCGCTCGACGCCGTCCCGGGCCCCGAGATCGCGGCAGCGACGGTCCTGGTGATCGCCCCTGACCGGGACGCGGCCGAGGCGGCGGGTGCGGAGGCCCGCCGGCGCGGGGCGGCAAACGTCGAGGTCTGGACTCCCGCCGAGGTGACGGCGAACGGCTGGGTGGCCTTCGAGGACGGCTCCTGGCAATTCCAGGAGGCCGCGGGCCGCGCGGACGGGAGGAGCTGAGCGTGGCCGTCTTCATCCGCTGCCCCGCCTGCCGTGGCCAGTACGACGTGACGGGGTGCCCGCCCGGCAGCCGCTTCCTCTGCCAGCAGTGCGGGAAGCCGATCACGGTCGCCGTCACCGACTCGGTGCCGGCCTCGACGGCGGTCCCGTGTCCGGCCTGCGGCCGGGAGACCCCGGCCCCGGACGGCGAGGCCCGCCGGTGCCGCTACTGCGGCTCGCCGCTCGGGCAGCCTCCCCCCGGCCCTCTCCGCGGCGAGGAACTGGTCGGCTGCCCGCGCTGCGGGACCCGCTACGACGTCTCACGCTACGGCCCAGGCACGCGCTTCCGCTGCCGCCGCTGCGGGGTCGAGGTGCGGATCCCCCTGCGGGGCCGCTGGCTCGGCGCGGGGGAGTGGGAGCTGGATCCCGACACCGGCTCGCTCCGCTGCAACGGGTGCGGGGAGGTCTACGACGTCTCCGGCCGGACGGCCGACGCCGCCTTCGTCTGCCGGCGTTGCCGGCGGGTGTTCGTGCTCCCCCCCGTGCTTCCCGTCGCCGAGAAGATGCACGGGACGGCGGGCGACGAGTGGGAGATGGACGTGTCGGCGGGCCTCATCCGCTGCCACGGGTGCGGCTTCTCCTACGACTTCTCGCTCTACGCGGGCGAGACCGATTTCACGTGCCCGCGGTGCCGGGCGGTCTTCCGGATGCCGATGATGATCGGGTCCGACACTGCGACGAGGCCCCCCGAAGCCGAGCGCGAGATCATCCTCTGCAACAAGTGCGGGGCGATCCACGACGTCTCGGACTACCCGCGCGGGACGATCTTCTCCTGCGACACCTGCGGGACGGTCCTCAAGGTGAGCGGCATCCCCGGGGAGTGGGAGGTGGACGCCGAGGGGGGCGTCCTCGTCTGCTCGGCGTGCGGGTTCCATCTCGACATCGAGGAGGCGGCGGACAAGGGGCCGAGCCTCTCGTGCCCGCGGTGCCAAAACCCGTTCCGTCTCGCGGCGGAGGCCGCGTTCGCGCGGGCGGCGGCGCCGGCCGCCACGGGCCTCGCCGAGGCGCCACGCCCTGAGCCCGTCGAAGGGCCTCGCCCCGAGCCCGTCGAAGGGCCCGAGCCCCTCCCTCCGGTCGAGGAGGGGAAGCCCGAGCCGGGCCGGGTCCTCCGGTGCGGCTCGTGCGGCGCGCGCTACGACGTGGCAGGGCGGACCCCCGGCCACCGGTTCCGGTGCCGGACCTGCAAGGGGGTGCTCACGGTGCCCGGGGCGCCCGGGGCTGCGGCTCCGGCCGAGGCCCCCCCGGCGAAGCCCTCGCGGCCCCCCACGGCCGCGGAGTTGGCCGGCCTCGCGCCGCCGGGGGGGGGCCCCGGGCCCGCGGGAGAGGGAGGAGAGCCGCTCCCGCAGTCGGTCCGCGAGGGGAAGGCGATCCTCCTCGAGTGCAAGACGTGCCGCGTGGCCTACGAGGTGCCGCTCGCGCTCGCGGCCGGCCGGCTCCGCTGCCGGACCTGCCGCTCCCCCGTCACGCCGGTCGCGCGCGGGGGGCCGCTCGGGTCGCCGGGCCCCACGGCGTCGCAGCGCGCCCTCGCCAGCGGCCACGAGGTGCAGATACTCCAGACCGGACGGAAGAAGCCCGCTTCGGGGAAGAAGGGGCCGGCGCGGTGACCGATCGTCCCGCGGTCGCCGGGGCGCTCTCCACGGTGGGTCTGGCGGCTCTCGGCGCCCTCGCGTACGGCCTGGCGGAGACCTGGGCGCCCGGTGGGAGCCCGCTCCTCCTGGCGGGTCCTGTCGTCCTGGCGGTCGCCGCCGCCCGGGGCTGGCGGGAAGGGGTCTCGCGCCGGACCGCGACGGCCATCGCGGCGGGAGGGACCGCGCTGGCGATGGCGGACGGGCTCTTCCTGACACGGGACCCGCTCCTCGCGCTCGGGAGGTGGTTCCTCCTCGTCGAGGCGGTGCAGCTCCTCTCGGTCCGGAGCCCCCGCTCGCGCGGGATCGTCCTCCTGATGAGCCTCGTCCACCTCGCGGCCGCGAGCAACCTCACGACCGACCTCTCGTTCGCCCTCGTGCTCGCCGCCTACACGGTGGTCGGGACCTGGGCCCTCGCGATCCGCCACCGGGAGCGCTCGACACCGGGCCTCGCGACGAGCCCGCGATTCCTGCTCGGCCTCTCGGTCGCCGCGATGGCGACTCTCGCGGCCACGGTGGCCATCTTCCTCGTGATCCCGCGGGTCGGGGTCGGCCTCCTCCAGGCCGGCCGGTCCATCCGGGTCGCCGGGTTCGGCGACACCGTCCGTCTCGGGGAGTTCGGCGAGATCCTGCGCAGCTCGGAGACGGTGCTGCGCGTCTCGTTCCCCGAGGGAGGAGACGGGCCCGGGATCCGGTTCCGCGGCCACGCGTTCGAGACCTATGGCCCGGACGGCGGCTCCCACTGGAGGTGGACCCTGCCGGCGCTCGATGCGCGCCGCGCGTCGCACCGCCTGAAGTCCCCGCCGCTCCCCGGCGGCGAGGCCCTTCGGATCGGGAAGGACCTCCGCACCGAGTACGTGCCGGAGCGCGGCGCGACCTCGCTCGTCCAGGAGTTCCTCCTCTCGCCGCTCGACAGCCGGGCGCTCTTCGCCGCGGGACCCGTGCGGAAGTTCTCGATCCGGCAGACAGGCCCCGTCCCGCACGTCTTCGTCTACGCGGACCTCGAGGACGGGACGCTGGAGATGCAGGAGGGCGTGCGCCACGACACCGAGTCGGTCTCCTACCAGGCGACGAGCTGGGTCCGGTCGGGGACGGCCGAGCCCGCGCGGTTTCCTCCCCCGGCGATGCCGGAAACCGTCGAGTCCTGCCGGAGCCTCGTCGGCTATCCGGCCGACGCGGCGGGGCGGCTCCGCGCCCTCGCCGGGCGCTGGGCAGGCGACGGGGCCGCCGACCCGCTCGCGTCGGCGCGCGCGATCCAGCGGGAGCTGCGCGATTCGGGGGCCTACGAGTACACGCTCGTGACCCCCGACCCGGAGGGCCGGGAGCCCGTGGACCACTTCCTCCAGGTCGCGCGACGTGGCCATTGCGAGTACTACGCCGCGGCGATGGTGCTCCTCCTCCGGAGCCTCGGCCACCCGGCGCGATACGTGACCGGGTTCCTCGGCGGGGAGCGGAACGCGGTCGGGGGCTACCGCCAGGTCCGCTCGAGCGACGGCCACGCGTGGGTCGAGGTGCTCGGGCCCGCGGGGTGGGAGACGTTCGACCCCACCCCCCGCGCGGACGAGGGCGCCGGCGCCTTCGCCCTCCTCGGCCAGGTCCTCGACTACGTGCGCTTCCGCTGGTACTCGGGCGTGGTGGACTACGACCTCTCGGACCAGGGCCGGGCGTTGCGCCGGGCCGGCGCGGAGCTGTCGGTCCTCTGGGAGCGCCTGCTCGGGGCCCCCGAGAGGCTCGGGCGCCGCGCGCTCTCGGGGCGGGCGGTCCTCGGGGCGGCCCTCGTCGTGGGCGGCGGGCTCTTCCTCGTGGGGGCCCACCGCCGGCGCGCCCGCCGGCCCGCCGGGCCCACGGTCCCCTTCTACGCGGAGATGCTCCGCGTCCTCGAGCGCCGGAGGTTCCGGCGCGGCGCGGCCGTGACCCCGAGGGAGTTCGCCGACGCGGTGGTCCGCGACGGGGGACGGTACCTGGCGGGGCCGGTCGAGACCCTCACCGACCTCTTCTGCCGCGCGCGCTACGGCGCCGCTCCGTTCGGCGTCGCCGAGTCGGAGGGCGTCGCCGCCGCCCTCCGCGCCCTCCGGGCCGCGCGGGCCCCCTCGACCGGGACCGGGGCGGGCGGGAACGGCCACGCCGTCCCTACCGTGAACCGTGAACGGTGAACCGTGAACCGTGAGACTGACGTCACCCTCGTCCTCACGACCGCGCCCGACCGCGAGACCGCGGAGGGCCTCGCGCGCGCCGCGGTGGAGGAACGGCTCGCCGCCTGCGGGACGGTCCTCCCCGGCGCCGTCTCGATCTACCGCTGGGAGGGGAAGATCGCGAGCGAGAACGAGGTCGTCCTCCTCCTCAAGACGACCCGGCAGCGGGCGGGAGACCTGATCCGCGCCCTCAAGGCCCGCCACCCGTACAAGGTTCCGGAGTTCCTCGCGGTCCCGGTCTCGGACGGATGGCCGCCGTACCTCGAGTGGGTGGCCGGCGAGTGTTCGGGAGCGACCACGCCGTGAGTCCGGGGGGACGGATGCGAGCGGTGGCCGCCCCGGCGCCGTGGAAGGGGACCCTCGGGGCGAGACAGGTCGCGGCGGCGATCGCGCGCGGCCTGCGTGCCGCCCGGCCGGAACTCGACGTCGTCGAGGTCCCGCTGGCGGACGGAGGCGAGGGGACGCTCGACGCGATCCAGGCGGCCGAAGGGGGCCGGCGGGTGGCCGCGGACGCGCGCGATCCGCTCGGACGGGCCGGGCGGGCGGAGTTCCTCCTGCTCCCGGGCGGAGGGACCGCGGTCGTCGAGGTGGCGCAGGCGTGCGGGCTGCCGCGGCTCCGGCCCGAGGAGAGGGACCCGGCCCGCACGACGAGCGCCGGCGCGGGGGACCTCGTGCGGGCCGCAGCTGACGCCGGGGCCCGCGACGTCTGGCTCGGCGTCGGCGGCACGGCCACGGTGGACGGCGGCGCGGGGCTCCTCGCGGCGCTCGGGGCGATCGCCCTCGACGCGGCAGGGAGGCCGGTCCCGGAGGGCGGGCTCGGGCTCCAGCGCGCCGAGAGGCTCGACCTCTCGCGGGTCCCCCCGGCGATCCGGTCCCTGCGGCTCCGGATCCTCGCGGACGTCTCCGCCCCGCTGGCGGGCCTCGACGGCGCCGCGCGAGCGTTCGGGCCGCAGAAGGGCGCCTCGCCGGACCTCGTGGACCGCCTCGACGAGGCCCTCGCGCGCTGGGCCGGCATCCTCTGGGCCGCGACCGGCCGCGACCCGGCGTTCGGGCCGCCCGGCATGGGAGCCGGCGGGGGGATCCCGGCCGCCCTCTGGGCGGCGTTCGGGGCGACCGTCGAGCCGGGCGCGGAAGCCGTGATCCACGGGGCGAGGTTGCGCGAGAGGGCCGAGGGAGCGGTCCTCGTCGTCACCGGCGAGGGCTCCCTCGACGCGACGACGCGCCTGGGCAAGGCCCCTCACGCCGCCGCCCGGATCGCCCGGGCCCTCGAGGTCCCGTGCGCGTTCCTCGTGGGCCGCGTGGGAGCCGGCGCGACCGCCCCGCCCGGGGTCGAGGTCGTCGAGTGCGCGAGGGCGGGCCGCGGCGACGCGACACTCGCCGACATCGAGGCGGCAGCGAAAGCCCTGGGCGCTCGGTTGCTCCCCGCTCGCGCCCCCCTAGGGCCCGCGCGGGCATAACCCACGCATCGTCGCGCGGGCGGCGGGGGCCCATCCGCTTCGTTGCGCCTCCGTCGGCGTACTTCTCCGTCAGTACGCCTCGTCGGCGACGCCTCGCGGCTGCACCCCCGGCGCTCCGCGCGACTCGGTGGTTTATTCCCGCGGGGGCCCTTAGAATCCGCGCCCCTTCCCGGGAGGAGGCTCCATGCGCCGATCGCTCGTGCTGGGGATGGCCGTGATCTTTGGAGCGCTCGCGCGCCCAGGGGAGGCGCAGGAAAACAAAGTGGGCGAGATGAAGCGGGCCGGAACGGTCCCCACCCTCCTCCGCACAACCCCGAACGGGGTCACGGTTGTCGTGAAGGAGATGCGCTCGTCGCCTGCGGTCTGCACCTACGTATTCGTGAGGAACACCGGCAGCCTCTACGAGGGCGAGTTCCTCGGCTGCGGGATCTCGCACTACTACGAGCACCTCGTGGCGGGGGGGACGACTTGGAACCGGCCCGAGTCGAAGTCCCGGGACATGCTCTTCCAGATCGGGAACCAGTCCAACGCCTACACCTACAAGGACCACACCGCCTACTACATCACGACCGCGAGCCCCTATTTCGACGTGGCGCTGGATCTGCTCTCCGACTGGGTCCCCAACTGCGCGCTCTGGCCCGCGGAGGTCAAGCGCGAGAAGGACGTGATCCTCAAGGAGATCGAGAAAGGCGAGGACGAGCCCGACCGAGTGATCCACCAGCTCTTTAGCGAGACGATGTTCAGGGTCCACCCGACCCGGCTCCCGATCATCGGCTACAAGCCCGTGTTCCTCGCCGTCTCGAGCGAGGACATCGCGGCCTTCTACAAGCTCCGTTACGTCCCCGACAACTTCATCGTGGTCGTCGTAGGGGACGTGGATCGGGAGGAGGCCTACACGAAGATCGAGAAGGCCTTCGCGCCCGTCCCGCGGCGCCCCGTGATCGCTCCCTCGCTCCCGGAGGAGCCGGCCCAGATCGCCCCCCGGTGGGCCGAGAAGGAGATGGGCGGGACCAAGGTCGCCTACACGCACGTCGGCTGGCGCACCGTCGGCCTCACGCACCCCGACCTCTACCCCCTCGACCTGCTCGACTTCATTCTCGGGCAGGGCGACTCGTCGCGGCTCGTTCGGAGGCTCCGCGACCAGGAGCGGCTCGTCCTCACGGTGAACACGGGCTCCGCGACGCCGGGATACGGCTGCGGCTACTTCACGGTGCAGATGTCCGGCGAGCCGGAGAAGGCCCGTCGCGCGGTCGAGGTCGTCCGCGAGGAGATCGCGCGCATCCTCGCCGATCCCCCGACCGACGAGGAGATCGCGAAGGCGAAGATCCAGAAGGCCTCCGACTACGTCTTCCAGACGGAGAAGGCGGAGAACCGCGCGCGGGAGATCGGCTGGAACATCCTCGGGACCGGCGACCCCGACTTCGGCGAGCGCTACGTCGAGGGGATCCAGAGGGTGACCCGCGAGGACGTGCTCCGGGTCGTCCGGACCTACTTCCACCCGCAGACCGAGACCGTCGCGATCGTCCGGCCCGAGGGTTCGGCCCCCGTCGCCGGGGAGGGCGCCGCCGCGGGGACGGCCGGGAGCGCCGGCCTGGTCGCCGAGAAGATCGCCCTCCCGAACGGCCTCCGGCTGCTCGCGCGCCCGAGCCGCGCCTCGCCCATGATCGCGATCCAGGCCTGGATGCTCGGCGGCGTCCTCGCCGAGACTCCGGAGACGAACGGAATCGCGAAGCTGACGACCGAGATGCTCCTCCGCGGGACCAAGACCAAGACGGCGGACGAGATCGCCCGCGCGGTGGACGGGATGGGCGGGAGCATCCGGGTGACCACCGGGAACAACGCCCTCGGGGTGAGTCTCTCGGTGCTCGCAGGAGACCTCGAGAAGGGGCTCGCGCTCATGGCCGACGTCCTCCGGAACCCGAGCTTCAACCCGAAGGAGTTCGACACGCTCCGAGACCGGACCCTCAAGGCCATCCGCCAGGAGGACGACAACTGGCAGGCCGAGGCGGTGAACTTCTGGCGGCGAAAATTCTTCACGAGGCACCCGTACCGGCTGACGCCTCTCGGGAGGCAGGAGAGCGTCGAGAAGTTCAAGCCGGCGGACCTGCGAGCCTTCCATGCGCGGTTTGTCGTCCCGCAGAACCTGGTGGTCGCCGTTTACGGAGACGTGGGAGCCGACGGCGCCGACGGGGTCGCCCGGACTCGCGCGGCCGTCGAGCGCCAGTTCGGCTCGATGCCCGCCGCGCCGGGGTTCAAGTTCCCCGACCTCGAGCCCGAGTCGCCGAGGCCGCCGGGCGAGGTCCGGGTCGAGAAGCCCTCGGGGAAGAAGCTCGTCGTGATCGTCATCGGCTACCCGGGCGTCCCGCTGCCCGACGAGGACCGGTACGCCCTCGACGTGATCGACGCCGTCACGTCGGGCATCTACATGCCCGGGGGCTGGTTCCACGAGAAACTCCGGGGCGAGAAGGAGGGGCTCGTCTACGTGGTCCACGGCATCAACTGGCTCGGGGTGGGGACGGGCTCGTTCTACGTCTTCGCGGCGACGTCTCCGGACAAGCAGGACCGCGTCCTCCAGCTCATGCGCGAGCAGTTCGAGAAGATCCAGGGCGACGCGATGACCGACGCGGAGCTGGACTCGGCGAAGAAGGTCTGCGTCACCTCGAAGCTCCTCCAGCGCGAGGCGAACGGGGACCAGGCGATGGAGGCCTCGCTCGACGAGCTGTACGGCCTCGGCTACCGGTTCGGCGAGCGTTACGCCGAGCGGATCAACGCCGTCACGAAGGCCGACGTGAAGCGGGTCGCGAACCGGCTCTTCGGGCAGGGATCGGTGCTGGCGATGACGGTGCCGGGGCCTTCGGGCTCCAGGTAGGAGGAGGTCCGACATGTCGCGGAGGTCGCGGTCGCTCTTCGGATGCCTTGCCGCCGGAGCCCTGGCTGCCTTGCTGATCGCGAGCTGCGGACAGAAGGCGGGGCCGGTGAGCGGGCCCGGAGCGACGGGGCCTGCCGGCGCGGTTGGATTGCCGGACGGCGCGGCCACCCCGGCCGCCCCCCAGGCGACCTGGCCTCCCCAGTGGGGGCCCCAGCCCGCGCCCACGGGATGGGACAAGCAGTTCGAGCCGACGTCCCAGGAGTGGCGCAAGCACGCTCAAGTGCTCCGCTTCAACAACGGGACCGAGATCGAGACCCTGGACCCGGCCCGGATGACCGGGGTCCCCGAACACCGGATCATCATGGCGGTCTGCGAGGGCCTCACGATGTACCACCCCGTGTCGAGCGAGCCGATGCCCGGGGCCGCCGAGTCGTGGGTCATCTCGGACGGCGGACGCACCTACACCTTCCGGATCCGGGCCGACGCGCGCTGGAGCAACGGCGACACTGTGACGGCCGCCGACTACCGCTACTCCTGGTGGCGCGTGCTCGCGCCTCAGCCTCCGAGCCAGTACTCCTACATGCTGTTCGACATCGAGAACGCCAAGGCCTTCGCCGAGGGACGCATCGCCGAGACGCCGCTCGCGCTCCACAGGGACGCCGAGCGCACGCAGCCGAACGGGCAGAGCCTCGCCGTCGGGGAGATCGTCGAGGTCGTCAAGACCTGGCCGGATCCCCTCCCGGAGAACCCGTCCGACGAGGAGGCGAAGAAGTTCAGTGTCGAGGTGAAGTGCGGGGAGAAGTCGGGTTGGGTCGGGAAGTCACTCCTCCGGGGCGCCTGGCAGCTCGACGGGCCCGGTTTCGCCAAGGTGGGGATCGAGGCCCCCGGCGTGCGCACGCTCGTGGTGCGCCTCTCGGAGCCGAAGCCGTTCTTCCTGGAGGTCCTCTCCCACGAGACCTCCATGCCCGTGCACCCGCCCACGGTCGAGAAGCACGGGAACCAGGCGTTCCGCGCCGGGGTCTTCGTCGGGAACGGCCCCTACGTCCTGAAGTCCTGGGAGCCACGCGTCCGGATGGTCTTCGAGAAGAACCCGGCCTACTGGGGCCGCGATCGCGTCGAGCTGGACCGCATCGTTGCCCATCCGGTGGAGAACATGGAGCCCGCATACGCGATGTACAAGGCTGACGAGGTGGACTGGCTCATGGACGTCCCGCTCGCCAAGATTGACGAGGTCAAGCTCCATCCGGACTACTACGTCGCTCCTCTCATGGGGACCTACTTCTACCGGGTCAATTGCACCGCGCGGCCCCACCCGGACGACCCCTCCAGGCCTCACCCCCTCACGGATCGGCGGGTCCGACAGGCCCTCAACATGGCGATGGACAAGAAGACGATCTGCGAGAAGGTGACCAAGGCCGGACAGATCCCCGCCTCGGGCTACGTGCCGCCCGGGACCGCTCCGTGGTACGAGCCGCTCCAGGGACTGCCGCACGATCGGGAGCGGGCGCGGGCACTCCTCGCCGAGGCGGGTTACCCGGGGGGCAAGGGGATGCCGAAGATCGAGATCCTCTACAACACGCTCGAGTCACACAAGACGGTGGCCGAGGCGATCGCCGACATGTGGCAGCAGAACTTGGGGATCACGGTCGGGCTCCACAACGCCGAATGGAAGGTCTACCTCGACCAGGTGGATCGCATTGACTACCACATCGCCCGGGCGGGCTGGATCGGGGACTACCTCGACCCGAACACATTCCTCGACATGTGGGTGACCAAGGGCGGGAACAACAACACCGGTTGGTCCCACCCCGAGTACGACAGGCTGATCGAGCGGGTAAAGGAGGTGGGCGAGCCCACGAAGCGGAGGGAGACATTCCGCACGGCCGAGAGGATCCTCTGCGTGGACGAGCTGCCGATCCTGCCGATCTACTACTACGTGAACAAGGGGCTGAAGAAGCCCAAGGTCCGCGGTGTGCACATGAACATCAAGGACATGCACCCCTGGCAGTACATCTGGATCGAGCCGGAGGAGTAGCCCCCCTTCCGCGGGGACGCCCCCCCGAATGCTCCGCTTCCTGGCGCGCCGGCTTGCCTGGACCGTCCTCACGCTGTTCCTCCTCGTCACGATCACCTTCTTCATGATCCGCCTCGCCCCCGGGGATCCCTTCTCCGGCGAGAAGGACCTCGACCCCGAGGTCCGCCTCCAGCTGAACAAGAAGTACGGCCTGGACGGGCCGCTGCACTCCCAGTACCTGCGGTACCTCGGCGGCCTCCTCCAGGGGGACCTCGGCCCCTCCTCGAAGCAGAAGGACTTCACGGTGAACGAGATCCTCCGCTCGCGGTTCCCGGTGTCGCTCCGGCTGGGGTTCTGCGCGATGGTGCTGGCGCTGCTCCTGGGCCTCACGGCGGGGATCGTCGCGGCGCTCCGCCACAACTCGCCCTTCGACTACGCGAGCATGGCGGGCGCGACGGTGGGCCTCGCGGTCCCGACATTCGTCGTCGGCCCCATCCTCGTCCTCGTCTTCGCGCTGAAACTCGGCTGGTTCAACACCGTGGGCTTCGACGTCTTCCCCCGCGACTACATCCTGCCGTCGCTCACGCTCGCGCTTCCCTTCGCGGCCAGGATCGCCCGCCTCGCCCGGGCCGGGATGCTGGAGGTGATACACCAGGACTACGTCCGGACGGCCCGCGCCAAGGGGCTCCTCGAGCGCGTCGTGGTGCTCCGCCACGCGGTCCGGGGCGGACTGCTGCCCGTCGTCTCGTACATCGGCCCCGCCATGGCGGACATCCTGGCGGGGTCCCTCGTGGTCGAGACGATCTTCCGGGTCCCCGGGCTCGGCTGGGAGTTCGTCACGAGCGCGGGGAACCGCGACTACATGCTCGTGATGGGCACCGTCATCGTCTACGGCTCGATGCTGGTGCTCTTCAATCTCCTCGTGGACCTGGCCTACCACCTCATAGACCCGAGAGTGAGGGTGGCGTGAGCACGCCCGCCGCACCCGGACCCACCGCCCCGCCGGCTGCCGCGACGCTCTCGCCGCCCGTCGAGGGCGTGAGCCTCTGGGCCGACGCGCGCCGCCGGCTCCTGCGGAACCGGATGGCCATGGCCGGCCTGGTCGTGATCGCGGTCGTGGGCGCCTCGGCCCTCCTCGCCCCCTGGCTCTCGCCGTCCGACCCCGAGATGCACCGGTTCTTCGTGCTCTCGACCCCGCCCGGCTCGAGCCATCCGGACGTGAGGGACGTCGCGCTCTTCTCCACCGACGCCCCGCTCAACGCCCGGGAGGTCCCGGACCACCTCGTCGGGCTGCGCGGCCCCCACGAGGTGAGGCTCGAGCTGCGTCGTCTCAAGGAGGAGGAGTACCGCGCGGTCATCACGCGGTCGGGTCGGGTCAAGCAACTGTCGCTCTCCGAGGGCGCCGTCGGCACGGCGCGCGTGGCCGTGGCCGGGCCGGACGAGTTCTTCCTCCAGATCGGCCCCGACGGCCATCCGGTCGCCTCCCCCTCCGCAGGCGGGGGCCCCCTCGAGGTCCACGACGTCACCCTCGCCGTCGAGGAGGACCTGCCCCCGGGCTTCCTCCGGCCCGGGGAGGGCGAAGGGAGGTGGGTCCTCCTGGTCCGGCGGGCCCGCGCGCGGGTCGAGACGGCCCAACTCCGGCTCGAGGGCGATCGGGTCTCCTCCATCACGGTCGAGAGCCCCGGGGAGCGCGCCCGCGACGTGGCGGTCCTGGAGGTCCGCGGCGGCGACGTCCGGGGGCTCTACCTCGACGGTCGCCCAATCCTCGCCCGACACCTCTTCGGAACCGACCGACAGGGCCGCGACCTGTTGTCGCGCATCCTCTACGGGGGCCGGATCAGCCTGCTCATCGCGCTGCTCGCGACCCTCGTGAGCCTGGTGATCGGCGTCTGCTACGGGGCCGTCTCAGGCTACGTGGGCGGGCTCACCGACCTCCTCATGATGCGGGTCGTGGACATCCTCTACGGGCTCCCCTACATCTTCCTCGTCATCATCCTCATGGTCGCGTTCGGCAAGGACATCGTCGTCCTGTTCATCGCGCTCGGGGCGGTCCAGTGGCTCACCATGGCGCGCATCGTGCGGGGGCAGATCCTCTCGCTCCGCGAGCGCGAGTTCATCGAGGCAGCGCGCACGGCGGGGGCCCCGGGATACGCGATCGTCTTCCGGCACCTCGTCCCGAACGTCCTCGGAGTCGTCGCCGTCTACACGACGCTCACGATCCCCGCGATCGTGCTCCAGGAGTCGTTCCTCGCCTTCATCGGGCTGGGCGTGCAGTGGGAGGGGCGGAACCTCGCGTCGTGGGGCGCCCTCGTGAAGGAGGGCATGGACAGCCTGGGCCACGGGGGCTCCCACTCGTGGCTGCTGCTCTTCCCGGCGACCGTGATGTCGGTTTCTCTCTTCGCCTTCAACTTCGTGGGCGACGGGCTGCGCGACGCCCTCGACCCGCAGCAGAAGGGGAGGACGTGAGCGAGGCCCTCCTCGATGTCCGCGACCTCCGGACCCACTTCCACACGGACGACGGGGTCGTCCGGGCCGTGGAGGGCGTCTCCTTCTCGCTCGCCCGCGGCGAGGCGCTCGGGATCGTGGGGGAATCCGGGAGCGGCAAGTCCGTCACGAACCTGACGCTGATGGGCCTCATCCCGACCCCTCCCGGCGAGATCGTCTCCGGGGAGGCCCTGTTCGAGGGGCGGGACCTCCTGCACCTGCCGCGCGGGGAACTCCGCGCGATCCGCGGGCGCCGGATCGCCATGATCTTCCAGGACCCGATGACCTGCCTGAACCCGTTCCTCACGATCGGCCGCCAGATGACCGAGGGGATGGAAACGCACCTCGGGCTCTCCTCCGAGGAGTCGCGTACCGAGGCGATCCGGTGGCTCGAGCGTGTGGGGATCCCCAGGCCCGGGGAGAGGCTGGCCAGCTACCCCCACCAGTTCTCCGGGGGCATGCGGCAGCGGGTCATGATCGCCATGGCGCTCTCCTGCAAGCCCGACCTCCTCATCGCCGACGAGCCGACGACGGCGCTCGACGTCACGATCCAGGCCCAGATCCTCGACCTCCTGCGGACGCTGCAGCGCGAGCTGGGCATGGCCCTCATCCTTATCACCCACAACCTCGGCGTCGTCGCCGGGACCTGCTCCCGCGTGCTCGTCATGTATGCGGGCCGGATCGTGGAACAGGCGCCCGTCGGGGAGCTCTTCGCGCACCCGAGGCACCCCTACACGATCGGGCTCCTCAAGTCGGTCCCCCGGCTCGACGAGACGCGCAAGGTGAAGCTCCTGCCGATCGAGGGTCATCCGCCCGATCTCGCCCACCCGCTCCCGGGCTGCTCGTTCGAGCCGCGCTGCCCGTACCGGGTGGCCGAGTGTCGGGTCGGGACGCCCCCGCTGCGGTCCGTCGGGGAGGGGCGGCTTGCCGCCTGCATCCGGGATATGGAGGGGGGTCGGCCGTGACCGCGAACGGGAGTCTCCTCCTGGAGGTCCGCGGGCTGAAGGTCCACTTCCCAGTGGTCCGCGGGTTCATCCGGCGGCGGCGATTCCTGATCCGCGCCGTGGATGGCGTGGACCTGGATCTCCATGACGGGGAGACGCTCGGCCTCGTCGGGGAGTCGGGCTGCGGCAAGTCCACGCTCGCCCGCGGGGTCCTGCAGCTCCACCGGCCCACGGCCGGGGAGGTGCGCGTCGGCGGCGTGGACCTCTGCTCGCTCTCGGGCGAGGCCCTGCGGCAGCAGCGGCGCCAGCTGCAGATGATCTTCCAGGACCCCTACGCGTCCCTCAACCCCCGCATGACCGTTGGGGCGATCGTCGAGGAGCCCCTCTGGAACTTCGGCGAGGGCACGCGCGCGGAGCGGCGGGACCGGGTCGCGGAGCTGCTCCAAGTCGTCGGGCTGGACCCTGCCTTCGTCCGGCGGTACCCGCACGAATTCTCCGGCGGCCAGCGCCAGAGGATCGGTGTCGCCCGGGCCCTCGCCCTCAACCCCCGCATCATCATCTGCGACGAGCCGGTCTCCGCCCTCGACGTCTCGATCCAGGCTCAGGTGGTGAACCTGCTCGAGGAGCTACAGCAGAGGCTGCACCTCTCCTACGTCTTCATCGCGCACGACCTGGCCGTGGTCCGCCACATCTCCGACCGCGTGGCGGTCATGTACCTCGGGCGGATCGTGGAGCTAGCGGACCGGAACGCCCTCTACGAGAACCCGCTCCACCCCTACACGCGGGCGCTCCTCTCGGCGGTCCCGATCCCCGACCCCGAGGTCGAGTCGAAGCGCGCCCGGATCGTTCTCCGTGGCGACGTCCCGAGCCCCGACCGCGAGTTCGTCGGCTGCCGCTTCGCCGCGCGCTGCCCCCTCAAGGAGCCGCGCTGCGAGACCGAGGACCCGCCCCTCCGCGACGCGGGCGGCGGCCACCGGGTCGCGTGCCATCTCGTCGAGAATCGGCCCGACGGGACGGCGTTCCTGCGACGTGGCGAGTCGATGTCCGCCGCGGCGCCGCCCGCCTGATCAGTCCCCGACCGTCGCCGCGCGGAGATCCGGGTCCGGTCGCAGGTACTTCCAGAACCCCTCCCCCATGAGCGGGCGCTTGAAGTTGCGGAGCCACGGTTGCGTGAGGACCCAGTCCTCGGTGTGGATCTGGAAGATCCACGGGTGCTCCTCGCAGACGATCTCGACCATGCGGCGGATCTTCCGGTAGCGCTCGGGCGTGTCCTCGAGCCGCACGATCTCCTCGTAGAGGCGGTCGTATTCCTCGTTCCGGAACGCCGTGCTGTTCTGGCCGGCAGGGGCGGCGTTCGGGCCGTAGAGGAGCTGGAGGAAGTTCTCGGCGTCCGGGTAGTCGGCGCCCCAGCCGACGATGAACATCTGCGCGCGGTTCTGATTGATCTTCTCGGTGAACGCCGGCCAGGTGTTCGCCTCGATACGCATGCGGATCCCGACCTGGGCGAGCTGGAACTGGAGAAGCTCCGCCCCCTGCATCTGGCTCTTGTTCGTATTCGCGGTCTCGAAGACGAGCTCGGGTAGCCCCTCCCCGCCCGGGTAGCCCGCCTCGGCGAGGAGCCGCCGGGCGTGCTCGAGGTCGAACCGCTGCCAGGGGTTCGTCCACGCCGGGTCGTGCCCGAAGAAGCCCGGCGGGATCGGGGACTGGGCCAGCACCCCGAGCCCCTTCTGGAGGATCCGCCGGCGCGTCTCCACGTCCACGGCGCAGGCGATCGCG
>JAKEIC010000225.1 GCA_022614695.1 Planctomycetales bacterium | reverse complement strand
CCCTGGAACCGGATCCGCCGCCCCTGCGGGTCGCCGGACGGGACGCGGACCATGACGGACTTCCCGAGGATCAGGTCCTCGACCCGGAACGTCTCGCCCTGGAGCTCGATGCGGAGCACCGGGGCGGTCGGTTCGAGCGCCCGGACCGCCTCCTCGCGGAGTCCCTGGTTCCCCTCCCAGACCTCCCGCTCCTTCACCGGGGGCGGCGTGCCGCACGCGGCGAGGAGGGCGGCGGCGAGGAGAGGGAGGAGGGAGCGCACGCTCGGGCCGGATTCTAACGCCCGCCCTCCGAGCGGAGGTGCCTGCCGAGGAACCGGAGCGCGTGCGGGAGCCGCTCGCGCCAGAGACCCCACGAGTGGCTCCCCTCGACCAGGTGGGTCTCGTGCGGGGGCGCGCGATCCCCGAGCCCCGCGAAGAGCCGCTCCAGCCCACGAAGCTGGTCCTGGAGGCCGTACCGGTCGGCGTCCCCGCAGTCGGCGTAGATCGCGACCGGCGGATCCGGGACGCCCTCGAGGAGGATCTCGCGCGGCTCGCGGCGCTCGGCGCGCTCGGGGAGGAACGGGCCGGCGAGGATGAACCCCGAAAGGCTCGCGGCGCCCCCGAAACGGGCCGGGTGGAGGAGGGCGAGCCGGAGCGCCCCGTAGCCTCCCATCGAGTTGCCGGCCAACGCGCGACCTTCGCGGGACGCGATCGTCGGATGGCGCGCGTCCACGACGCGGACCACCTCGTCCGCCACGAAGTCCTCCCAGCGGCCGAGGGGGCTGTTCGCGTAGAAGGAGCGGTTCCCCTCGACCGAGACGAGGATCAGCCTCGGGACCTCGCCGGCCGCGATGAGCCGGTCCGCCGTCTCGTGGGCGCCGCCCCAACGGAACCAACTGTGGGCACCGTCTCCGTAGCCGTGGAGCAGGTACACCACGGGGAGGCGTTCGCCGGGCCGCGGGCCTCCCGGAGGAAGGTAGACGAGGTACTCGGCCTCCCGTCCGAGCGCCTCGCTCGCGAACGTCTCCCGGCGGACGGACCCGTGGTCGGCGTCGCCGGGGACGTCCGCGAAGCCGCAACCGGCGGCGAGCGCGAGGAGGGCCGCGGATGTCGGCCGGGGGGGCATTCCGGGATTCTAGGGGCCTTTTCCCTTGACGCGCGCCGCTGACTTCGCTTGAATCCTCCGCAGTCGGCGGGGAACGGCCCTGCCGCAAGGAGTCACCAACAGGAGGGGGTGTGATGTCACAGCAAACGCTCGCGTTGGGGACGCGAGCACCGGACTTCGAACTTCCGAAGCAGGACGGGACGACGGTGCGGCTCTCGGACTTCGAGAGCCGCTCGAACGTCGTCCTCTTTTTTTTCCCCAAGGCCTCGACGCCGGGCTGCACCGCCGAGGCGACGGCCTTCCGTGACGCGCTGCCCGCGTTCCGGGAGCTGAGCGCCGAAGTGCTCGGGATGAGCACCGACATGGTGGAGGAGCAGGCGGCGTTCGCGAAGGCCTGCCAGATACCGTTCCCGCTGCTCGCGGACGCGGCGCGGATGGTCTGCTCGACCTACGGGGCGCTGAACGGGCACGGCGCGGCGCGCGTCACCTACCTGATTGACAAGGCGGGCGTCGTGCGGCGCGTCTTCTCGCGGGTGAACCCCAAGGGCCACCCGGACGACGTGCTCGGGGCGCTCCGCGAGATCGCGCAGGAGTCCAAGCGTGTCGCGAGGAGCGCCCTCGGGCTCCCGACGAACGGGGCGAAGAAGGAGGCGGGCGCGCTTCTGGCGGCGGCGCCCGTCCCGGCTCCGCCTTCTCCGGCGCCGGCGCCGACCGCGCCCGCCGTCCCCGCGGCACCCGCCGCGGTCACTCCCGCGTAGACGCCGTCGCGGCCTCTCGGGACCGGGGTGGGACGCCTCCGACCGGGTGGGTGCGGGTCTAGACCCCCATCCGGGGCTCACCGGCCTCGCGCGTCGAGGAGCGCGTCGGCGCGAGCGACGAGGAGAGAGGCCGGGAAGCGCAGCCTCAGGTCGGCGGCCGCGCGAGCGGCTCCATCGCGGTCGCCGAGAGCGAGCGCGCACTCGATCACTCCAAAGAGCGCCCGGTCGCCCCCGTCGCGGTCGAGCGCCGCCGCGCGGAACTCGGGAAGGGCCTCGGCCGGACGCGTCCCCTCGAGTAGCGTCCGGGCGAGGGCGTAGCGGGCGCGGCGGTGGTCGGGGGAGCGGGCGAGCACGTCCCGGAGCGCCGCCTCGCGGGCGGCGGGGTCGGCGAGGAGCCGGGCCCGGAGGTAGAGGGAGTCGGGGTCGGCCGTCCGGTCCGCGACGCGGGCTTCGTAGATCCGGGTGGCCTCGGCCGCGCGACCCGAGCGCCGCAGAGCGTCCTGGTAGGCGACGTGGACGGCGACGGGGGCGTCGGGGCCGATCCGGAGGGCCTCCGCGAGGGCCTCCGCCGCCTCCGCGTCGCGACCCGTCCCGAGGAGCACGTCCCCGAGCGTCGCGAGCGCGTCGGCGCGCCCGGCCCGGGAGAGGTCGCCCGAAGCGAGCGCTTCGCGGAGGAGCCGCTCCGCCTCCTCCGACCGGCCCTCGGAACGGGACGCGGCGAGGCCGGCGCCGGCGAGGAGCTCCGGCAGCCCCGGCGCCTCGGCGAGCGCCGCCCGGAAGCGACCGAGGGCCCGCTCGGCGTCCCCCGCCGCCAGGTATCCCCTCGCCTCCGCGACCAGCTCCTCGATCCGCGCCGCCCGCTCGCGGGCCTCCGCCTCCGGGTCGCTCCCGCCAGCGGCGAGCGCGACGGCGAGCAGGAGCGCGGAGGCGAACGCGGTGGGGAGCCCGAACGCCGCCGCCGCCGCGAGGGCTGCGAGGGGCCGCGGGAACGCGCCGGCGCGGGAGAGCGCGCGGGCGTCCGAGACGACCGCCGCCGCCGCCCGCCCGGCCGCCGGCCATCCCCAGAAGCCCCCGAGCGCCGTCGCGAGGAGCGCCCGCGTCCCCGCCCCCCGCGCGCAGGCCCGGCAGAGAGGCCGCGCGTCCTCGGTCCGACGGACGCGGCCCAGGAACCCGAGGACGGTGACCAGCGGTAGCGGCGCGGCCGGCCCCCGGGCACAGGAGCCGCACAGGGACCCCACGATCAGAGCTGACCCATCAGGACGTGGGTCTGCGGGATCACGCGCACGTCCCGGAGCCGCTCTGCCGCCACCTCCTGGAGCCGGAGCATCAACTCGGCGGAGGGGGCGCTCTTCACGGGCCCGTAGGGCGTCGCCGGCTGGAGGATGACCGGCACCCGCGGGTCCACCGACGCCACGACGTCGCAGGCCTCGGCGAGTTCCCTCTCCGGTGTCTCCGGCCCGATCACGATCTTCGCGAACACTTCCTTGCTCCCCGTCGAGAGGGAGAGCCGGAGGAAGCGCCGGTGGTCCTCGAAACGGTTCGGCTCGCCGGTCGCCGAGGAGATCTTCACGTCCATCGCCACGATGTCCACGTGGGGGAGGATGCGCTCGAGCGCCTCGGGCGCGAGCCCGTGCGTCTCGAGGTAGCAGGGGAGCGGCGAGCCCTCCCGCAACCGGGGAAGGAACTCCGCGAGGAACCGGACCTGCAGGAGCGGCTCCCCGCCCGTGTAGGAGACCGCCCTGTGGAACCCGGGCGGCCGGTCCAGCCGCCGGACGAGGTCCAGGACCCGGTCGAGCGGGACAGGGTTCTCGACGATCTCCCAGTCGCGTCTCCCGGGCGTCCTCTCGGCCCGCGCGGCACGCACCTTCTGGTGCGTGGCGGGCGTGTCGCAGAAGGCGCAGTGGACGTCGCAACCGAGGAAGCGGACGAAGACCTGCCGCTCGCCGACGTGGGTCCCCTCGCCTTGGATGGCGGAGAAGACCTCGACCAGCGTGGCTTGTGCGGGCGTCGTGCGGGTCGCCGGCATCGAGCCGAGTATAGCCGTCAGAGCCCGAAGTCCTCGCCTTCCCGGGCCACGCGGAAGCCGGCGTCCTCGAGACGGCGCCGCTCGGGCGAGGCGGCGTCCAGCGCCGGGTTCGTGTGGTTCAGGTGGATGAACGCGACTTCGAGCGTCCCCGCGGCGACCCGCCCTCGCAGGAGGTCGAGGGTCTCCGTGACCAAGGGGTGTCGGACCTTCGTGATGTCCCGGTGCGGCAGCTCCTCGAGCGAGAAGAAGGTTCCGTCGAGGAGCGCCACCTGCGCGTCCTCGAGGAGAGCCGGGAGAGGCGTCGCCATCTTCTCCCACTTGTCCACGTCGGGGAGGAAGACGAGCCGCCGGCGCGGGCCCTCGATCCGGAAGCCCACCGTGTCCGAGTACTCGTCCCGGTGCGGGACGAGGAACGGCGTGACGGAGAGCCCTTCGGCGAGCGCCACGGGCTTCCCCGGCTCGAGCGCGCGGAGGGCGATCTGCCGGCTCGAGACCAGCGCTCCCCAGGGGCCGTTCCGCGTCAGGAACTCGCCCATCCGGGCGGTCGCCCAGACGGGCATCTCCTTCGCGGACATCACCTCGGTCCCGAGGTGGATGAGCCCGGCGTAGTGCCCGATGTGGGCGTGGGTGAGGAGGAGGCCGTCGCAAAACTCCCGCGGCTCTCGCCGCGGGAGTTTGGGGTCGGACTCGAGGAGATCTACCTGCGCCGGGAAGTCCGGCGTGCAATCCACGATCCAGCGCTTCCCCGTCGCGACGTGACAGAGGGCGACCGAGGAGACCCGGGAGCGCCGCGCCGGGTCCTTCCGCGCCCCCTCGCAGCAGGACTTCCGGCACCCGAGGTGGGGCACCCCGCCGTCCTGCGCGATCCCGAGGACCTTGACCTTCACGCCCGGGCGTCCCGGCGGCGGATCCTGCGCGGCCGCCCGGCCGACCGCGGCGACCGCGGCGACGGCCCCGAGCGCGCCGACGACCTGGCGACGGGAGAGGCCGCCCTTTCGCCGCGTCGCCGCGTCCCCGTGTCGCCGCGTCGGACCCTCGGGGGGCTACCCCCCGCCACCCTCGCCGCCGCCCCCGCCGCCCCCCTCGCCCCCGCCCTCGGCAGGCTTCGCCGGGGCCGCCGCGCCCCCCTCACCCCGGTAGTGGATGCGGCGGGCCTTGTAGGCGAGGAACCTCTGGTCGTCCTTGAGGGCGATCTTGCCCAGACCTTCGCCGCAACCCTCCTGCACGACCGGCGCGGCGTCGTTCAGGCCCGCGAGGAGGGTCTCGAACGTATCCTGCGGGAGCGGCGCCTTGCTCCGGAGGAAGATCTCGCCGAGGGCCCGGGCGGCCGCCGCCCGGATCTCGGGCTTGTTGTCCTGCCCGTTCGCGATCAGGCGCGTGATCGCGGGGACCACCTGCCCGTCCCCGATCCGCCCGAGCGCCAGGAGCGCCGGGGCGCGCACGGCGTCGGGCCGGGCGCCGAGCACCCCCTCGAGCGAGGGGACCGCGTTCCGCACGGGGAAGATCGAGGTGTGGGGGTCTATCGAGGCGAGGGAGGTGCTCCCCCGCATGCTCATCCGGTCCGCCGCCGCCTTCTCCTCGGAGGCCGGGTGCTCGGAGAATACGCGCTCCATCTCGCCCTTGAGCTCCTCGCGGTTCGGGGGCACTCGACGCGCGATGTAGCCCTTGGCCTCCTTCTGGAACAGCTCCTTCGCCCGGTCGAGCCCGCCCTCGTCGGCCGCGATCACGATCGGGATCTCCTTCGTGCGGACGTCGTCCCGGAGGGCGTCAATGAACGTCTCCCGGAACTTGGTCCCCCGGGGCGACTGGAGGGCGAAGGTCTCCTGGTGCGCCAGGTCGGCGTTCACGACGATCAGGTCCTCGTTCGGGAACGCTTTCGCCCGTCGGAGCCCCGTCTGCACGTCGGCCGCCTCGGTCACGAAGTAGCCGAGCGAGGTGAGCTCCTGCGCGATCGCCTTTCGGGTCTGGGAGTCGGGGTCCACGACGAGCACCGTCCGGGTGCCCGACTCCCCGGCCGCCTCGCCCAGCACCTCGACGGTCCGGTGCGGCCACTTCGCCGGCCACTGGTCCGCGGGGCGGCTCCGGTCCTTCAGGTCGTTGTTGCGGTCCACGATCGAGACGAGGGCCGACGCCGCGGCGTAGCGGACGCGCTTGGCAGACCGGCGGTCGGCATAGTCGAGCGCGTCAATGAGCGGCTGGCCGACGGCCGCCCCGCCGCCCGCGGGGGGCTCCGCGGGCTCTCCGCCCTCCGCCGCGCTCGCGGCGGGGCGGGGCAGGTCGGCGCCGTCCGAGACCTTCCCGAGGATGTCGCAGCAGGCCTCGGCCAGCTCCGGCTCCTGGCCCGAGAGAGCGAGGTCCAGGGCCTGGAAGAGCACCCTCTGCCCGGCCGGGAAGCCCAGCACCAGGCCGCCGCGGTTCTCATCGAAGAGCTTCCCGAGCGCCTCCTTCGCGTCGTCGGGGGCCTTCCCGAGGTGCGCGGCGCACTCGAGCCACTGCGAGAGGTTCGCGAGCACCATCACGGGCCAGATCCGGTCGTAGGCGTGGTCCAGCTCCACCGCGTCGTAGCAGGCCTCCTCGGCGAGCCGCAGGTGGTAGAGCCACCGGGGGACGCGGTCGGAGATGAGCTTCCCCTCCTTCCACTTCCACACCGTCCAGGTCTTGTCGCGCTCCTTGATGATCGCGGGGTGGTCGCGGTAGTAGAGGATGGCCTTCTGGAGGAAGAACTCCTTCGCCGCCGGCAGGTCCTTCGCCTCGCGGGCGGTCACCCGCTTGAGAGCGGTGTCCGCGTAGGCGCGGATCTCGGGGCGCTCCTTCGCGTCCTCCGAGACGCGCTTCAGCTCGGCCTTGGCCCGGTCGTCGCCGATCGCCCCGAGGATCGCGCAGCAGTTCTGCCGCACGAGGGGGTTCTCGCTCTCGATCGCCTCGTTCAGCGCCGGGACGATCTGGGTCCCCATGTGGATGCAGGCCTGCACGGCGCCCGTGCGCAGCTCGTCGTTCTTCTCGTTCCCGAGCGCCTCGACGAGCCACGGGGCCGCCTGCTGGCCGATCCGGAACGACAGCTCCTCGATCGCCTTCCACCGCTCCTCGAAGCCCTTCTCGAGGTCGGCGACCCACTTCTGGATCTTCTCCGCGTCGGCGTCCGAGACTTCCTTCTCCTCCTCGGCCTTGGCGAGGAGAAACCGCGCGAAGTTGCGGACCTTGCCGGCGATGTCCGGCGGGTCTCGCTTCATGAGCAGCTCGATGAAGAACTGGTAGCCCGCCTCCTCCCGGAGCCGGAGCGCCGTCCCGTGGTCGGGCTTGCGCCTCAGCACCTCCTCGAACTTCTTCCAGGCCTCCTCGTCCTTGCCCTTGAGGAACAGGTCCTTGCCCTCCTGGAAGAGCCGCAGGACTTCGGGGTCCTCCTGGGCGAGGGCCGTGGGCGCGACGGGGGCGACGAAGAGGAGCCCGAGCGCGGCGGCGGCCCCGAGGACGAGAGGACGGGACGTCTGGGACATGGGACCTCCTGCGATGTCCGGGGAACCTGCCCGCCCCGGGCCGGGGGTCCTCCCCGGGGCGGCGAAGGGCGCGAATCATAGGCCGGCCCGCGACGGGGCGTCAAGCGGCCGTTACGATACCCGTGACATGCCCGAGACACCCTCCTCGCCCACGGGGGAGACGCTCCCGCTCCACGCCCTCGGGCCCCCCGGGGAGACCGGGGCGACGCTCCCGGACCGGGCAGCCCCGGGAGGGGGCGAGGCCGTGGAGGCGACCCCGCTGCCGACGGCGATCGCCCACTACAAGGTCGTCCGATCCCTCGGCGAGGGGGGCATGGGGCGGGTCCTCAAGTGCCTCGACACGACGCTCGGCCGCTACGTCGCGCTCAAGATCCTCGCCCCGCGACTCTCGCGCGACCAGAACTTCATCGCCCGCTTCCAGCGGGAGGCGCGCGCCGTGGCGAAGCTCCGGCACCCCAACATCGTGCAGGTCTACTCCATCGCGGAGGAGGCGGGTCTCCACTACTTCACGATGGAGTACGTCGAGGGGGAGGGGCTCGACCGTCTCCTCGAGAGGCGGGGGAAGCTCCCGGAGGGCGAGGCGATCCGGACGGCCTGCGACGTCGCGAAGGCGCTCGCCGCCGCCCACGCGCAGGGGATCCTCCACCGGGACGTGAAGCCGGGGAACGTCCTCCTCGACTCCACGGGCCGGGTGATGCTCTCCGACTTCGGGCTCGCCAAGGTCTCCTTCGAGCAGTCGTTCAAGGTGAGCGCGGGCGCCCTCGAGCAGGGGGCGGCGACGAGCGGCCTCGGCCAGACCGACCCGGGGCGCATCATGGGGACGCCCTTCTACATGGCCCCCGAGGTGATCCTCGGGAGGGACCCGACCCCGGCCGCCGACGTCTACGCCGTGGGGGTCATGCTCTACGAGATGCTCACGGGGGCGGTTCCCTTCCGGGGGAGCACCGTGACGGAGGTCTTCAAGGCCCACGTGGAGACTCTCCCGGCGCCCATCGCGGACACGGTCCCCGGGGTGACGCTCGAAACGGCCCGCGTCGTCTACCGCACGCTGGAGAAGGACCCGGGGTCGCGGTACGCGGACGCGGCGGCGCTCGCCAAGGACCTCGAGGCGCTCCTCGACCGCGAGCGGCTCTCCCGGGAGCGGGCCGAGAGGGCCCGGCTCGGGGCCGAGATGGCGGCCGCGCTCGCCGCGATGCGGCCGGCCGCGCGTCGAGGACTCTCGTGGGGGCGGGCCGCCGGGCTCGGGATCCTCCTCGCCTTCTGCCTGGGAGGCGCCGTCGCGGTGATGCGCGCGATCGAGAACGCGACTCCGGCGCGGGCGAGCCTCGGCTCGAGCGCCACCGACCGGAGCTTCCTCCCCGGGGAGGGGGCCCGCGCCTGCGGGATGGTGCTCGGGGAACCCGAGGAGGGCGCGACCGATGTCCGGTTCGAGCTGCTCGGCCTCCTCGACGGACAGTCCATCCAGCGGGCGCTCCGTGTCTCCCTGGAGGAATGGGCGCGGTTCGGGGGCGAGGCCCCGAAGGCCGACGAGTGGTGGGCGGCCGAAGGGACCGTCGCGGGGTCCGGGGGCGCCCCGGCGGAGACGGCCCGGTGGCTCGCCGTTCGTCCGAGGGGACTCTGGAAGCCGAACCCGGTCCGGCCCATGAAGGTGGTCGCGGCGCCCGGGGCCCCGGGCGGGGAGCAGGGGGACCCGCTCCAGGACTTCGTCCCCGATCTGATCGGGCGGCGGGTTTACGTCGAGGGGATGATCGCCGGGCGCGCCGACGACCCCGCCACGGGCGAGGTGCGGCTCCTCGTGAGCGACGGGAAGCTCTCCGTGGAGGTGAAGCTGCGCGAGCCGGTGGCCCGGTCGGTGGGGTGGGATATGCGGATCGGAGAGCCCGTCCGGGCCCAGGGGACCCTCGAGGAGATCGAGGGCGGCTCGGGGAGTCCCGTCTCCCCGCTCTGGGCGGTCCGCGTGGCGGCCCAGGGGGACTGCGTCCGGCTCAAGCTCGGCTGACCGGGCCGGGAACGCCCGGGCACGATCGCCTAGCCGGCCGCCGCCGCCAGGGCTCGCGCCCGGCGCCAGGCCTCCTCGGCCACCTTCGGCAGCTCTCCCGGCCTCTCGGGCTGGAACAGCGTCCCGTCCGGGTGGCTCATGGCGCCCGAGGTCCCGGGGAAGGCGAAGCCGGCCACGGGCGACCGCGCCTCCGCCGGGCCTCCCTGGCCCGCGCCCGAGAAGACGATCCCGCCGTTCGGGAGGCGCCTCCCGCGGCTGTCGGCCCCGCGGCCCCCGAGCGCGAGGGCGACGCCGTTGCTGCCGGCCCGGGCCGTCGCCGCCCCGCCCGAGGCCGCCTGGGAATCCCCCGCCGTCCCGGCGCCCCCGATCGCCACGACGACCTGGGCCTTCCCGTCCTCGATCTCGGCGGCGCCGCCCGGGAGGCCCTCGCCGGCCGGGGGTCCTCCCTCCGAGACCGGCGTGCGTCCCAGCGCCACGACGACCTGG
>JAKEIC010000021.1 GCA_022614695.1 Planctomycetales bacterium | reverse complement strand
GTCCGCACGAGGGTCTCGTAGTCGAAGCGGTCCCCGGCCCGGATCGGGAGCCGGACCACGCCCCGCGCGCCGTCCGCCGAGGCCCGCAGCCGCGAGGGATCGAAGCGGGCGACGACTCGGGCGGCGAACCCCTCGATCGCGCCGGCGACGAAGTCGAGCGTGTTGCGCAACGACTCCTCGGGGTCGAAGCCCCACTGGCGGAAGTAGGCGGCGCCCGCCGCGGGGTCCGCCGGCGCGAACGTGAGGACGATCTCCTCGGGGGAGAGCGCCGCCGAGACGACGTACCAGCCGCGGGTGTAGCGCTCGAGGTAGGTCCGGATCATCTCGACGACGGCGGCCTGGAACGACCCCGGACCCGCGAGCCCGACCTGGAGGAGCGGGTAGACGTTCTCCTCGAAGAGCGAGTCGCTGAACGTCCGGCCGCAGGTCCTGCAGAAGGAGTCCCGGTGCTCGGGCGGGACGCGAGTGCGGCCGAACGCGTAGAACTCCTGGATCTGGTGGTAGAAGACGGAGTGGCGGGCGCCGGCCACCGACGAGAGGTAGCGCACGGACCCCGGCTTGGACGTCCGGACCGCCTCCCAGACGGCCTCCTCGGTGCGGAGGTCGGGCGAGAGGCGCGACACCGTTCGCACGACGGCGAGGACCGCCTCGTACGGGCCCCGGTCATCCAGTACGGACGGAGCGGCGACAGGTTCGGCCAGGGCTCCGCCTCCCCCCACCACCGAGTCCCCCCCCCGGTCCCCGCGTGCGGCCGGGGCCGACCATACGCCCGGCCCCGCGCGGGTCAAGCGGACGCCGATCACGCCGTATCCGCACTCGGAAACCCCATGATCGCCCGCCCGGAAGCCGGACGCGTGATTCCGCGGGTTTCAGGTGCTCAACCGTATCGTGTATAAGGAGTTCCGTCTGTCGGGAGCGCCGCGGGTGGCGGAACGGACTTTGCGTTCCCCTCCGGCGCCCCCGACTGGGCAGGTCTCCATGGAACCCACTCGATTCCTGAGATTCGCGAGCGCCGCAGTGCTCCTGCTGGCGCTCGCGGCCGCGGCGGCCGCCGACGTCGTCCGCCTCAAGGACGGGCGGACCGTGCGCGGGGCGGTGAGCGAGGCGGGCGAGTACCTCCTCGTCGCAACCCCCGCGGGCGAGATCCGGGTCCTGCGGTCCGAGGTCGAGGGGGTGGACCGGGAGGCCTCTCCCGCCGACGTGGCTGCGGAGTACGCGCGGAGGCGCGGGGCCGTCGCCGAGGGGGAGGCGGCCTCCTGGGTCGCGCTCGGGCAGTGGTGCCGAGGCGAGGGCCTCGCCCTCGAGGGGGCGGCCGCGTTCGAGCGCGCCGTCGCCCTCGACACCGACCACCCCGAAGCGCGGGCCGCGCTCGGGCACGTGCGGTTCCGGGGCCGCTGGATGACCGAGGCGGAGGCCATGGTCGCGAAGGGGTTCGTGCGATACCGGGGGAAGTGGGTACTGCCCGCCGAGCGGGACTACCTCCGGCGCCGGGACGGGGTGGCCGCGGACGCCCCCGATCCCCCGGCCGAGCCGGCCGCGGCGGCGCCGGGGAGCTTCGCCGCGGACCTCCGCGCGCTCGGGAGCGCCGACCCGGCGATCCGCGAGGCGGCGGCCCGGAGGCTCGCGACGCGCCGGGAGATCGCCACCGTGCGGGCCTTGACGCGCGCCGCCGTCGCCGACCCCGACGCCTCGGTCCGGTCCGCGGCCCTCTCCTCGCTCCACGCGATCCGCTACGAGAACACGCCTCTCTACCTCGGGTCGGCGCTCCGCTCGCGGAAGGAGGCGATCCGCACACGGGCGGCGGAGGCGCTCGGCACGTTCGCGGCGAGCCCGCTCGCCCCGCGGGTGCTCGCCGGATACGCCGTCGAGGGCTGGGGCGGCGGGCCCCGCGTGAACATCTTCATCGGCCAGCAGACGGCCTACATCCGCGACTTCGAGGTGGAGGTCGCGCAGACGGCCGCCATCGCCGACCCGATCGTCGGCGTGATCATGGAGGGCACCGTCCTCGACTTCCAGTGCCTCGGGATCCAGGAGTTGATCTCGGTCTCGGAGAAGAACGCCGCCACGCGGGCGTGGGAGAACCTTACGGGGCAGAAGAGCGGCGACCCGCAGGAGTGGGCCCGCTGGCTCGCCACGAAGTCGGAGGGGGCGGCCGAGGCCTCGACGGGGCCGCGGAAGTAGGGAGGTCCAGGATGCGCACCACCACGGCGCTGGGCACGGGGGTCCTCCTCCTCGCGGCGGCGGCCGCCTCGGCCGACGTCGTCCGGCTCCGGGACGGGACCACGCTCACGGGGAGGGTCGAGGAGGACGGGGACGCCCTGCGGGTCGTGACGCGGGCGGGCACGGTCCGGGTCCCGCGGGCGGAGGTGCTCGGGATCGAGGCGGAGCCGTCGCCCGAGGCGCTGCGGGCGGAGTCGGCGGGCCGCGCGGGGGCGATCGCCGGCCGGTCGGCCAACGACGCGGCCGCGTGGGCCGAGCACGGGGACTGGTGCTTGGCGCGGGGGCTCGCCGCCGAGGCGAAGGCCGCCTACGAGGCGGCGGTCGGGGCCGACCCGGACTGCGCGGCGGCCCGGGAGGCGCTCGGATACGTCCGCTGGAAGGACTCCTGGGTGCCCGAGGCGACGGCGATGAGGGAGAAGGGGTTCGTCGAGTGGAGGGGCCGGTGGGTGCTCCCGGCGGAGCGGGAATACCTCGAGAGGCGGGAGGCGCGCGCAAGCGGACCGACCGCGCTCCCGAGCGCCGAGGCCCTGCGGGCGCTCGGCGCCACGGAGAGGCTGAAGAGCCTCGTCTCCGCGCTCGCCGGCGGGAAGCCCGAGGACCGCGCCGCCGCGGCCCGCGAGCTGGGACGGGTCCGCGACCTCGCCGCGCTCCGGAGCCTCGCGCGGGCGGCCGTCACCGACGAGGACGCCTCGGTCCGGGCGGCGGCTCTCTCGGCGCTGCACGCGCTCGAGTACAAGGAGACTCCTCTCTACCTCTCCTCGGCGCTCCGGTCCCGCGTCCCCGAGACGGCCATCCGCGCCGCTCGGGCGCACGGCTCGTTCCAGGGGAACCCGCTCGCCGCGCGCGGACTCGCCGAGTTCTACGTCGAGGGCTGGGGGGCGGGGCCGCGGGTGAACCTGAAGAGCGTGAACCAGCTCGCCTACATCCGCGACTTCGACGTCGAGGTCGCGCAGGCCGCGACCATCGGCGACCCCATCGTCGGGAGGATCGAGGAGGGCGTCATCCACGACTACAAGATGCTCGGGGGCTACCGAGTCGTGGACACGGGCGTCGCAGCGGCCGTCGAGGAGGCCTTCGAGGGCGTGACCGGGCAGCGGCTCGGCAAGGAGAAGAAGGCCTGGGCCGGGTGGCTGCGGGCGAACTCCTCGGGCGCGGCCCTGGCCGCCGGGGGGGCCGAGGCGAGGTAGGATGCGCCCGGGAGGTTCCCGTGGCGGCGGTCCTGCGGTCTCTCCTCCTGCTCGCGCTCGCGGCGCCTCAGGAGGACGCGCCACTCCCCCCGGCGTGGGATGCCGTCCGGCGCCAGTTCGAGGCCCTCGCGGCCGAGAAGGACCTGGCGGTCCGGCTCTCGGCCCTCCGGCTCCTCGAGGGACGGCGGGATCGTCCGACGGCGGCGGCGGGGCTCGCGATGGTGAGGGCCTACCCCGTGGAGGCGGCGAAGGAGGCCCGCTTCGACGAGGGTCTGAGGATCCGCGAGGCGGCGATCGAGGCGCTCGGGACCCTGGACGGGGAGGCGATCGAGGAGCTCCTCGGCCGGGGCGGCGCGGGGAGCCCCGGGTGGGAGGTCGCGAGCGCCGCGATCGAGGCCGCCGGGGCCGCCGGGGGCCGGATCGCCGCGAAGCGCGGGCGGGCCGACCCCCTCTACCGGCGCGTCCGCGAGGGCGTGGAGGCGGCGCTCCCGGCGAAGGAACCCGTGGTGCGGACGGCCGCCGCGGCCGCGCTCGCGACGCTCCGCGACCCGGACGACGTCTCGCGCCTCTCCGGTCTCCTCGAGGACGGGTGCTGGCAGGTCCGCTTCGAGGCCGTGCGCGGGCTCGCCGCTCTCGGGGAGGCGGCGGCGGCCGGACCGCTCATCAAGAACGGCGTCGGCGCCAAGGTCTGTGCCGTAGACCGGCGTACCGGGCTGTTGCCGCCAAGACTCATCCAGTCCGCCGGCGTCGACGCCATCGAATCCGAG
>JAKEIC010000224.1 GCA_022614695.1 Planctomycetales bacterium | reverse complement strand
GGAGGCGGCGTGGATGGCGCCGGGGACTGCGGGCCGGCGGGGGCGGGAGACGAGGGCTCGGGCGCCGCGGTCCGCGGCGCGCGCTTCACCGCTCAGCCCATCGCCCGGGACTCCGCGTGGGGCGAGTCCCTCCCGGCGAGGAGGGCGTCCACCACCTCCTCGAGGTAGGCGACGCGCCCCGCTCGGTTCGGCCGACCGGGGCTGTTGTCGAAGGCCCCCCGATAGCGCAGCACCCCCGCGCGATCCACGACATAGAAGGTCGGGGTCACCTGCGCGCCGTAGGCGTCGCAGACGGAGTTCCCCTTGTCGTGGAGCACCGGGTAGGGCGCCGACCTCTCCTCGAGGAAGGTCTTCATCTGCTCGGGCGTCTCGGTCGCGTTCGGGGCCAGGGCGAGGATCGCGACGCCCTTCTCCGCGTACTTCTTCGTGAAGGCCGCGAGCCTCTCCTCGTAGCGGATCGAGCCGGGGCAGGTGCAGGACCAGAAGTCGAGCACGACGATCTTCCCCGGCTTCGCGGAGGCGTCGGGCCCGGCGCGGAGGTCGGAGAGCTTCACGGTCTTGCCGTCGAGGCCGCGGAGCGTGAAGTCGGGCGCCGGCTTCCCCAGCTCGGCCTTCGGCGCGGGAGCCGATGCGTCCTGCGCCCGGGCCGCCGCGCCCGCGAGAAGGACCGCGACCGCCGCGAAGGGAATCGCTCGGGACATGGGATCACCTCCCCGCCGGATTCTAACCCGCCGCGGGCGCCTGGGGTTTCGTGGTAGAGTCCGTGCCCCCGTGCCCGCGCCGCGCCGGTTCTCCCACTCGAAGCTCTCCGCGTACGAGACCTGCCCCCTCCAGTACAAGTTCCGCTACGTGGACGGGATCCGGATCCCCCGCGAGAACATCGAGAGCTTCCTCGGGAGCCTCGTCCACGAGACTCTCGAGGGGCTCTACGCGGGCATCCGGGAAGGCCGGGTGCCCCCGGAGGACGAGCTCCTCGCCTCCTTCCGGAACGCCTGGGCGGCCCGGTGGACCCCGGAGATCGTGATCGTCCGCGAAGGAGACACGCCCGAGGCCTACCAGGCGCTCGGCGAGAGGTGCCTCCGCGGATACCACCGGCGCTACCGGCCCTTCAACCAGTCCGAGGTGCTCGGGACCGAGGTGCGGGTCGAGGCTCCCCTCGACGACCGGGGCGAGACGTGGATGACCGGCGTGATAGACCGGCTCTCGCGGGTGGCGCCCGGGGTCTACGAGATCCGCGACTACAAGACGGGCCGCTGGGTCCCGGACCAGGCCGAGCTCGACCGGGACCGCCAGCTCGGTCTCTACGAGGTGGCCGTGCGGCGCCGCTACCCCGACGCCCGCGAGGTCCAACTCGTCTGGAACTACCTCCGCCACGACCGGGAGTGCCGCTCCCGCCGCACGCCGGACGGGCTGCGCCGGCTCCGGGAGGAGACCGTCGCGCTCGTCGTCCGGATCCTCGAGGCCGAGCGCACGCTCGAGAGCCGCGTGGGCCCGGGGGGACGCCCCGAGCCCGAGCCGCCCGAGTTCCCGGCCCGCAAGAGCCGGCTCTGCGACTGGTGCGAGTACCGCGCGATCTGCCCCGCCTGGGGCGGCGACCCCGCGGCCGCGCCGAAGCCTCCGACCCCGCCGGGCTACCTGTTTCCGGTGGACTAGGCAGGTAGATCGTGGAACCGCAGAGACGCGGAGTGCGCAGAGAGAGCCAAGTCGAGACCATTCTCGATGTGTACCTACCATCAGACTCGGCCCTCCGCGGCCTCTGCGTCTCTGCGGTTGACAGTCCGAGCTAGGCCGATGGACCCCGCGGCCCTCCTGCCGCTCGCGCTCCTGCTCGCGCTCTCCGGGCTCTTCTCCGGGGCGGAGACCGCGCTCTTCGCTCTCCCGCCGGAGGAGGTGCGCCGGCTCGCCGAGAAGCGCTCCCCGGCCGGGGTGGCGATCGCCCGGCTCCGGCGGGCCCCCCGCGCGCTCCTGGTCACGCTCCTCTGCGGGAACCTCGCCGTGAACGTGCTCTACTTCGCGACCTCGGCGCGCTGGATCGGGGCTCTGGCGGGGCGCGAGGGCGCGGCGGCAGCCGCCGCGGCCGGGGCGGCGTCGTTCGCCGCGATCCTGCTGCTCGGCGAGATCGGGCCGAAGGCGTTGGCGGTGCACGCCCCCGCGCGCGCGGCCCGCCTCGCCGTCTTCCCGGTGGCGGCCGCGTCCGTCCTCCTCGCCCCGGTCCGCCGGCCCCTCGACGCGCTCGTCCGGACCCTCACGACGCTGCTCGCGGGCCCGCGCCGCCCGACCGCCCTCGATACCGAGGAGCTCTCCGCCCTCGCCGACCTCGCCGCCGAGGGGGGCGCTCTCGCCCCGCCGGAGAGCCGGATGCTCCGGGAGGTGCTCGCGGCCGAGGACCTGCGCGCCCGCGAGATCATGGTCCCGCGGGCCCGGCTCCCCGTGCTCCCCTGGGACGTCCCGCGCGAGGAGCTGCTGAGCGCGGCGCGGGGGTCCCCGGAGGCGTTCGTCCTCCTCGAGCGCGCCGGGACGCCGGGCTTCGTCGAGGGGATCGTCCGCGTCCGCGACGTCGTGCTCGCTCCCGGCCGGGCCCCGCGCGAGCTGGCCGCGGTCCCCACCCTCGTGCCGGCGGCGCTCACGGTCGAGGGCCTCCTCTACGCGTTGCGCGCGGCCGGCGGGGCGGAGCGCGCGGTCGTCGTGGACGAGCGCGGTCGCGCGCTCGGGCTGGTCGCCCTCGAGGACGCGGTCGTGGCCCTGGTGGGCGAGTCCGCGGGCGGCGGGCCATGAGCGGGCTGGAGGTCCTCCTCCTCGGGGCCCTCCTCCTCCTCTCGGCCGCCTTCTCCGGGGCGGAGACCGCCCTGTACGCCCTCTCCCGGCCGCGGCTCCGGCTCCGCGCGGCCGCGGGAGAGCCCCGGGCGCTCCGGCTCGAGCGGCTACTCGCGAGGCCCGCCTCCCTCCTCGCGGCGCTCCTCGTCGCCAACAACGCCGTGAACTACGGGGCGACGGCGCTCGTGACCGACGCGCTCACGCGGGCCCGGGCGCCCGCCCCCGAGTGGCTCGCGACGCTCGCGGTCGCCCCCGCGATCCTCGTATTCGGGGAGATGCTCCCCAAGAACGCCGCCCGCCGCCGCGCCGACTCCTGGCTCCCCCCCGCCACGGGCGCCCTGGCCGCGCTCCGGTCCGCGCTCTCCCCGGTCGTGGCCCCGCTCCTCCTGCTGGACCGGCGGAGAGGCGAGGACGCCGGGGCCCTCCTCTCCCGCGAGCGGTTCCGGGCCCTCCTCCTCGAGGGCGTCGAGGAAGGGCTCGTCTCGCCCCTCCAGCACGAGCTGGCGCGGAACGTGCTCCGGTTCGCCGCGACCCCGGTCGCCCGGCTCATGGTCCCGTGGGACCGGGTGGCCCGCGTGTCCGCCGGGGCGGGGCTCGCCGAGGCCCTCGCCGCCGCCGCCGCCTCGGGCCGCGCGAGGCTCCCCGTCGTGGAGGCCGTGGGGGAAACGTCGGGGGACGCGGGCGCCCCCGCGCGGGTGATCGGGCTCCTGGATGTGCGGGACCTGGCCGGGCCCCCCGTGAGGGACGGGTGGGACGGGGGCCCCGCGGGCCCCGCCGGCGGCGGCGTGCCGATCCGGGGCCTCGTGCGTCCCGCCCCGTTCCTGCCGGCCCGCGAGAGGGTGGCCGATGCGCTGCGACTCCTGCGGCGGACCGGGGTCCCCCTCGCGGTGGTCGGATCCGCGGAGTCCCCGGAGGGCGTCGTGGCGCTCGCGGACCTCGCGCGGGCGCTCCTGGAAGGGCCCCCGGAGGGTGCTTGACACCCTCCCCGCGGGGGCCCTAGGATCGCCGGTTGCCGCCGGTCCCGGCGGCGAGGAGATCCCCGTGCCCGAGTATTTCTCCTTCGAGAAGGTCCTGAAGGAACTCCAACTCGGCGAGGAAGAGCTGAAGCGGATGGTCTCCGAGGGGCAGATCCGCGCCTTCCGCGACGAGGACAAGATGAAGTTCCGCAAGGACGACATCGACGCCATGCGGAAGGGCCGGCAGACCGACCCGACGATCATCCTTCCGGGGAGCGGGGTCGAGCCCGCCGAGAAGGAGGAGATCGCGCTGGTCGAGGACGACACCTCCGAGACTCTCTTGGACCTCGACGAGATCTCGGCGGAAGAGGACAAGCCGGAGCCGGCCCCGGTGGCCGCGAAGACCCCGTCGGGCAGGGGCGCGGCCGCGAAGACCGCCTCCGGCAAGTCGAGGGCCCCGGTCGAGTCGGCCGCCGACACGCTGGACCAGGAGCTCGTGCTCGACGAGGAGCCCGAGCTGAAGCTCGAGGACGAGGAGGACAAGGTCGGGACGCAGCCGATCGAAGCGGCTGCACAGGAGACCTTTGTGGACGAGGAAGAAGTCGGGATGAGCACGGAACCCCTCGAGATCGTCGAGGAGGCCCCGTCCGAGGATGCGGGCGAGGATAAGCCGAAGACCGTCGTCGCGAGCAAGCGCGAGACGCAGCGCGCGCCGGCCCGGTCGGGGCGCGTGTCGCAGCGGCCCTCCGAGATCGGCTACGTCGGCTACACGGTCACGACCGTCGCCGCGACGTTCATCCTCTTCCTCGCGGTCTTCGTGACGGTGGATCTCCTGAAGCACGCCGGCGGCGCGGGCGGGGTCTCCGGGGCGCTGGCCAAGGTCTTCGGCAAGCTCGTCGGCGAGAGCGAGTGGGAGGCCGAGAAGATCGGGACGGCGGCGCCGAAGCCCAAGGCGGACGAGGGCGAGGCCCCGGCCGGCGACGCGGGCGAGGGCGGCTAGCGCCCGGCGGGGTCCCCCGTGGACGTCCCCGCGGCGACCCCGGGCGGGCTCTCCGGCGCCGAGCGCGCGGCCCTGCGCGGGATCGCCCGCGAAGCGCTCCGGGCGCACCTCCTCGGGGGAGAGCCGAGTGTCCCCTCACCCGATTCCTGGCCCCCGACGCTGCGTTCCCCCCGCGGCGCGTTCGTGACCCTCACGCACGGCGGGGAGCTGCGTGGCTGCCTCGGCCGCCTGCGGCCCGCCGAGAGCCTCGGCGAGGTCGTACGCGCGATGGCCGTCTCGGCGGCGAGCGACGACCCCCGGTTCCCGCCGGTCGCCCCCGACGAGTGGGCGGAGATCGGGATCGAGATCTCGGTGCTCGCCCCCTTCGAGCGGATCGGGGGGCCCGGCGAGGTCCGGCCCGGCGACGGGCTCTACGTGGTCTCCGGCCCCCGCACGGGGCTCCTGCTCCCGCAGGTGGCGGAGAGGACCGGCTGGGGCCCGGTCCGGTTCCTCGAGGAGACCTGCCGGAAGGCGGGGCTCCCGGGGAACGCCTGGAGGGACCGGGGCACCGAGCTCTACCGGTTCACCGCCGAGGTGTTCGGGGATGAACCGCCTCGCCCCGCGGGGAGTCCCTAGTCTCATGCTGCGCACCCACACCTGCGGCGAACTCCGGCCCGAGCACGTCGGGCGGGCGGTCACGCTCGCCGGCTGGGTCGCGAAGGTGCGCGACCACGGCGGGGTGGTCTTCGTGGACCTGCGGGACCGCGCGGGGCTCACCCAGGTGGTCGTCCGGCCCGAGAAGGGCGCGGCGCTCGCGGAGGCGGCGCGGGCGCTCCGGCCCGAGTACGTCGTGCGGGCCTCCGGCACGGTCGCCGCGAGGGGGGCCGCCACGGCGAACGCGAAGCTCCCGACCGGCGCGGTCGAGGTGGAGGCCGCCTCGCTCGAGGTGCTGAACCCCTCGCGGACGCCCCCGTTCGACATCGGGGACGGGGCCGACGTCGCCCCCGAGACGCGGCTCCGCTACCGCTACCTCGACCTCCGCCGCGAGGAGCCGAAGAGGCTCCTCGTGCTGCGCCACCGGGTCGTGAAGGACATCCGCGACTTCCTCGACGGGCGCGGGTTCGTCGAGGTCGAGACCCCGATCCTCTTCAAGAGCACGCCCGAGGGGGCGCGCGAGTTCCTCGTCCCGTCCCGGATCGCGCGGGGGGAGTTCTACGCGCTCCCGCAGTCGCCGCAGCAGTTCAAGCAGCTCCTCATGGTCGCGGGGCTCGACCGCTACTTCCAGATCGCGCGGTGCTTCCGGGACGAGGACCTGCGCGCCGACCGGCAGCCCGAGTTCACGCAGCTCGACATCGAGATGAGCTTCGTCGAGCGCGAGGACGTGCTCGAGGTGGTGGAGTCGCTCTACCTCCGGCTCTGGGAGCGCCACGCCCCGCACCTCCGGGTGCAGCAGAAGCCGATCCCGCGGCTCTCGTTCGCGGAAGTCATGGCCCGCTACGGGTGCGACAAGCCCGACCTCCGCTTCGGGCTCGAGCTGGCGACCCTCACCGATGTCTTCCGGGAGACCGAGTTCAAGGCGTTCAGCGGCGCGATCGAAGACGGGGCGGTGATCCGGG
>JAKEIC010000223.1 GCA_022614695.1 Planctomycetales bacterium | reverse complement strand
GCGAGCCCACGGTGCGGGCGTTCGGCCTGGCGCGCGGGTGGGTGGACTGGAAGATCTGCGCCGTGGACACGACCTGGTCGGGGCTCTGCTTCGCGAGGCGGCGGGCGTAGAGGCATCCGCGAGACCGCCGCACCCTCCAAGCGGCGACTTCTCCGAGACGGCGTGTGGACGGTTTACCACACGCCCTCCCCGGAACGTGGGGTACCATGCAGGCGGCCGAGGCCTGAGGATCAGGATGCTGCAACGCGCTAGGATCGTGGCCGCGACGGGACTGATGGGGCTGGTGGCGCTCTCGGGCGCCCCTCCGGGAACCTCGGCTCAGGACGACCTCCCCGACGTCCCCTCCCGGGACCTCCGCGTCGGCGCGGACCCGGCCAAGAAGAAAGAGGGGAACCCTAAGCAGCGTTACTTCCTCGTCGGGCCGCGCGAGAAGGGGAAGGCGCCGAAGGAGGGATACGGCCTCCTCGTCGTCATGCCCGGCGGCGACGGGTCGGCCGAGTTCCACCCGTTCGTGAAGCGCGTCTACAAGAACGTGCTCTGCGAGAAGCCCTTCGCGGACCGGTATCTCCTCGCGGAGCCCGTCGCCGTGATGTGGACCGAGGAGCAGCAGATCGTCTGGCCCACCGAGAAGAGCAAGGTCGAGAAGCAGGAGTTCTCGACGGAGGCCTTCGTGGAGGCGGTCATCGCCGACGTCCGCCGGACGCAGAAGCTCGACGCGAGCCGGATCTTCACCCTCACCTGGTCCTCGAGCGGCCCGGCCGCCTACGCGATCTCGCTCCAGGAGAGGAAGTCGGTCACGGGCTCGTACATCTCCATGTCGGTCTTCAAGCCGGACTGGCTCCCGTCCCTCAAGAACGCCGCCGGCCACGCCTACTACATCGAGCACTCGCCCGACGACCGGGTCTGCCCCTTCCGGATGGCCGAGGAGGCGCGAGACAAGCTCAAGAAGCACGGCGCCAAGGTGGAGTTCTCGACCTACGAGGGCGGCCACGGCTGGCAGGGGGATGTCTACGGCCGCATGCGCCGGGCGGTCGAGTGGCTCGAGAAGAACCGGCCGGGGGCGGCGGTCGGGCGCTAGGGCGTTCCCCGCCGGAGGTGCACTTCGAGCAGCCTCCGGTACCGCGGCGGCGGCGGCTTCGGGCGGAACGTCCGCATGTCGAGGCACACCGTCGTCGCGCGCACCTCGAAGGCCGGCTCGGGACCGGCCGGGCGCCGGCCGCGGCGGACGAAGGCGCGGTAGAGGAACGTCACCGAGGTCCGCCCGATCCGCGCGACCGAGACCTCCATCTCGAGGACGTCCCCGAACCGGAGCGGCTTCCGGAAGTCGGCCTCGAGGTGGACCATCGGGAACCCGAGCCGGTCCCGGAGGAGGACCGTCGGGTAGGGGATCCCCACCGCCCGCTCCCAGAACTCCTCGAAGGCGTCGTGGGTGTGGTCTATGAGCGTCGGGTAGTAGGCGATCCCCGCCTGGTCTATGTCCCCGAACCGAACGGGGATCTCGCAACGGAAAGCACGGCGCGACGCCACTAGGATGACCCGCGCTCCGCCATCACGGCCTCTTCCAGGATCTTCGCGAGGGCCTCGATCGTGCGGCGGCCCTCCTCGCCGCTCGCGGCTGCCGGGTTCCCGAAGTAGGCCTGCGGGCCGCCGGCCTCCTGGAAGGTCCTCTTCCCGGCCCGGATCGCGCGTGAGAGGGAGGCCGGGTTCGGTACGAGGGACCGCCGGACGCCTTCCTTCACGAGGTCGGGCCTCTCGGCCATCACGATCGAACCCTCGAACTGCCCGGCGTGACAGGCGCCGCTCTGGAACTCGTCGGTGAGCCGGAGCGCCCAGGGCTTCTTGGTGATGTCGGGGAACACCACCCGCAGGAGCCTCTCGGCCCGGATCGCCGTCGCGGCTGCCTCGAGGGAGCCGATGTGGGCGGGGTCGAGGTGCGCGCTCGCGATCGCGAGAAGCTTCGCGCCGTGCTGCGCGAGCCCGCGCGCCACGTCCACGAGGAGGGCCGTCGCCACGTCGGGCCGGATCGAGACGGTGCCCGGGAAGGCAGCGCCGAACGGGGCGGCGCTGTAGGCGAACGGCGGAAGGACGACGCACGGGACACCCCGCGCCTCGAGCCGCTTCGCCCCCTCGCGCGCCATCGCCTCGGCGAGGATCACGTCCGTCGCGAGCGGGAGGTGCGGCCCGTGCGCCTCCGTGGCGCCGACCGGGAGCACCGCCACCGAGCGCGGCAGCGCCTCGCGCGCGTCGTCCCAGGTCATCTCGGCGAGGCGCGCCACGCCCGGGCTTCTAACCGGAGCGCCTCCCGCGACGCAAGGGCGGGGCGGGGGTCGTTCGGCGCTCCGTCGCTCGGGGCCGCGCCCGCGGTTATCCTGCAGCCCCTCGGAGGAACTCGGATGCGCCGGGCGCCCCTCATCGCGGCAGGCGGGCTCCTCCTCGCGCTCGCGGGCCGGGCGTCGTCCCAGGAGCCGCCCGCGGCCCCCGCCCCGCTCGCCCCACCGTACCTCGAACGAGCTGGGGAGATCGGGCGGGAGACCATCGAGGCTTACGCGCCGCTCGTCGAGTGGTGCCGGGGCCGGGGCCTCCTCCTCGAGGCCCGGCGGCTCGGCGAGGAGATCCTCCGGACCGACCCGGACCACGCCATCCGCGCGACGGTCGCGGAGATCGCCAAGCTCTCTGTCGCCGAGCTCGGCGAGGCGAGCCGGCGCGCGGGCCGGAAGGACCGCGAGGCGTTCCGCGCGACCCTCGGCCCCCTCCGCTCCCGGATCGGCCGGCGGTACGTCGAGCTCTCGAAGTGGGCCGAGAAGGAGAAGCTCCCGGCCGAGTCCACCGACGCCCTGGTGCGGTCCTACCGGTTCGTCCAGGACAACGCCGAGGTAAACCGCGCCCTCGCCCGGGCGGGGTACGACGCGATCTACAACTACGGGATCCTCGACCGGGACGAGAAGTCCGCGGCGGCCGGCGTGCTCCAGCGGCTTGGCGGCCGGTTCCTCCACCCGGCCCTCGACCGGGACTACCGGGAGGAGCTCGGCTCGTGGCCCGAGGCGTGGGGCTTCGAGACCCGCCACTACCAGATCGTCTCGGATGCCGACCACCGCCTGCTCTTCCGGTTCGCCGAAGAGTGCGAGAATCTCCACGAAGGACTGCGCCTCTTCTGCCAGGGGTTCCTGCCCCTCCGCGCAGGCCGCCCCGACGAGAGGCTGGTCATCTGGCTCTTCCGGGACGAGCCGTCCTACGAGGTGGTCCTCCAGGCGAACGGGATCCAGAAGCTCCCCCGGGCCGCGGGGTTCTACGGCGCGGGGAACCCGGGCGCCGGCCACCGCGCGTTCTTCTTCGACAGCGCCCGGTTCTACGAAGGGACCCCCGTCGAACCGTTCCGGGGGCTCGTCGAGACCTTCTACCACGAGGCCACTCACCAGATGATCGATCTGCGGCTGGACCTCACGCAGAAGGGGAGCCTCCATCGCTACCCGTCGAACTGGATCGTCGAGGCCATCGCGAACTACATGGAGACGATGGAGGTCCACATCGACTCGAAGGGGAAGAAGCGCTTCACGTTCGGCTTCCCCGGCTACGGCGGCTGGGAGGCGAAGAACAGCCAGCTCGCCTGGGCGCTCTACCTTGCGAAGCGGAAGAAGTTCACCCCCCTCCTCGCCTTCACGACGGCCGACTACGCGGGATTCCACGGCCTCCCGCACGGCTATCCGCAGGCCATGGGACTCGCGCACTTCCTCGTCCACGCCGAAGGAGGGAAGTACAAGAGAGCGTTCTTCGACTGCGTCCGCGAGCAGTACACGCTCGGCGGCTCGACCAAGTTCCTCTGGGAGATGCTCGGGATGACCGAGGCGCAGCTCCTGGACGCGCTGGTCGCTCACTGCGCGGCGCTGAAGGTCCCCGACGCGTGGAAGAGCTGGGGGAACTCCGGTGGCCCGAGCGGGTCGGGCGCCGGGGGCGGCTCGGGCGCCGGCGCCGGGCGGTAACCGGTCCGCGGGGCCCGTTTCAAGGCCGCCCCGCGACCGTGCTAGGATTCCCCCCCATGGCGGCGGCGGCGCCCGGCTTCGGCGACTCCGCCCCCGGAACGCCCGAGCTGTTCGCGGGCCGATACCGCCTCCTCGCGCGGCTCGGCGCGGGGGGGTTCGGCACCGTCTGGCGGGCCCGCGACACGCACGTCGAGGCGGACGTCGCGCTGAAGCTCACGAACCCGGACCGGGGGGACCCCGTGTCGCTGCTGCGGTTCGAGCGCGAGGCCCGCCTCCTCGCCCGGCTCTCGCACGACTCGGTCGTCCGGGTCCTCGACTACGGGGTCGTCGAGTCGCGCCCCTTCTACACGATGGAGCTGGTCGAGGGGGACACGCTCCAGGGGCTCCTCGAGCGAAACCCCTCGCTCCCCCCGCGGGCCGCCGCGCGAATCATCCGGGACGTGGCGCTCGCCCTCCACCACGCCCACCTGCACGGGATCGTCCACCGCGACGTGAAGCCCGAGAACATCATCCTCCAGCCCCGCTCGGCGGAATCCACGGACGCCCTCCGCCCGGTGGGCGCGGGGGAGTCCTTCGACTCCTCGCGCGGCCGCGTGGCCGACTGGCGGGTCGTGCTCACCGACTTCGGGCTCGCGAAGGACACCGGGAGCGGGGCCCGACTCTCGGCCACGGGCGACGTGATGGGGACGCCCCACTACATGTCCCCCGAGCAGGCGCGCGGGGAAACGTCGGCGATCGGTCCGCGCACGGACGTCTACGCCCTCGGCGTCGTCCTCTACTACCTACTGTCGGGAGCCCTCCCGTTCGAGGGGGAGAGCGCCGCCCAGGTCCTCTTCCAGATCGTCACCGCCGATCCCAAGCCGCTCCGCCGATTCGCCCCCCAGACCCCGCCCGACCTCGCGGCGGTCGTCTTGAAGGCCATGGAGAAGGAAGCGGAGCACCGGTATCCGACGGCGCTCGCCCTCGCGCAGGACTGCGAGAGGTTCCTCGCGGGCGAGCCCATCGTCGCCCGGGGGGCGCCGCTGCTCGCGCGGGTCCGACGGACGATCCGGCGCCACCGGGCCGCCGTCGCGTCGGGGGCCTCGGCCGTCGCGGTCGGGGCCGGACTCCTCGCCTGGTTCCTCGTGCTCGCTCCGGCCGCCGCCGCGAGGGCGGCCCGGGAGGCTCTCGAGAGGGACCTCGGCGCGCTCCGCGCGACGCGGGGCCGGGTCGAAGCCGACGCGGCGCGCGCGCTCGCCGAGGCTGGGGCCCGGGCTCGCGCCGGGGACCTTCCCGCCGCCGCCGCCGCCGCCGCGGACCTGGTCGCCCGGTTCGGGGCCTACGCCGAGACGACGGCGATCCCCCGCGCCGACCTTGGGGTCGCGTGGCGGCCCGAGTTCGACGCGGAGGTCCCCTTCCGGATCCCGCGCGTCGAAGCGCTCCTCCTCGCCGCGGCCGCCCGCGAGCGGTTCGGCGACCTCGCGGCGGCCACGCGGCTCCACCTCCAGGCCTCGCTCATCCCCGCGGCGGACCCCACGGACCCGGGTCCCGCCGCCCGCCAGGCCCTCGCGCAGTTCCTCCTGCGGACCGGCGACTACGAGCGGGCGGTCCCCGTGCTCCGGCGCGCGCTGGCGACCCCGACCGACTCCGCCGCGGCGGCCCGCGCCCGCTACGACCTCGGCTTCGCGCTCTCGGGCGCGGGCCACTACGGCGAGGCGACCCGGGTCCTGCGCGAAGCGGCGGCGGGGCCTGCCGTGCCGGCCCTTCCCCCGTCGCCGATCGCCCCGTCGCCGGAACCGCTCACGCCCTGGTGGGCGCTCCCGCCGACGCCCGAGCTCGCCGAGGAGGCTGCGGAGGCCGTCGAGGTCCTCGCCGACCCCCTCCCGACCCCGATCGCGTTCGGCGGGACTCCGCTCTACTGGCTGGCGGTCGCCGACGTGGACCGGGACGGACGGCCGGAGATCCTCGTCCCTCGCGCCGGGGCCGTGGACGCCTTCGGCTGGGACGGGCGGGCCGTCGCCCTGCGGGGGGCCCTCCCCGCCCCGGACCTCGTCCCAGCTCCCGCGGTGATCCGGGACATGGACGGCGACGGCCGGCCGGAGGCCGTCTACGGACAGCCGGACGGGTTCGCGGTCTATCGCCTCGCCCCGGATCGCCTGGAGCCCCTGTGGCGCCTCCGCCGGGCGGGGACCGGGGCCGATGCGATCGCCGTGGGAGACCTCGACGGGGACGGGAAGCCCGAGGTCGCCGTGAGGGGGTATCACTCCCTCGAGATCTTCGTCCGGGAGGGCGACGCCTGGAGGCTCGCCGGGAAGCGCCCCTACCCGTACACCGACGTGCGGGGGATGGACTTCCGGGACCTCGACGGGGACGGCTCGGAGGAGCTCGTGGTCCTCACGGGGCCCTGGGTGCGGGACATCTGCTTCCGGGTCTTCGTCTACGGCCGGAAGTCCGTCGAGGGGGGGACCCTGCGCCCCCGCGCCGAGCGTCCGATCGGCAGCCCGACCGGGGATCCTCATTGGGTGCCGGGTCCGGCCGCCTCCTTCGTGTTCGGGACCGGCACGTCGGGCGCATTCGCCCGGACCTACGCCAACAGCTTCGGCCGCCTGGGGCTCCCGAACCTCGAGGGCCTTTGCCGCGTGACGTTCGAGGCGGGATCCCCCTCCGCGCCCGAGCTCGTGTGGGGCCGGCGCCGGGAGAAGTTCGGGGACAGCGGGACGAGCTGCGTCTCGTTCCGGCGGGGCGGCGAGACCTACGTCCTCGCCGACGACGCGGGCGTGCGGGCGCGGCGGATCCTCGCCTGCCGTCGGGACGGTCCCTGGCCCTACATCCCCTGCCACAGTCCCTCCGCCGAGCGACCCGCGGGTCCCGCTCCCTTCCTCCTCACCGACCTCGACGGGGACGGCGATCCTGAGGCCCTCCTCGCGGACGCCGAGCGTGTCTTCGTGTCAGGGCTGCCGGCCGCTCCCGCGGCCGCCGCGGGGCCTGCCGACGCCGAACCGCTGGCCGCCGGCCCGCGGGGGGAGGCCTACGCCGACGCGTGCCTCGGGGCGGGAGCGGCCGCCGCCCGCGGCGAGCACGAGGTCGCGCTCCGGATCCTCCGCGACGACGTGGCCCCCCGGTTCCCCGAGTTCGCGGAGGACCTGCTCCGCCGGACGGCCGAGACCCTCGAAGGGGCGCGGCGGTGGCCGGACCTGGTGGCCGCTCTCGACCGCTGGCGCGCCTCGTCGTTCCTCTCGGGGAAGGAGGCCGAACGGGTGGCCGAATGGCGGGCCTGGGCGGCGGCGGCCACCGAGCGGCGCGAGACCGTGGTGCTCGACCCCGCCGCGCCGCTCCCCGACCTCCTCACCAACGCCCCGTTCAAGTTCCGGCTCGACCGGCGGGCGGGGAGCCTCCGCGCGTTCAGCCAGTCGTACTCGCCCGGGTTCCTCGCGGTCCCGATCCTCTCGGACGAGTCCTCCCAGACCCTGGAGGCGAGGTTCCGGTTGGACCGGCTCGACTACAAGAGCTCCTTCGGCTTCGGGGTGACGAGCGGCTGCGACCGCAACTACCAGAACAACATGTGCAACGCCGTGTCGCGGGACTGGGGGAGGTATCTCGGGCTCTGCTCGTTCGGGACGGGGGATCTCCCCAGCCCCAACGTCTCGGCGTGCTCGGTGGAGCCCTCGGCGCGGGAGAACGGGCAGAACGTTCCCGATGCTCCGATCCGGCCCTCGCCCGAGGAGCTCGTCTTCACGGGAACCTACGTCCGCGGCGCGGACCTCTGGCTCGGGGAGCTCCGCCGGGCGGGGGACGCCGCCGCTCCCTCTCTCGCGCTCCTCGAGGTGCGGGTCGCCTCGCGGAACGCCTCGCAAGAGGCGCTGCTCGTCCTCAGCTCGGGCACGCCTCAGGGCACCAGCGAGGACAACCTCTGGGGGGCGCTGGAGCTCCGGCGGCTCTCCGTCTCGGGCGCCGGCCGCATCTCGACCCGGCGCTTCGTGCCGGCCACGGCCCGGGACCGGTTTCTCCGGGCGGGCGGGCGCGTGGTCTCCGGAGACCTGGCCGGGGCCCTCGAGGACTACGCGACCGTCCGGGCGGCCCTCGACCGCGCCCCGCACGAGCCGGCGGGCTGGTGGGGGATGCGGGCGGAGGACGTCCGGCAGGAGGTGGACGTGGCCGAGGCCCTCTGCCGCCTCGGGCTCGGGGAGCGCGACCGGGCGCTCGCCGCCCTCCGCGAGTGCTTCGCGAGCCGGACGTCCGCGACGCTCGACTGGCTCCGGTACAACCACCTCGGCCTCTGCGAGGACGAGCGGACCCTCTTC
>JAKEIC010000222.1 GCA_022614695.1 Planctomycetales bacterium | reverse complement strand
CCCCCTGGGCCGGCCTCGCCACCGCCCCGGCCCTCCCGCTCCTCGCGCTGCTGGCCCTCGCGGGCCTCTGCCTCGCTACCGCGAGGAGGCGGCGGGCGTAGACCGGCGAGACCGTAGCAAGTCCACGGCCGCCACGAGGGCGATGGCCCCCGCGACCGTGGGCGAGGAGAGCGCCGCGCCGGCCGCGACGAGCGCGGTCCCGAGGAAGGCGAGCCGGACGAGAGCGCCCGCGCCGGGGACCAAGAGACCCCGGGCACGGAGCGCAAGGAATAGGAGCAGCACGGCCGCCAACCGGAGGAGGTCCGTCCCCACGCCGAGGTGGGCCTCGCGGACGAGCCGGAGCCGCAGGTCCGCCAGGCGGCCGTCCTTCAGGTAGTGGCGGGGGGTCCCGCCTGGGGGGAGGGGGACCCGGATCGAGAGAGCGCCGGGGGTCGCCGTCGCCGGGAGCGGGGCCTTCGCCGGGGCCGGCTGGTCCGCCTGGGCCTGCCCGCCCTCGTCTCCCTTGGCGTCCCGCTGGGCGGCTCCCACGAACGGCTTCTTCTCGGCGTCGTCGAAGGCCAGCCGCCTCTTCGCCGCCAGCTCCTTCCCGAGCTTGTCCGCGGCGCGCGCGTCGAGGGCTTCCTCGGCCTCCCGGTAGCCGCCCTTCTTCCGGAACTCCGAGAGGCTCCGCTTCAGCTCCTGGGCCTGCTGCTCCGGGGCGTTCGCGGCGGACTTCTCGGCCGCCTTCTCCTGGACGACCCTCTCGATCTGCTGCTTCAGCTGCGCGTATTCGCGCTCCTGCTGCGCGATCTTCCCGCGGTTCTGGAAGGCCCAGGCCTCGTCGGCGCCCTTCTGCACGGCCTCCTGGTGCTTGGATTTCGTCGCCTCGAGCTGGCTGCGGAGGGTCTCCTCGGCGCGCGCGACGTTCGAGAGCGCCCGCTCGGCCTCCGCGACCTCGCCCGACTGGATGAGCCCGAGGAGCTGCTGCGCCTGGCGGATCTCGGCCTCGGTCTTCACGACCTCGAACTCGGCGGCGTCGGCGACCTGCTTCATGTCGCCGGAGGTCTTCACGACCGCGAAGCCCTCGGGGATGCGGACGGTCCAGGCGACCCGGGTCACCGGCACGTCGGCCTGGAGGATCGGCTGACCGGGAGCCACCTCGCCGCCCCCCCCGAGCCCGCCGAGCGTCTGCGCGTAGGTGATCTCGACGGCGAAGGCGAGGTCCCCGCGCGCGAGCCGGGGGAGGGGCACGAGCAGGGCATCCGCCTCGGTGCCGGGGCGTGCCGCCTCGCCGGCCACGAAGAGCGAGAGGAGCCGCGCTCCGGACGGGAGCCGGACGCGCAGGAACTGGAGGACCTGGTTCTGCATCCGAAGGGTCGCCACGCTCCTCGCCTCGCCCTCGGGGGAGAGCACCGTCTCGACCTGCAGCAGGTCCACGGCGACGCCCGCCCCGCGCTGCTGCTCCAGGCGGCGGAGCCGGACCCGCGCCGCGGGGCCGCCCTCCCCGCCCGCCGCGCGCGTCTCGACCCGCCACGCGAGCGCCACGCGGGCGAGATCCACGAAGGGCGGTGGCTCTGGCACCTCGCCCGGCCGCACGTCGCGCAGCCCCGAGAGCCCCGACGCCTCGACCCGCGCCTGCCCCTCCCCGGCCGCGACGAGGACGTGGCCCCGCTCCCTCTCCCGTTCGACGCCGGGGATCGTCGGGACAGGGATCGCCTGGGGCTCCCCCTCCGGGACCTCGGCGTGCGCGTAGATACCGACGGGGACGTCCCCGAGCACCGGGTGCTGGAGGATCGCCGTCACCCGCCACCGGTCGCCCGCCCGCTCGACCCGGGACTCTCGAAGACCGTCCACCGAGACCTCGACGCCCGCAAGGCTCGCCGGGAGGGTCACCACGAACTCTCGCGCCGGCGCGGACTCGGCGCGGAACCTGACGAAGAGCGCGTGGTCGGCCCCGCGGGCCGTCACGACGGAGTGGAGCACCCAGTCTGCGGAGAGCTTCGGCTCGAGCCGCGCGATCGTGAGCGTGCCCCGGAACTCCGGATCGGTGTACCGGAAGGCGATCCCGGCGCCCCCGCCCTCGACGTCTCCCGCCGGCACCTCGACGAGGGAGGCGAGGTCCCGGCTCGCGAGCGAGAGGCCCGGATCGGCCTGCACCAGGATCTCGCCCTGCTGCCGGTCCACGCCCTCGAGGCGGACGCGGGGGACGGGGATCGCCCGGTCCTCCGCGGCGAGCGGGCTCTCCAGTCGGAGCCTCAACTCCGGGGTCGTCGTCGGGCGCGAGAGGAGCGCCGTCACCCGCGTCGTGCCCTCGGGGCCGGGCGACTCCCACCGATCCAGGAGCTCCGCCCCCTCGGCGCCGCGGAGGCGGAACCCCCCGGGCACGAGGGCAGACACGCGGTGGAGGGGGGCCGCGCTCGCGCGGAAGCGGAGCCGCGCGGCGATCTCCACCGTCTCCCGGCGGACCCGCACGTCGAGCCGGCACTCGCCGCGGGCCCGGGGGAGGAGCGGCGCGCTCGCGTAACGGAGCGAGAAGGGGCGCGCACCGTGCCGGAACGCGGCGGCCGCGCCGCGGGCCTCGGGCCCGATGCGGTCGGGCTGCACCTGCGCGAGCCCGGGGTACTCCTCGACGGCGACGCGGAGGTGCGGCGCCGCGAAGAGCGCGAGGAACCCCGTCTCCCGCCCGGTGTCGAGGGGCTCGATCCGCGGGAGGTCGGCGCTCCCCGTGGGAGCCGAGAGCTTCCTCTCGGCGATCACGTCGAAGGCGGCCCGCTCCTTCGTCGGGACGTCCAGGCGGATCCGGAGCTGCCGGTCGGCCCCCTCGCCCTCGACGGCCCACGCGCGGAGGTTCTCGCCACGGACGTCGAGGACCGTCAGGTCGGGCGCGATCCCCAGGCGGAACGAGTCGCGCTCGCCGCCCGAGAGGCGGAACTCGGCGCGGACCCGGAGCGACTGGTGGCCCTCGCCGGCGAGCAGGAACGTCCGGGTCTCGGCCGCGACCGCCGGCCCCTCGGAAACGCGCGCGGCGGCGTGGGGCTCCCAGCGGAACGAAAGGCGCGGCGCGGCGCCCAGCTCGGCCGAGAGCACCGGGGACCCGTCGCCGCGGGCGACCGACTGGGCGCCGAGGGCCCCGCCGGCCTTCGCCGTGAGGTCCCGGTCCGCGAGCTCCGCCCGCAGGGTGGAGACCGGGGCGCCCGAGAGGCCGATCTCGAGGCTCCCCCCCTTGGCGGTCCCGGTGCCCTTCGCTCGGAACACGATCTCCACCGGCCACTCCCCGGGCGCCGCGCCGAGGAAGGCCACCCCCCCGCCCGGGAGGACCCGGAGGGGCGCCGGCCTCCCGCCGACGGTCGCCGACTCCACCTGCGCGCCGGCGAGGCCAAGGGGCACCTCGACGGGCCCGTCTCCCGCCGCCCGAACGAGGAAGCTGGCGGTCCCCGTGAGCCAGACGTCCTTCAGGGCCGTCTTGTACTCGGCCCGCACGACCCCTCCCACCGCCGTCGGCCCCGCGAAGGGGAGCCGTTCGGGGTAGGCCTCGGAGAAGAGCCGGAGGAAGGCGCCGTAGGGGAGGTAGACGCGGGGTCCCCGCGGAGGCTTCGCGGCGTTCGCCGGATCGTAGGGAACGTAGACCCGGTGTTCCTCCTTCGGAGGGACAGGAGGCCTGGGTTCCTGCGCCTGGGCGGACGTTGAGGCCGAGAGCACCGCCAGGGCGGTGGCCGCGGCGGCCCCGGCGCCGAGCCCCCGCCGGCCGATCTCCCGGAGGATCCGGGCGCCGAGGAGGAGCGCCGCGCCCGCCCCGATCCCGAGGATCCCGGCGTTGCAGGGCGTGGCGAGGCCGGGCGCGACCTCGGGGACAAGGGTGAGGAGGAGGATCGCGAGCGGGAGCGCCGCCGCGGCGAGGGCGGGCCGGCGCGGGAGGGCGAGAGTCCCGAGAAGCCCCGCGAGGAGGAGGAGGCCCGCGAGCCCCCGGAGGAGGCCCGAGGAGGCGAGCCAGAGGCGGGCCGTCCCGCCGGCCGCTCCCCCGCGGAAGGGGTAGGCCGTCCCCGACGGATCGAACGGGAGGTTCAGGGACTGGAGGCCCTTCACGGCCCCGCCGCCGAGGCCCCCGGCGATCGTCCCGCCGACGGCGCGCTTCCCGCCGGCGCGGCCGGCGAAGCGGCCGCGCGCGCCGCCGCCGACGCCGTCCCGCCGCGGGCGATCTGCCAGGCCGCGGTCCCCGTCCTGCTCGGCGTCCTTCTGGACCTGGTCCTCGACGGGGGGCTCGCCCTCGGCCGGGGCCTCGGCGGCGGGAGGGGGAGCGGCGGGTCCCCTGGGAGCCGTCGGGGCGGGTGTCGCGGGCGCTGCCCGAGGCGCGCGCGAGAGACGCAGTGCGCGGGTCGCGCCCGCCGGGCGCTGCGGCATCTCCTCCTTCGCCACCTCGGACTCCTCGATGCTGTCCGTCTCGTTGTGGTCGGCCGGCCCCCGGATGTATCCGCCGCTGGCAGGCGCCGCGGCCGCCGGAGCCGCCTCCCCAGCCGTCTTCGACCGCAGCATTCCCGGCGTCGCGACCTGCCAGGCGACCACGATCCCCAGCAGCGCCACGGCCCCGACCCCGATCCACCTCGGGGCCACCCTCGGCGCGAAGAAGCCTCGCGGGAGCCGGATCACGCCCGTCGCGACGAGGAGCGTGAGCACGAGCCCGAGCGCTCCGCCCACGGCGATCGCCCGGTTCCTCTCGTAGAGGAGCCTCAGCGCCGACCGGCCCGGGATCACGAACGACCTCTCGAGGGACCCTCCGGCCGCGACGACGCGGAGGTCCGACGGGACGAAGAGGGTGACGCCGCTCGCGAGGAGAGGGATACCCGCCTCGGGGACAGGCGGTTCCACCGTGAAGGCCGCGATCGCGCCCGGCCCCCGGTCGCGGCGGGCGTAGAGGACGCGGAGCTCCCTCTCCGGGGCGATCCGGCCGGGGAGGGGCACGAGGAGCTTGTCCCCCGAGCGCGCGGGCTTCACGCCCTCGCCGTCCACGGTGAGGGAGAGGATCTCCGCATCGGCGGGCACGGAGATCGCGAGGCTCTGGAGCCCCGCCTCCGCCAGCCGGAGCCGCGCCTCGGTCGTCTCGCCCGCCGCCGGGTCCACCTGGGTCCGCACCGCCGACGAGAGCACCACCAGGGTCGCGACGGAGCCCTGGGGGAACCGAGTCGTCCGGATACGGAGCGAGGCGTCCGGCCCCTGGTAGCGGTAGGCGAAGAGGACGCGGTTCCCCGGCGCGTAGCCCGGGATCGGGGGCACCTCGGCGAGATCCAGCTCGCGGAGCCCCTCGGGCTTCGCCTCGATCTCGGTCCGTTCGGCCGCCTCGATCGCGATCACGCCCTCCTCGGCCGCGACCCCGGCGCCGCGGACGCGCGGCAGGACCGACTCCCCGGCCGGGAGCTTCCGGTCCCAAGCCACTTCGAGGCAGTAGGTCCCGCGGACCTTCTCCCGGAGGAGCACGCGCCAGAGGTCCCCGTCGGCGCCCGCGGTGAGCTGCCTCTCGGCGATCCCCTCGCCCCGGATCTCGGCCGCGCGGCCGGTCCCCGGCGGGAGGAGGACCCGCACCTCGCGGAGGGCCCCCGCCTGGATGGCGTAGGCGAGATGGGAGGCCGTGTGGAGCACGTCCTCGCGGAGAGAGACGTAGGAGACGGTCGAGAGGGCGACCCGGGGCACCTCCTCGCGCACCTCCACCGAGACGGCCGGCGCCGTCCCCGTGACCCGGTAGCCGAGCACGAGGTCCGGGTCCTCGATCCCCTGCTCGGGGAGGACCGTCCTCGCGTCCACCGGCTCGACGCCGGTCGCCTTCGTCTCGCGGAGGCTGAGCGCCCGGTCCACGGCGAAGCCCACGAACCCGCCCGCCTCGGAGGCGGCGAGCCCGGGGAGCGGCCAGGCGATCTCGCGGGCGCCGCCGGGGGGGAGCTCCAGGTCTCGCCGAGCGTCGAGGGTCACGACGAGAGACTGGCCCGTCTCGACCGGCGGGGCGCACGAGACGGCGAGGCGCCGCGCCTCCCCTTCCCCCGTGACCTCCCACGCGACCCTGCGCCCCTCAGCCTCGAGCCGGGTCACGGCGACCCCGACGGGGAGCGGGAGCGAGAGCGAGAAGAGCCTCCCCTCGAGCACCTGCCAGGCGAGGTCGGCCGAGACGCGCGCCTCGCCCTCCTCGACCCGGACGAGCGCACGGACGTTCCCGGCGAGCTTTGGCTCGATCCGGCCGAGCGAGACGCGGAGCCGCGGCGCGGCGCCGGCGTACTGGTAGCTCCTCCACGGGACCTCGTCCTCCCGCGCGACGCCCGGAGGGGGCGGGAGCGCCCCCTCGGGGCCCGACTCCCGGAGCCCCTCCTCGGCGAGCGGCCGGACGCGGAGCCCGCGCACGGCGGCGACGTCCAGCCTCCCCTCACGGCGCGCGACCCCGGCCGGCTCGGGGAGGGGGACGTCTACCTCGACGCCCGAGAGCAGCTTCTCCAGGTCGGCCGAGACGACGAGGCGCCCCTCGACGGGCGCCCGGAGCCGGATCTCGAGGACCCCGGCGGCGACCTCCCAGCCGGCGAGGTCGGGCGCCTCGACCCCGGTGAGGACCCAGCCCTCGGGGACCGGGATGCGGAACTTGTCGGACTTCGCGCGGTAGACCGCGTACTGGAGCTGCCAGCGGGCCCGGGCGAGGCGCTCGGCGAGGGCGACGCCCGCGTGGACGCGGGCGAGGAGCACGGCGTCTCGCGGCGCCTCCTCGACGCGCGACCGGAACCGGATCGCGACCGAGTCGAGCCCCCCGACCGCCACGCGGACGGTCGTCGTCTTCGGCGACGGGCCCGCCGGATCGCGGCGGACCTCCGCGGGCGGGAGAGTGGCCGGCTCGTCCACCGAGGCCTCCTGGTCGCCCGGGAGGACGATCTCGAGCGAGCCGGCCGGGGCCCGCGGGATCCGGAGCGCGACGCGGCGGCCGCGCGGCGTCTCGGCGACGGGCGCCGAGAACTCGAGATCCAGGCGCCGGGCGCCCCCGCCCGGGACGACGGCCGACAGGGCCCCGTCCGCCCCCCGGGCGAGGAGGGCCGGGGCCCCGTCGAGCCTCGCCGAGAGGAGCCCGATCCCTTCGAGCCCGAGCGGCAGGAGGTGGGTCCCGGGGGCGGGAGCCTTGAGGGTGAGGGTCCCCGTCCCGCGCAGGGCCTCCCCCGAGACCTCCGCGCGCCACACGGCCGACTCGACGGCCGCGCGGGGCGGGCCCGAGCCCCCGCGATTCGCGAGGGCCCGTTTCCTCAGGTCCTCGAACATCTCCCGCGGGAGCAGGACGCCGGCCGCGTCCTTCTTCAGGACCTCCCCGAAGTCCTCGAACGGGACGTAGACCGTGCGGTCCGGGGGCGGCTCCTGGGCCGGCGCGCCGCGCGCGCCGGCGAGGCCCACCACCAGGCAGCCCAGGGCGAAGAGGGCGGAGCGACGCATCCTAGCGGCCCTCCGGAGGGGCGGGGGGCGCGGGCGGCGCCGGGGGAGGAGGAGGAGCGGCGGGAGGCGTCGAGGGCGGACCTTCGTCCCCGTCTCCGCCGCCCCAACGGGCCCAACGGGCATGGGGCATCTCGACGAGCAGGTACTGCCCGAGCCATCCGAGCGCCGCCGTCCCGGCCCCCAGGGTCATCGCCCACGCGAACGGCGTCGCCGCCTCGGAGACCGCCGAGAGGAGGAGCGCCGCGACCGCGGGAGTCGCGACGGCGGGAAGCCGGGCGACCTTCCCCTTCCACGGGAGCCAGAACGCGAGGCCGAGCACGGCGAGGAACACGACCACGTCGGCTCCCTGTCCCGCCCGGACCGCCAGGTAGCGCACGGCCACGCGTCCGCCCCCGTCCATCCGGACGAATGGGTGGCGCCCGGTGGCGGGGAGGTGCAGGACGTGGGTCACGCCCCCCGCCCCGGCGCGCGCGCCGGACTGGATCCGCCGCGCGGCCTCCTGGGCGACCGCCGCCTCGCGCGGGGGCTCGCCGAGCCCCAGGGTCCGCGAGAGCCATCCCCAGACGCTCCGGGGCACGTCCCCGCGACGCATGTTCGTCGAGAAGGAGAGGGTCCGGAGGTCCTCCACCGGGAGGTAGAGGTCGAGCGTCTCCCGCGCGACCGGCGGGGCCGACTCGCCGGTCTCGCTCGACAGGATCTCGGGGGTCTCGACGGAGAGCGAGCCGCCGATGCCGAGCCCGCCTCCCTCCACGCCGTCGTAGCGGAGCCGGACGAGAAAGGCCCCGCCCCTCGGGACGGGCTGCGCGCCCGAGGGGGAGAGGTCCACCAGGATCTCGTCCGGGGTCCCCCCCTTCGACCAGGGGCGCTCGACGCCCGCGACAGTCACGGAGAGGACCTTCGCCCCCGCGGGCATGCGGAGGGCCAGGTTCTGCCTCTGGACGTTCTGCACCTCGAGGAGGCACTCGGCGCGCAGCGTGGCGTCGTTCGTCGCCACCACGTTCAGGTGGAGGTGGTTCACGGAGGTGGCGAGGGTCTTGGCGAAGTCGTACTTCGTGACGAGGAGCGCGAGCGAGGTGGGATGCGCGACGTAGCGGAGGGAGACGACGGCGCCGAGGTTCTGGAGCGGGCCCGGCAGCTCGCGCGGGTCCACGTACTCGAGGTTCTCGGGCTTGGCCTCGAGCACGATGTTCGCGGCCTTCGTCACGGCGATGGTCCCGTCCTCGCTGAACACGTCGAGGACCGTCAGTTCCGGGATCGCCTTCTCGACCGAGCGGCCCGCGGGCAGGTCCCCGAGCTTCATCTCGTGGCGGACCTCGAGGTCGTAGGTCCCGGACTGGTCGCCCTGGAGGGTCACGGCGAAGACGTTCGTCTTCCCGTCGGCCGAAGGTGCGGGCGGCTTCTTCTCCTTCACGTCCTTCCCCTCGACGTGGACCTCGGCGGCCGGGAGCGTTGCGGGGAGCGACACCCGGAACTCCTTCACGCCGGCGTACTGGATCGTGTAGCGGACCAGGTGGCGGACCTTCAGCACGTTCTCCTCGACGCCGAGGTGCGTGTGGACGCGCGCCGTGACGTGGGCCTCGCGCTTCTCGACCTTCACCGAGCCCCCGAGCGGGTGGCGGGCGTAGACGAACCCCAGGGCGAGCGACTCCCCGGGCCCGGCGCGGACGCCCGCCTCGACCACCTTCGCCATGTCCACCGGCCGGAAGCCCTTGAGGGTCACCTCGTCCGTCGTCGCGCGGAACCCCTCGGGGAGAGCGACCCCGAGGTGGCCCGTCTCCTTCTCGGCGTCGAGGACGCGGAGCACGGGGAGGTCGGCGGCCCCGGCCGTCTTGTCGCGCCCCCGCTGCAGGTGGAGCTGGAGGCGGAGGGAACCGAGGGTCTGCCGTCGCAGGTCCACCGAGAGGAGCTGCCCCTCGGCGTGCGGGGAGACTCTCCAGTCCTCGACCGCCGCCTCGGGGCCGACGTCCTGGGGGACGTAGCCGGCGGGGATCACGACCCGGACGGCGAAGAGGCCCGAGCGCTCGACCGTGAGGGCGAGGAGGCCCCGGACCGCCAGGCGCGTCTCGGTGACCGAGAGCAGCGTCGCCGTCTCGGCGAGGACGCGGGGCAGAACCCGGGAGACGGCGAGCGAGAGCGAGCGGGCGCCGCCGAGGAACCGGAACGCGAGAGCGGCCTTCCCGTCCGGGAGGTGCGGCAGGAGGTCCTTCGGCACCTCGGCCGGGTCCGCCTGCGCGAGGCCCTCGCTCCGGCCCACGGCGGCCGAGAGCGAAGGGGCGAGCCCCACGGCCACGATCCCCCGCTCGCGCTCGGCACCCACGGCCTCGACCTGCGGGACCGGGACATCTCCCGTGACGTCGCGGGCGAGACGCTCGAGGAGGAGCGTGAGCGCGTAGGTGTCCTCGACGGGCGAGTGGAGGCGGACCGCGACGATCCGGCTCCCCGCCTCGGTCCGGGCCTCCCAGTCGCGGACGTTCGGCCCCTCGAGCGAGAGGACCTGGTAGTCGGCCGGGAACTTGACCTCGAAGGCCTCCGCCGGCGCCTGGAGGATCGTGTAGGCGATCGAGGCCCGGGCCTGGACGGCGCCCTCCTCGACCCGGACAGCCGTGTCGGTCTTGGCGAAGACGAGGGGCTTGCGGGCCGCGCCGGGCCGGGCGCGGGGCTTCCAGGTGACGCCGATCTTCTCGGCGGGGCCGAGGAAGGCGAGGACGCGCGTCGTGCCGGCGGCCGTCCCGGGCCCGACCGTGGCGGCGAGGTTCGGCTCGAGGTCCACCCCGAGGTCCGCGCCGGGGATCGTCAGATCCAGCCGCGACCGCGGCGCCGCCGGGACCCCGAGCGAGATCGTGCGGAGCCCCGGCTTCTCCTCGACCCGGGCGGCGAACCTCACCTCGAGTCGGTAGGTGCCCGCCCCCGGCGCGAGGAAGGCGTGCGAGCCCCCTGCGGTCGTGAGGAGCGCCCCCGGAGGGCCCCCGCCGATCGTCACCCCCGAGAGCGCGAGGTTCCCGAAGGCGAGCGGGAGGGTCGTCCACTTCTCGGCCAGGACCTGGACGTCGTAGGCGGCGGTGAACTGGGCGACGTTCCCGTCCACGGTCCCCGAATACTCCGCCCCCGTCACGGCCGCCGGCACGGGCGGGTCGAGGGTCGGCGCGAGCCCGGGGGGGCGGTCCTTCGTCCAGAGCTTCTGGAACTGCTTCCAGGGGAGGAACACCCCCTGCCCCTCGCTCTCGAACACCTTCTCCAGGTCCTTGTAAGGGACGTAGACCGTGTCGGGAGTCGTCCCGGCGGGCGGCGCCTGGACCGGGCGGCTGCGGTCCTGTGCGAGGGCGGCGCTCCCGAGGACCCCCGCGAGGGCGGAGACGATCGCGACACGGGTCCGGTTCGCCATGGAGAGCCTCCGTCCCCCCGAGGGGGCGCCTATCCTAAGAGACGTCGGCGGGCCCGGAAAGTTCAGCCCGACACGCCGGCGAGCAGGGCGGGCTCGGCCGGGACCTCGCGCCGGGCCGCCTCACACCCGGCGTAGGGGGAGACCCGCCCCGCGGTCTCCGGCTCCCCGTGGGTGCGCCGGACGTACTCGTGGAAGTGCTTGTGGACCGTCATGAAGGAGAGGGCGACGATCAACTTCTGCATCGTCGGCCCCTCCCGCATCGTCCGCCAGACGGTCCGGAGGAAGAACCGCCGGCGCGTCCGGTCGCGGGTGAGGAGGAAGTGGCGGAGGATCCGGGCGGTGACGCCGAGCAGGCGGAGCGAGATCCGCCGCGAGGCGCGGCGCGCCGTGTCCGAGGGAGGCCGGAACTCGCGGAGCGCCCGCACCAGCCGCTCCCCGTAGTGGTCGTAGCGGTAGAGGGAGCGGATCATCCAGTTGTAGCCGCGGAGGAGCTCCTCGGCCGTCATTTGCCTTGGCGTGAAGTTCAGGTCGGCGCGCCCGTGGACCTGGACGGTGGTCGGGTCGTGGCCGAGGAGCCGACCCTCGCGCTCGAGCCGCGCGTAGAGCGGCGTGTGCTCGATCGCGAAGAGCACGCCGGCGGTCGTGAACGGGATCCCCGCCTCCTGGAGGAAGTCGAACGTGTCCTGGAAGATCCCCAGGTCGTCGGAATCGAATCCGACGATCATGCCCGCGATCACCACGAGGTTGTAGGACTGTACCTTGCGGATGTTCTCGAGGATCGAGCCGCGGGTGTTCTGCTCCTTCTTCGTCTCGAGGAGGCTCGAGGTGCGGGGGGACTCGATCCCGATGAAGAGGCTTTCGAAGTTCGCGTCGCGGAGCCCCTCGAGGATGTGCGGGAACTGGACGACGTTGAGCGTCAGCTCCGCGGAGAACCGGATCGGGAAGCCCTCGCGCTCCCCGAACTCCCGGAGCGCCTGCAGCAGCCGGGCCGCGAACCTCGGGTTCGCGATGAAGTTCGCGTCGGAGAAGGAGATGTACTCTCCGCCGGCGCGGTGGACCGCCTCGACCTCGGCGAGCACCTGCTCCACGCTCTTCACCCGAGGCACCCGCCCGTCCGTGATGATGATGTCGCAGAACTCGCACTGGAAGGGGCAGCCTCGGGTCGTCTGCACGTAGTAGTAGAGGTACTTCCCGCTGGGCAGGAGGTCGAAGCGGGGCACGGGCGAGTCGGTGAGCCGGACTGTCCCGCGCGGCTGGTCGTAGACCGGGAGGGGCTTCCCCCCCTCGAGGAGCGTCCGGCAGAATCGCGGCCACGCGTACTCGCACTCGCCGACGAACACCACGTCCGCGAATCCCTCGAACTTGTCGGGGCAGAGGGTCGGATAGGGTCCGCCCACCGCGACGAGCTTCCCGCGGCGGCGGAACTCCCGCGCGATCTCGGCGGCGCGAGCCCACTGCACGTTGAAGCACGAGATCGCCACGACGTCGCACGGGCGGTCGAAGACGAGCGGCTCCACGTTCTCGTCCGCGAGCTCGATCTCGAACCCCGGCGGCGTGAGCGCCGCGATCGTCGCGAGTCCGATGGGCGACTGGGACGACTGGACGTCCACCAGGTCGTGGATGCCTGAGAAGTTCCAGAGGGAGTCCGGGAACCGCGGGCAGACGAGCAGGAGCCGCATGCGAGGCGGCCATTCTGGGGAGGGGTTCCCGCAGGCGCAAGCGACGGGCCCGGGGGGAACGGGCGCCCGGCCGCCCGCATCGGCGCCTCCGTGAGCTTCGTCCACGCCTCCCGGCTGTTGACTGTCCCGCTCCATGCGGTAGTCTCTCCCCCCGCGCCGGCGCGCCCCCCGACCGGGGCGTTCGCCGGACCCAGGAAGGAGAGCCCCGTGGCCTACATCGTCACCGACAACTGCATGGACTGCATGTTCACGGACTGCGTCACGGTGTGCCCGGTGAACTGCTTCTACGGAAGCACCAACATGATCTACATCAACCCCGACGAGTGCATTGACTGCGGGGCCTGCGTCCCGGAGTGCCCCGTCGAGGCGATCTTCGCGGAGGCCGACCTCCCCGACGCGAAGAAGGAGTGGACGGCGAAGAACAAGGAGGCGATCACGGCGGGCGGGCTCGCGAGCATCACCGAGAAGCGCGATCCGCTGCCGACGGCCGAGGACAAGAAGAAGAGCCTCGGCTTCTAGGACGCGCCGAGCCCCGTCGAGAGTCGCAGCACGATCCCTCCGGCGACCGGTGTCGCGGAGTCCACGCGCAGGAAGTGGCAGGCGGGGCGTCCGAGCACGGGGCGCATGAGCCAGGCCTCCGCGGCCGGGATCCTGGAGAGGTCCAGGGCGATCCGGTCGTCGGCCCACGAGGCGCCGGGGACGCGGGAGAGGAGGCTCTCGAGGAGCTTCCGGCGGATCCCGGGGAGGGAGACGACCCCGGCCAACAGGCCGGCCGGTCCCGCGCCGGAGAGGGAGAGCGGCTCGCGCACCTCGAGGATCACCCGGCGCACCTCGGGGCCGACCCTCACGTCGGCCGGTGCGACTCCCATCCGCGCCTCGTAGGTCCCGAACGAGCTCGAGACGATCGCGCACAGGCGGACGATCCCGAGTGAGGACGCGATCCGGACGCCCCGGACCTCGGAGCGGCCGGCGAGAGAGGCCCCGAGGGCTCGCATCGTCCACGCGTCCGGCACGAGGACCTCTCCCCGGGAAATCGCGTCGGGCTGCTGCGAAGCCCATAGTTCACCGAGGAGCCCGCGGAGGAGATCCTCGTCAGCCGCCGTCGGGAACATGAGCGCATCCTAACCCGGTGCGGAGTATGATTCCGCCGAGGTCCTCCCACCGATGCCCGCCTACCTGATCGAGGGCACCCTCCGACGCGATGCGACCGGGATCGCCTATCGCGGCCGGCACCGGGTCACGAGGAGCGCCGTCCTGCTCAAGGTCCTCATGGCCGGCCAGCACGCCACTCCCGAGGAGTTGGACGTGCTCCGCGGCCGCGTCGAGGCCGCGCGACCCCTGGCGCACGCCGCCATCCAGCACGTCCTCGAGGCGTGGGAGCAGGGCGGCAGCGCGCCGGACAGGTCCGACCTCGCCCTCTGGGTCGCCTACGAGCAGGTCGAGGGAGGGAACCTCGGGGAGGGGCTGGCGCGCGGCCCGCTCCCGTGGAAGCGCGCGGCCGAGATCGCGCACGAGATCGCGGACGCGCTCGACGAGGCGCACCGGCGGCAGGTGGTCCACCTCGCGGTGCGCCCCGAGAACCTGCTGCTCGATCCGGAGGGCTATCCCAAACTCGCGGAGTTCGGGCTCGCGCGGCCCGGGATCCCGAACCCCTACGCGGCCCCCGAGCTGATCGGGGCGGAGCCGGGCGAGCCGGGCCCCGCGACCGATCTGTGGGGGCTCGGCGCGACGCTCCACGCCCTGGTGACGGGCGCGCCCCCCTTCGGGTTCGCGACGCGCGACGCGCTGCGCGCGGCGATGGATCGCGGGGAGCCCCCGCGTGTGTCCAAGTCGAAGCCCGACGTGCCCGGCGGCCTCGAGCGCGTGATCCGCGGGTGCCTGGCCCGCACCCCGGGGCGCCGCTACCCCGGGGCGGCCGAGCTCCGCGACGACCTGGGGCGGGTCATCGCCGGGCAGCCTCCGCGGCACGGGCAGGCGACGACGCGGCTCCTTTGGCCGTTCGGCGGCGGGCGTTAGTATCCGCCGTCGCGTGGCCCCGCTCCGGCGCCCGATCCTCCTCGCCGCACTCGCCGCGCTCCCGGCCTCGGCGCAGGAGCCGCCGGAGGACCTCCGCGCGGGCTTCCTCCCGAAGGAGGAGACGGGGGCGGCGGCCTTCGTCCGCGACCACCCCGAGTGGGACGGGCGCGGGATCGTGGTCGGGGTCGTGGACTCGGGAGTGGACCTCTCGCACCCCGGGCTGCGCCGCACCTCGGACGGGCGTCGCAAGATCCTCGACGTGTTCGACGCGACCGACGCGGGCGTGGACACGCGGCGGATCGCGCGGCCCGAGCCTTCGGGGGTGCTGATCGGGCTCACGGGGCGCGCCCTCCGGCCCCCGGCGCCCGGGAGCGACGAGGGGACCTACCGCCTCGGGGTCGTGCGGTCGGCCGAGGTCCTCCCGGCCGGTCTCCACGGGCGGCTCCT
>JAKEIC010000221.1 GCA_022614695.1 Planctomycetales bacterium | reverse complement strand
GGATCGGCACGCCGAGTTCGTCTCCGCGCTCGCGATCTCGGGGGCCTCGCTCGAGCAGTTCGCGACCGAGGTGCGGGGGCTCCAGAAGACCGAGATCCGCGAGGTGGAGGAGCCCTTCGCCGAGGGGCAGAAGGGCTCCTCCGCCATGCCCCACAAGCGGAACCCCGTGCAGTCCGAGAAGGTCTGCGGCCTCGCGCGGCTGCTGCGGGGCTACGCGCAGGCGGCCCTCGAGGACGTGGCCCTCTGGCACGAGCGGGACATCTCCCACAGCTCCGTCGAGCGCGTGATCCTCCCCGACTCCTGCTGCGCGCTCGGGCACATGATCGAGACCTGCGCGAAGGTCTTCCGCGGCCTGCGGGTCTACCCCGAGAACATGAAGAGGAACCTCGAGCAGTCCGGCGGGCTCGTCTTCTCCGAGCAGGTCCTCCTCGCGCTCGTGAGGGCCGGCCTCACGCGAGAGGACGCCTACGCCCGCGTGCAGGCCGCCGCGATGTCCGCGATCGAGAGGCGCGGCGAGTTCCGCGCGCTCCTCGAGGCCGACCCCGCCGTCCGCGACCGGCTGGGGACGAAGGGGCTCGCCGAGTGCTTCGACCTCGCGAGGCACCTGCGCCACGTCCCCGAGATCCTGCGCCGCGCCGGGATCCCCTAGGCCGCCCCGGGTCCGCGTAGAGCTTCTTCACGCTCCCGACGGCGAGGAGCAGGATCTCGCGCTTCGCCGGGTCGGTCGTGTAGAGGACTCGGTAGTCGTTGATCTCGAGCCGCCACACCTCGGGCCGGCCGGGTTCGAGCGGGACGCGCCGGGCCTTCGAGGGGCGCGGGTTCAGGGCCAGTTGCTCGACGCGCGCCCGGAGGCGCCGCTTCCCCTTCCGGCCGAGGCGCGGGAACGCGCGGTTGACCTCGCGGAGCGTGAGCAGCGCGTACGGTCGGGGCCGCGTCGCGGCGACCTCCCTCTCCCACGGCTCCCGGTAGGCCCAATTGCGGTCGAAGGCGGGCTTGCGGGAGCGCTCCTTCGCCTCCTTCCGCTTTCGCCGCGTGGGCGTCCAGGGGACGGGCTTCTCCCTCCGCAGCTTCGCGAGAGCGCGCGTCGCCACGGCCGCCGCCCGCTCGTTCTCCTCCTTCTTGAGGCGGGCGGCCCAGATGCGGTGGTAGTCCTTGTACTCGCGAAAGAACCCGACGTCGGAAGTCATCCGGACGAAAGGCATGGCTGGCGCGCCGGAGTCTAGCGCGGGTGTCGGGCGGCGGCGAAGGGAATCCACGGCCGAGCGCACTTGATCGCGCCCGTAGCGGGACGGGAGTCGCCAGGCCCGCCCCGTGCCGCTATCATCCCGCCCCGCCCCGGGAGCGCGCCGGTCGTTTACTCGTCAGTAGGGAACCGGCGCGCCTCGTGGGCCGTCGTCTTCCGGACACCCAGGAGGAAAGACCGGTGGTTCGCCCTCTCTCCCTCGCCTCTCTCGCGCCCGTCGGCCTAGGGGCCGCCGTCCTCGCGGCCGCCCCCGTGCTCGCCCAGGACTCGGCCCGGGACGCCCTGCGCGCGGACCTGGAGTTCGCGAAGAGCAAGGTCTACCCCGCGCTCGTGAACGTGGGCGTGGTCGCCAAGATGTACTCGGGCGGCCGCATCCAGCGCGGGCTCGGGGCCGGGTCGGGCGTCATCGTCGGGCCGGACGGCCTCGTCGTCACAAACTACCACGTGGCCGGCGACGCCGAGCGCATCCAGTGCACTCTCCCGACCGGCGAGGTGCTCGAGGCGAGCGTGGTCGCCCTCGACCCGGCGGCGGACCTCGCGGTCCTCCGGCTCCGGCTCGACAAGCGCGTGAAGGACGAGCCGCTCCCGTTCGCGACGGTGGGAGACTCGGAGAAGCTCCGGGTGGGGGACATCGTCCTCTCGATGGGGAACCCGCTGGCGCTCTCCTCCTCGATGACGCAGGGGATCGTCTCGCACACGAAGCGCGTCTTCACCGACTTCACCGGCACCCAGGTCGAGCAGCTCGACATCGGGGGCGAGGCGACGGGGATGTTCACCCGCTGGATCCAGCACGACGCGCTGATCCTGCCCGGGAACTCCGGCGGGCCCCTCGTGAACCTCCGGGGGGAGGTCGTCGGCATCAACACGCGCGGCGGCTCGGGCGTGGGCTTCGCCACACCGAGCCTCCTCGTCAGCAGGGCGATCCACCAGGCCGTGGCCCACGGGGAGATCCGCCGCGGCTGGCTCGGGGTGGCGTTCCTGCCCGTGAGCAAGCTCGGTCGCGACGGGGGCGCCCTGGTCTCGAGCGTCCTGCCCGGCTCCCCCGCCGCCCAGGCCGGGCTCCGGGCGGGCGACGTCGTCCTCGCGATCGGACCCACGGCGACCGACGTGAGGTTCTTCGAGCAGGTGCCGGTCCTCTACCAGCAGATCGCCGACCTCCCCATCGGGAAGGCGGTCGAGATCCGCTACGAGCGCGACGGGCAGGTCGCGACGGCGGCCCCCACGGTCGCGAAGATGGAGCGGTTCACCGGCGAGGAGGACGAGTTCCGCCGCCTCGGGATCACGATCCAGGGGATCACCGGCCCGATGGCCCTCTCGCGCCGCTACCCGGACCAGAACGGCGTCGTGCTGACGGGCGTCCGCCCCGGCTTCCCCGTCGAGGAAGCGCGGCCGCAGTTGCAGTCGGGCGACGTCCTGACCCGGGTGGGGGAGTCCGCCATCACGGACCTCGCCTCCTTCCGCAAGGCCATCGCCGCCGTGAAGGACAGGAAGTCCTTCTCGGTCGAGGTGCGCCGCGACCGCGAGCGGATCCTCACGGTCGTCGAGGTGAAGGAGGACAAGCCCAAGACGTCGCAGGGGGAGCTGAGCAAGCCCTGGCTCGGCGTGGAGACGCAGGTCTGCACGCCGAAGGTGGCCGAGGCGCTCGGGGTCCCGGGGACGAAGGGGTTCCGGGTGACGCTCGTCCACGAGGGGACCGAGGCCGCGAAGGCGGGGCTCCGCGCCGGCGACATCCTGACCGCCCTCGAGGGGGACGCCCTCGACGCCTACCGGCCCCAGGACTCGGCGGACCTGAAGCGCCGCCTCGAGGACTACTCGATCGGGAAGCCCGTCGAGTTCTCGGTCCTGCGCGACGGGAGGAAGACGGCGCTGCGCGTCGTCCTCGAGAAGCCCCCGATGCCCGCGGGCGAGGCGAAGATGGCCCGCGACAAGGAGCTGGAATACTCGGTCCGGGACCTGGTCTTCGAGGACCGCACGAAGCGCCACTGGGGGGCGGACCGCACGGGCGTGGTCGTCTCCGAGGTGACGCGGGGGAGCTTCGCCAACGTCGCGGGTCTGCACACGGACGACGTGCTCACGTCGGTGAACGGGACTCCCGTCACGGACGTCGCCTCCTTCGAGAAGGTGACCGCAACGGTCCAGCAGGAGAAGCCGAGGGTGGTGAAGCTCTTCGTCCATCGGGGGTTCGAGACTCACTTCGTCCTCGTCGAGCCGGACTGGGCGGCCCTCAGTCGGACCAAGTAGTTCGCGGCCGCCCGCGGGGCGGCGGAAGGAGGCGGGCGATGTCGCGGAGACTCTTGGCGGGCGGGATCTCGGCCCTCGTTCTCGCGGCGGCGACGTCGCCGGGGCGGGCGGACGAGCAGGGCGAAAGGCTGCGCGAGGCGGTGGAGAAGATCTCCCCCTCGATCGTGACCGTGCGGGCCGTGATCCGGACCGAGATGAGCTTCATGGGGCAGTCGCAGGACGAGGAGTCCCGCGAGGAGTTCCAGGCGGCGGTCGTGGACGCCTCGGGGCTCGCCATCCTCTCCGAGTCCCACTTCTCGTCCCAGGGGGGAGGCCTCGGCGGGATGCGGATCCGCGGGATGAACATGCAGAGCAAGCGGAGCGTCCAGGACATGAAGGTGATCGTCGAGCGCGAGGACAAGGAGTACGAGGCGTTCCTCGTCGCGACCGACTCGAAGCTCCACGTCGCTTTCATCCAGGTCGAGGGGCTCGGAGAGCGGAAGCTGCCGGCCCTCTCGCTCGCGGAGGGGGGCAAGCCCGCGATCGGGGACCAGGTCTTCGCGGTGTCCCGGCTGGGGAAGGGTTACGACTTCGCCCCCTTCGCCACGAGCGCGCGCGTGTCGGGGAAGATCTCGAAGCCCCGGACCGCGTGGACGCTCGACGGCTCGCTCGGCGCCAACGGGCTGCTCGTCTTCACGCCCGCGCGTCAGGTGATCGGCGTCCTCACGACCGTGGACCCGGGGACCGAGGACGAGGAGGAGTCGGGGATGAACCTCGCGCGCATCATGCGGCGGATGCAGGTCGCGATCGGCGGGGGCATGATCGTCCCCGCGAGCGCCGTCTCCGGCAGCGTGGACCAGGCGAAGTCGAAGGCCGCCGAGATGATCGTCGAGCGCGCGAAGAAGCGGGCCGAGGAGGCGGAGAAGAAGAAGGCCGAGGGCGAGAAGAAGCCCGAGGACGCGGCGAAGAGCGACTAGCCGTCCGGGTGGCCGGTGATCGGCCAGAGCACCAGGAAGTGGTGCGCCAGGTCGGAGAGGACCAGGCCGACCGCGATCGCCGCCGCCCAGGACCTCCAGCGCTTCGGCAGGAGGGGCAGCGCGAGGAAGAGCGCGGCCCCCAAGTAGCCGTGGTGGATCCGGAGCCCGAATGTCAGGGGCTGGACGACGGCGCGGGACTTCCAGCCGAGCCCGAACCGGGCGACGAGGGTGGCCGCCTCGAAGACGGCCGCGAGCGCGAGCCCTCGTCCCCACCAGGGCCATGGCCGGCGATCGGGGTCCACGTCCTTGATAATAAGAGACCGTGCTCGAACTCGGCCTCGATCCCCGGCTCGTCCGGCCCGGGAACCGCGTGGAGCTCCTCCGCGACGGGGCCGAAGCGTACCCCCGGATGCTCGAGGCGATCTCGGGCGCGCGAGCGTCGGTCCTCCTCGAGGTCTACACGTTCGCGGACGACGACACGGGCCGCCGGTTCGCAGGCGCGCTCGCCGAGCGCGCCCGGGCCGGGGTGGCCGTGCGGGTCCTCTACGACTCCGTCGGGTCCCTCGACACGCCCGACGAGTTCTTCCAGACGCTCGAGGAGGCGGGCGTCCGGGTCCTCGAGTACCACCCCATTCGCCCCTGGGCCCGCGGCTTCAGCATCCGCCGCCGGGACCACCGGAAGCTCCTCGTGGCCGACGGCCGGGTCGCCTTCGTCGGCGGCCTGAACATCGCGCGCGCCTACGACGCCCCCGCGCGGGGCGGGCTCGGCTGGCACGACGCGGCCGTGCGGATCGAGGGCCCGGTCGTGTGGGACCTCGTCGAGATGTTCTCGAGGACCTGGAAGAAGGAGGTGCGAGCCGCGCCCCTGGACCGTCCGCCCGCGATCCCCCCGCCGGCGGCCGGCGGGATCCCGGCCGCCGCCCTGGGCGCCGAGCGCTGGCGCGGTCGGCGCTCGATCGGCCGGGCCTTCCTCCGCGCGATCCGGACCGCGGAGAGGCGCGTCTGGGTGAGCAACGCCTACTTCGTCCCCGCGCCCCGGTTCGTCCGGGCGCTGCGGGGGGCCGCCCGCCGCGGCGTGGACGTCCGCGTCCTCGTCCCCGCCACGACCGACGTCCCCGGCATCCGCCACGCCTCGCGGGCGCTCTTCGGGGTGCTGCTCCGCCGCAGGGTCCGGATCTTCGAGTGGGAGGGGCCGGTCCTGCACGCGAAGACGGCGATCATTGACTCGCTCTGGTGCACCGTCGGCTCCTACAACCTCGACCACATGAGCATGCTCCACAACCTCGAGCTGACCGTGCTCGCGCTCGACCCGACGCTGGCCGCGCGGATGGAGTCCGCGTTCGAGGAGGACCTCCGCCGTTCGCGCGAGGTGGTCCACCGGGAGTGGAAGAAGCGCGGCCTCTGGCCGCGGGTCCTCGAGAGCTTCTTCTACCTGTTCAGCCCGCTGTTCTAGCTCGCACTATTCGCGCGACGGCACGACCGGAGCGCGAATAACGCGAGCTAGCGCGGCCGCGGCTTCGGCAGCTCCTCGGGGGTGAACCCGAGACCGCCGTAGATCGTGGCGGTCCGGAACACGTCGCCCGGGCACTTGGTGAGGGTCACCTCGTTGCCCTTCTCGTTGAACTCGAGCAGGTCCACGCACTTCACCATGAGCATGATCCCGAGCCCGCCCACTCCGCCGGCCTCGTAGCGGTCCCGCGCGGCGCGGATCGCGTCGCCGCGCCGGCCGATCTCGAGGGCCTTGCGGAAGTCGAAGCCCGGGCCGTCGTCCTGCACGCGGCAGACGACGCGGTTCTCGAGTCGCGCCAGCCGCAGGGAGAATCGCGGTTCCGGGGCGCCCTGGCTTCCGTGCCGCAGCGCGTTCGAGAGGGCCTCGAGGATGGCCATGTGGAGGTACTGGGCCTCCTCCTCCCCGAGACAGGAGCGCCGGACGAGCCGCCGCACCTTCTCCCCGAGGGCCTCCACGACGTCCGGGGCGGCCTTCACCTTGAACCCGAGGTCGCGGGCCGCCTCCCACTCCGCCCCCTCGGGGATCGGCTCCGCCGAGCCCACTTCGACCTCGCGGTCGGGAGCGACGCCGAGCTGCTCGTGCGTGAAGACGAGGACCGCGTCGCCGATCGAGACGAGGTCCCCCTCGACCAGGTTCGCCCGCGTGACCTTCTGCCGGTTGACCGAGATCCCGTTCGCGCTCCCGAGGTCCGAGACCACCCAGCTCGGGCCTTCGCGGACGATGAGCGCGTGCTCGCGCGAGACCGAGGGGTCCGCGAGCAGCACGTCGGCCGTGCGGCTGCGGCCGATGAGGGTGCGGTCCTTCAGGTCGTGGTACTCGACGACCTTGTTGGCGACGACCAGCTTGAGCCGAGGCAAGTTCCCTCCGCCGCGCGACCCGGGTCGCGGGGCCATCGTACCGCGTCCGCTCGCGCCGTCTCAAGCCCGCCGAGGGGCCGTCGGACGAACGGTGCGATCGGCGGCGCGGCTCCAGAGCAGGGCGTGGACCCGGACCGCGAACGGCGTCGTGCGCCGCCGCAGCCGCTCGCCCACCCCCGGCCGCAGTCGCGCGTAGGCCCGCCCCACCCTCGCGGCGTCGCGCGGGCCGACCGGCACCCCCGCGAGACGGGCCTTCACGGCCGAGCGGAAGAGCCGAAGGAGGTTCCGCGCCCGCGCGGCGTCGCCGAGCGGCGCCGACGGAGGCGGGGACTTGTCG
>JAKEIC010000220.1 GCA_022614695.1 Planctomycetales bacterium | reverse complement strand
GGCGCTCCGGGGGCTCGCGCCCGCCGCCGGCGCTCTCGCGGCCACCTGGGCGGCGGGGTGCGCCGAGGCCCCGCCCGGGGAGCCGGGCCGCGTGGCCGCGGGCGGGGCGATCTTCGCGGGCGTCTTCGCCGCCCTCGCGCTCACGGTGGGCAGTTCCCGGGCGGACCGGCGGTTCGTCCGCGAGGCCCTCTCACGCGCGACCGCAGGCGGGACGGACCGCCCGGCAGCGGGCTTGTGAGGGCCGACTGCCGCCCCCTACAATGCAGGATCGTGCGCGTGCCATTCCTCGCGGCCCTGGGCGTCGCGGGGCTCCTCGCGGCCGCTGCGGCTCCCTCCGGCGCCGAGGACGAGGGGGCGGAGAGCCTCGAGTCCCTCGTCACGAAGCTCGGCGCGCGCCGGCACGTGGACCGGGCGGAGGCGGGGCTCGCCCTCGTCGCGCGCGGCAAGGCCGCGATCCCCGCGCTGGCCAAGGCCCTCCGGGACCCCGACGTCGTCGTCCGCGCGGTCGCCTCCGAGGTCCTCGGGATGATCGGGGACCCGGTGGCGATCGGGCCGCTGCGCGAGCTCCTCGTCCGCGAAGCGGCCACGGTCGGCACGCAGCCGCCCCCCGACCTCATGGCGGCGCGGGAGGCGCTGCGGGCCCTGGCGAGGCTCGGTCGCGAGGGGGCGAACGCGATCCGGACCGTGGCCGAGGGATCGGATCCGGCGACCGCGCCCCTCGCGGCCCTCGCGGCCGACGCGGGCCACGAGGTCCTGGCCGAGGAGATCCAGCCGCTCCTGAGGGGCGCGAACGGCGGCGGGTCCTACGCCGGTCAGTTCGAGGGGCTCAGGCGCTTCGGGCCGTCGGCAGTCCCGACCCTCTGCCGGGTTGCCCTCGCAACCCTCAGGGCCGGCGACATCCACGTCACCCGGAGCGCCGTCCTCGCCCTCGGGGACGTCGCGGCTCCGGGGACTCCCGAGGCGGCGGCGGCCCGTGACGCCCTCGAGACGATCGCCGCCGCGTACGCCGGTCGGCGCGAGAGGGCCGCGGCCACGGACCAGATGCTCTCCGACATCGTCGCCGCCGAGTTCCGCCTCGGCTTCCCGGACCGTCTCAATCAGACGATCGCGGAGCTCGCCCGGGATGCCGGGTCGGTGCGGACCGGCCTGCCCGACCCGGGCAAGCGCTTCTCCCTCGCGATGGCGTACCTCCACCGCCGCGACTACCAGAAGTCCATTGACGAGTTCCAGGAGCTGTTCCGGCGGCGCGAGGGCGACTGGGCGAACGCCGGCTACAACGTCGCGTGCGCCTATGCCCTCTGGGGCAGGCGGCGCGAGGCGCTCGCCGCTCTCCGGGCGGTCGTGACCGCGCAGGACGGTTACGACGGCGAGGCGTGGATGTGCGAGGACGGGGACCTCCGCTCGATCCGGGAGACGGGCGAATTCCGCTACATCCTCGCGGTGCTCAAGGCGAAGAACGTCCCGGGCCGCCTCGCCCCGGGTGACCCGTGGGTGCCGGGGATCCTCCAGGCCCTGCGCGACGCCGCGGCGCGGGGATACCGCCGGCCTCCGGCCGAGGACGTGGCCGAGGACGGGGTCTTCCGGTCCCTCGCGGGCGACCCGGGTTTCCGGGCGGCGTGGGAGGCCCTCGGCGGATCGCCTCTCCCCTCGGGAGAGTCCCCGGCCCCGGCCGTCCCGCCCGCGCCGACCACGCCCCCCGGAGGAGGCTCGGATCCGGACGAGGGGATGCCCCGCGACGGCGACTAGGGCCCCGTGCCCGCACCCTCCCTCGTTTCCGTCGTCGTCCCGACCTACAACGAGCGGCCGAACGTCGAGCTCCTGATCCCGCGGCTCGCGGCGGCGATGAAGGGAGCCGGCTTCCCGCTCGAGGTGATCGTGGCCGACGACAAGAGCCCGGACGGGACCGCCGACGCGGCCGAGGCCGGGATCCGGGCGGCGGGGATCGGGGGCCGGGCGCTGCGGCGCGAGGGGCCGCGGGGCCTCTCGCCGGCCGTGATGGACGGCTTCGGGGCGTGCCGGGGCGAGATCCTCGGCGTGATGGACGCCGACCTCTCCCACCCGCCGGAGGTGGTCCCGGAGATGGTCCGCGCGATCGTGGAGGGCGGCGCCGACCTCGCGGTCGGGAGCCGCTACGTCCGGGGGGGCGGCGTCGAGGACTGGCCGTGGAAGAGGCGGTTCCTCTCGCGGATGGGCGGCCTCGTCGCGAAGCCGGTCACCCGCGTCCGCGATGCGACCTCGGGGTTCTTCTTCCTCCGGAGGGGCGTGATCGAGGGAGTCGCCCTCGACGCGAAGGGCTTCAAGATCGGCCTCGAGATCTTCGTGAAGGGGAACTACCGCTCGCGCCGCGAGGTCCCGTTCGTCTTCCGCGACCGCATCCACGGCGAGAGCAAGCTCGGGGGGAAGGTGATGGCCCTGTACGGGCTGCACCTCCTCTCGCTCTTCTTCTGGAGGCTCCGGCACCTGCGGTTCGGGTGGGCGCGCCGGGTCTGACGAGACCGCCATCCGGACCGGCGGGCATCGTCCGCCGGGAAGGTGGGCGAGCCGCGAGCCTATCTCTCCGCGGGCGGCTCCGCCCGCCGGATCCGAAAGAGGAACCTCCTCCCCTCCCCTCCGGCCAGCCGCACGCCGACACGGTGCGGCCCGGCGGGGACGCGCAGGAAGAGCGAGTCCCGGTCCCCGACGACGGCGTCGGGGAAGCGGGCGTCCGGGTCGGGCGTGGCCTTGCCCTCCTTCCGCCCGGCGGCGGCGCCGTCGAGCAGCGCCTCGAAGGTGTAGGGGAGCTTCCTTTCCTCGCCGCCCGGGAGGAGGAGCCGGACGTCCACGCGGACCTCGCACGGGCCGGGGACCGCGACCTCCCGCCGCTCCCCGCCGGTCCCCACCCACCACTTCTGCTTGTCCGTCTTCACGGTGAGCGTGACGGGCTCGGCGCCCTCGAAGGCGACCGTCTTCCAGTCCGGGGCGTGAGCGCCCGCGCACCCCGCCACGACCGCCGCCCCCAGGATCCAGCGCATCGGGTCCTCCTCCCGCCCTACCTCGGCGACTCCGGCCGCCGGATCCTCACGAGGAGCGTCCGCGGGTCGCCGGCGACCAGTCCCACCCGCAGCCGGTGGCGCCCGGCGGGGACCGTCACGTCCGTCCGGTCCCTGTCGCCGACGCGCGCCCCCTCAAGCGCCGCCTCGGGATCCGGGCTCGCGCGTAGGACGGCCCAGTCCACCGGCTTCCCGTCCAGGCGGATCTCGACGGCGTACTTCTCGCCCTCCTCCCCGGTCGTCGCCGCCAGGAGGAGGCGTGTCTCGAGCCGGACCTGCTCCGGCCCCTCCAGCTCCACCTCGACGCCCGCGCCCCCCGGCGCGCTCCACCACTTCTGGCGCCCGTCGGGGAGGGTGATCCACGTCCTCTGTGTCTTCTCGACAGCCTCCGGTACGACGCTCTCCCAGAGCTGGGCCGGCCGCGCCCACGACCAGAGGCCGAACCCCACGCTCGCGACCATCGCCGCGCCGATCGCCGCCGCCGCCGCCAATCGGAGGGGCTTCCGCCGGCGGCGCTTCTCGATCGCGGGCCACACCTCGTTCCGCGCGCGCTCGAGGTCGAAGGGAAAATCAATCTCCGCCCACGGGAGCCCGGCCACGTCCACGCCCCGGATGGGCACCTCGGCCGCGGTCGCCTGGACGGCCTCCGCAACCCACGCTTCGCGACGGCCCGCGCGCACGAGGGCGTCGGCCTTCTCGACGAGGACCCGCGCGCCGTTCGGGGAGAGCACGAAGACGCCGACGTTCTCGCCTGCCGCCTGGGCCGGTGGGAGGTCCTTCCCGAGCGTCGCGACCCGCCCCTCGTGGAGGACGACCTTCATGTGCTCGCGCCCCGAGCCCGAGGTCGAGTCGTAGGCGAGCGCGTCCGGACCGGCGCGCAGCAGCCGGTCCAGGATCTCCGGGTCGAGGAACGTGTCGCCGTTCAGGACCACGGCCCCGCCGCGGAGGGCCTCCCTCGCATACCAGAGGGACTGCAAGCTGTTCGTCGCCGCATAGTCCGGGTTCTCGACGCACTCCCCCCGGCGGCCGAGGGCGGCCCGCACCTCCTCGGCCTTCCAGCCGACCACGACCGTCACGTTCCCGAGACCGGCGTCGGCGAGGGTCTCGAGCGTGCGCTCGAGGAGGGGCTTCCCCCCGATGTCGAGGAGGATCTTGGGCCGCCCCTCCGCCGCCGGCCCGAGCCGGGTCCCCTGGCCCGCCGCGAGGATCACCGCCCGAGTGACGGCCCGGCCCATGTCAGGCCCCCTTCTGGGCGTGAATGGCGAGCGCCGCGTCGAGCCCCGCCGCGGGGCCGTCGTAGACGAGGCGCCCCTCCTCGAGCCAGAGGACGCGCCCGAGGCGGGCGGCGGTCTCCCGGTCGTGCGTGACCCAGAGCGCCGTACGCCCCTCCGTCGCCGAGAGGAGCAGGTCCTCGAGCGCCCCGGCCGACTCCGCGTCGAGGCCGGCCGTCGGCTCGTCGAGGAGCCAGATCCGGCCGTCCCGGAGGAGCGCCCGGGCGACGGCGAGCCTCTGCCGCTCCCCGGCCGAGAGGAGCCCCCCGCGGCGCCGGAGCCTCGTCCCGAGCCCCTTCGGGAGCCGCGAGAGGAGCCCGTCCAGGCGCGCGCGGCGAGCCGCTCCCGCGACCTCCGTCTCCGTCGCCTCGGGTCGCGCGAGCGCGATGTTGTCCCGCACCGAGAGGCCGAAGAAGGCCTCCTCCTGGAACACCGCGCTCACCGCGCGCCGCAGCTCGGCGACCCGGTACTCGCGCGCGTCGCGTCCGTCCAGGAGGACCCGGCCCTCTCGCGGGTCGAGGAGCCTCGGCACCAGCCGGAGCAGCGTCGACTTCCCCGCCCCGTTCGGGCCGCAGATCGCGACCCGCTCGCCGGCGGAGACCCGCAGGGCCACGTCGTGGAGAGCCCGCTTCCGTCCCCCGCGCCGCCGCTTCGGGATCCTGACCCGGACGGCCTCGAACGCGATCTCGCCCCGGAGCCCGTCCGCCGGCACGGCCCCCGGCGCATCCGCGATCCCCGGGGCGCGCCCGAGGACCTTCCGGAGCCTCTCCGAGCAGGCGAGCGTCTTGCCCGTCCGGGCGGCCTGCCTCCCGATCTGGAGGAACGGCCTCTGGAGCGCCGTCACGTAGGAGAGGAAGAGCACGAGGTCGCCGGCCGTGAGGCCGCCCGCCCGGACCTCCCGGGTCCCGAGCCAGAGCACCGCGCAGAGCCCGACCGCGAGGAGGGTCTCCATCCGGAAGAGCAGCAGCGCCTCGAGCCGCCGGAGCTTCTGCTCGTCCCGCAGGCTCTTGCGGTTGGCCCCCTCGAACCGGGGGTCCGGGGGGCCCGCCGGCCGGAACGCCTGCAGCTCCCGCACACCGAGGAGAGACTCCTCCACCACGCCGGCGAGGCGCCCCTCGCGGCTCCTCTGGCGGCGGGCGGCGCGCAGGATCCGGCGCCCCGTCCGCGTGAGGAGCGGCACGGCCGCCAGCACCGTGCCCGCGGCGACGAGGGCGAGGAGGGGCGAGAGGAAGAGCAGGACCGCGATCGTCGCGACGAAGAGGAGGACGCTCTGGGCCCCCCGCACGAGCAGCCCGTTCACGCCCTGCCGCAGGCGGGCCGTGTCGGAGACGACCCGCGTGAGGAGCTCCCCCGTCCCCCGCCTCTCGTGGAAGGAGAGCGGGAGGCGGAGGACGTGCCCGAAGAGGGCCGTCCGGAGGGCGTGGACCATCCGGTTCCCCGCGGCGGCGAGGACGAGCCTCTCGCCGAACTCCGCCGCGGCCGCCAGCGCCGTGAGGATCAGGAATGCGACGCTCGCCGCGGCCAGCGCCGGCGCGGGATGGCCGGCGAGCGAGTCGAAGACCCACTTGAGCGGCCACGGCTGCGCCATCCGGAGGGCCACGAGGAGGAGCGCGAGGGCGGCCCCGCCCGCGAGGAGGCGGCGCTCGGCCCGCGCGTGGGGCGCGAGGAGCCCCGCCAGGCCGCGCAGGCGGCGGCCGTCGCGCCGGAGCCGGCGAACGAAGCGCGGGGGGCGGCCCGGGGCCCCGGTCATGGCGCCTCCGCCGGAAGCCCGAGGATCCCGAGGAGGGCGTCCGCCGCGCGCTGCGTCGCGCCTCCGGGCGCATAGAAGAGGTCACCCGCCATCGCGCGCCGGATCCGACTCCCCCGGCCGGGGTTCGCGAGCGCCCGGGCGACGCACCGGACGGCCTCGGCCGGCGTCCGCGCCGTCACGCCCCCGCGCCGCCCCCACGTCCCGAGGTCGAGGGGGATCCCCTTCCCGCGCACCGCCGCGAGCAGGCGAGGGACGTCCAGGAAGACGATCGGCCGGTCGAGGAGCGAGTACTCCATCGCCGCCGACGAGGCGTCGGAGAGGAGGAGGTCGGCCACGAAGAAGAGCGGCACGATGTCCAAGTCGCGCACGACGCGGGTGTGGGCGTCCGTGAGGGGCCGGAGGCGGCGGAACCAGTTGATCGGATTCTTCGGGTGGTCGTGAGGCTTCACGAGGAGATCGTAGCGCCGGGTGGCCTTGAGGCGGCGGATCACCTCCTCCCCCATCGTCTCGAGCGAGTTCTGCTTCGCCCCCGTCGGGGCGTAGAGGAGGACCGGGCGGCGCCCCGAGAGCCCGAGGCGCCGGAGGATCGCCGCCCGGTCCAGGCTCCCGTCCACGAGCGGGTCGAGCTTCGGGAACCCGATCGGGAGCGCCCGCGGGCCGCCGCGCGCGAGCATCCGGCGCCGCCGGACCGTCCTCATCATGTAGGGGCCGACGACGAAGAGGGCGTCGTAGCCCCGCACCTTCTCCCGGTCCCGCATGGACATGTTCCGGAAAGAGACCCCGTGGAACATCTCGACCCGCGTGCCCGGTCGCCCCGGGAAGTAGCCCGAGGAGAAGGCGGAGACGGACGCGTCGGCCGAGATCCGCGGGAGCCGCCCGAGGGGGACCCAGGACCGCGGCGGGACCCCGAACGGGCCGTACATGCCCCGCAGGTCGTTCCTCACGCGCCCGTCGCGCCCCTCGATCCGGCGGCCGCCCGTGAACAGGAACTCGATGTCCCCGCGGCGCCGGAGCCTCTCCCAGACCGGCCGGAAGCAGACGAAGTGGACCGGGGCGTAGCCGCCGAAGAGGACGCGCTTGCGGCGCCGCACCTTCGGGGCCCTCAGAACCCCACGCGGACGAGGCCGAGGACCCCGCCCGAGGCGTAGTCCACCTTGGTCTTGTCGAGCGTCTTCCCCTCCCGCCACCGGAGCTGGATCTCCCCCCAGGGTCCGAGCACGAGCGAGGCCCCGCGGCCGAGCGCGAACTCGAGCGCGAAGCGGCCCCCCAGCCGGAAGTCCCACCGCCCCCGGTGGTCCCGGTCGTAGGGCTCGCCTGAGGCGTACTCGCGCACGCGGAGCCCGAACCCGAGCAGTCCCCCGACCGACCGCTTGGGGTCCGTCTCCCAGAAGAAGCGGACCAGGGCCTCGTGGTCGTTGGTCGTGCGGTTGACGCGCTGCACGCTCCGCACATCCTGGTCCACGATGTCCCCGTCCCCGTTGAAGTCGAGGTCGTAGCGGTCCTCGTCCACCAGGAGCACCTCCCGGTGCGGCGGGTTCCAGCCCCGCGCATAGCGGTACGAGAGCCGCGTGCCGCTCGTCTCCGTGCCCCGGAACGTGGCCTCGATCCCCGCCTCGAGCACCCACTCCCTCCTCTCCTCGAACGGCTCGCGGTAGGCCCGCGCGACGGCGCCCGCGAAGATCTCCACCGTGTTGGCGGGCTTCTCCCCGTAGTCCCACCGGAACGCGAGCCGCCCCCCGCCGTAGGTGTCCCGGAGCGGCCTGTAGCGGCGCTCGGAGTCCGAGATGGATCCGTTCCCGTCCTCGTCAATCCCGTCCGCGAAGGAGTTCCGCCGGAACCGCTCCGGGACGTAGCCGAGCGAGAGCCGCAGCTCGGAGGACTTCGACAGCTCCTGGGAGACCCGCGCCTGGGCCTCGAAGTAGGAGAGCCGGAAGTTCTCGAGGAAGAGGCGGACCGCCGGCTCCAGCTCGACGTCGAGCCGGCTCCCGCTCTTCTTGCCGAACCGGTACCCGCCGGCCGCGCCGGCCCGCAGCACGAAATCGTCGGGCGAGTCCATGTCGTCGAAGCGGCCCGAGGCCCGGTCCGCCGCGCGGTCGTCCCGGAGGTCCCGCAGGGCGGAGGGGGTGAGGTGGAAGGGGTTGTACTCGTAGCCGAGGCCCGCCCCGAGGTCGAGCGCGGGGCCGGCGCTCGCCTTCTTCTTCGACTTCTTCTTCTTGGAGGCCGGGGCGGACGGATCGTCCGAGGAACGGAACTCGGGGGCGCCGCCCCCCGCCTCCTGGGCGGGCGGCGCGGGCTCGCCGGCGAGGGCCGACGGCGCGGCGAGGAACGCGAGGAGGAGGAGGCCGACGGCGGCGCGCGTCACGGCCGGGCCTATATCCGGACCACGGCGAACACGGCCACGCCCGTCTCCGCGAGGAGCATCAGCTCGATCCGGCCCACGACTCCCCCCCCGTCGTTCCCCTCAAGCCCGATCGCCAGCTTGAACTGCCCCTCGGGCGAGAAGTCGGCGTCCCATGTGTCTGGGGTCGGGTCGTCGGCGTCCTGCAGGTCCGCGTTTGACTCGTAGAGGAGGAACCCGATCGAGACGTAGGGCATGGCCGGCCCCACCTTCGCGCCGCCGAAGAGCTGGATCCGGTGCCGGGTGAACGAGTACTCGCCGTCGACGAGGTTGTCGAAGAACGGCTCGTCGTTGAACTCGGACTCGCCCGTCACGAACGAGTACTGGATCCCGACGAAGGCCTTGTTCTCGATGAGGTAGTGCCCCCGCAGCAGCACCCCGAAAACGAACGACCCGTCGTCCGTCGCGGCGTCGTTGAAGTTGCCGTCCCCGGGGTTCGGGTTGTAGATCGAGCCCTCCTCGGCGCTCTCCGAGAGGACCGTGGACATGCTTCCGAGGAGGAGGGAGAGGGAGGCCTCGAGCCCCTTCGCCTCCTTCGGCTTGGCCACGATGCCGATCGCGGCGGCGAGGAGCTGGTGGCGGACCTGGTAGTCAATCCGCCGGTTCGCGTCGCTCGTGTTGTCGGGCCCGGGCGTGCCCGTCGTCGTGATGGAGTCCACCTCGAGCGCCGACGTCGCGTCGTCGAAGTAGCCCCCGAACTGGAAGAAGACGGTCCGTGCCGCGCCCTTGTCGGCGGCGCGATCGAACTCCTGCGCGGACGCCGTCCCGGCGCCGGCGAGGACCGCCGCGGCGGCGAGGCAGAGTAGCCTCATGGTGTTTCCCTTCCGAGGCGGGGGTGCGATCCTAACGCTGCCACCTCCGGCGTCAACGGCCCGCCGGCGCGTCCGCCACGGGCTCCGTCCGGAGAGCGAGGCGGGCGCGCTTCCAGGCGTCCCCGACCCCGGCGGTGGTGGCGTTCCCGGCCGCGACGAGCTTCTGGAGCGAGGAGGCGAGCGCCGCGAGGGCGGGCGACCTCTCGGCCGCGGCGGCGCGGGCGAGCGCCGCCGAGGACTCGGCCGTGGCGAGCTGGCCGGCGAGCGCCACGGCCCGGTAGCCGAGGCCCCGGACCTCCGGGGACAGGTCGCCGCGGCCGACCCGCGGCTCGATCGCCGCGACGAGGCGGGCCGCGGCCTCGGGCGTCGAGAGGGTCGCTACCCGGTCCTTGTCCCACGCCTCCTGCAGCACGTCCGCGTCCTTCTCCTCCCCCGCGACCCGGAGCAGGAACGCGCGGTAGGGCTCGGTCGGCGCGGCGTCGAGGGCGCGGATCACCGACGACCGGATCCTCGGCTCCTCCTCGCGGGGGAGCGAGTCGAGGAAGCCCGCGAGCCCCGCCCCGTCGCCGAGCGCGCGCGCCACCGTCACCGCGAGCGCGGGCCGCGAGGGGGACCCGGCAGGCAAGGCCTCGAACTCGCCCCGGAGGGCGGCCGCCTCCTGCGGCCCGAGCTTCCCGGCCTGGGC
>JAKEIC010000219.1 GCA_022614695.1 Planctomycetales bacterium | reverse complement strand
GGGCCGGCTCCCCCGAGCGGCCCGATCCCGTCGCGGAGGCCTTCGTGGCCGAGGACGCGCTCCAGTGCGGCTTCTGCACGCCGGGGCAGGTGATGGCCGTCCGCGCCCTGCTGGCGCGAAACCCCCGGCCGACCCGCGCGGAGACCCTCGAGGCCCTCGAGGGGAACCTCTGCCGCTGCGGGACCTACCCCAAGATCCTCCGCGCCGTCGCGGCCCTCTCACGCCGCCGCCGCCGATGAAGCGCGTCCGCCGCTCCCAGGTCGAGATCGAGGGGAAGCTCCGCGAAAGGACCGAGGTGGTCGAGGAGGATCCCTCGCCGCCGTGGGACGACCGGGCGCGCCTCCGGGTGGCCGGGAGGCCGCACCCCCGGCTCGACGGCCGGGCGAAGGCCTCGGGGGCCGCGATCTACACCCAGGACGTCGGGCTCCCCGGGATGCTCCACGCGAGGATCCTCCGATCCCCTCACGCCTGCGCGCGCGTCCTCTCGGTGGATGCGAGCGCCGCCCTCGCGCTCGACGGCGTCCGCGCCGTCCTCACGCAGGAGAACGCTGCCGCGATCCCGTGGTACGGCGGGACGACCCGCCTCCTTGAGAGGACCGTCCGCTACGCCGGGGACGAGGTGGCGGTGGTGGCGGCCGAGGACGAGGAGACCGCCGAGGACGCGCTGCACCTGATCCGGGTGCGGTACGCGCGGAGGCGGCCCGTCCTCGATCCCGGGACCGCTCCGAGGGGCGGGAAGCCCTCCGTCTACACCCGGGGGAACGCCCGAAAGGCCGTCTCGGGCGCGCCGGTCGTTGTCGCCGGCTCCTACCGCACCCCCGCCGCGCTCCACCAGGCCTTCGAGACGCACGGCTCGGTCGCGCGCTGGGAGGGGGAGCACCTCACCGTCTGGGACTCGACGCAGCACATCTTCGGAGTCCGGAAGGAGCTGGCCGCGGCCCTGGGCCTCCCCCTCCACCGGGTGCGGGTGATCTCGACGTTCATGGGAGGCGGTTTCGGCGCGAAGAACGAGTGTGGGAAGTACACGGTCTTCGCGGCGCTCCTGGCGCGCCGGACGGGCCGACCGGTGCGGTGCCTCCTCACCCGCGCGGAGGAGAGCCTCGCCGCCGGGTGCCGTCACGCGACCGTGCAAACGCTCCGGCTCGGCGCGCGCCGGGACGGCCGCCTCCTCGGGATCGAGCACCGGTCCCTCTGCGACGTCGGGGCCTACGGGACCGACGGGCCCATGCCGGTCGGGGGACCGGCGCGCACGCTCTACCGATGTGCCGCGGTGCGGACGGAGGAGGTCCCGGTCCGGACGAACACCGGGCCCCACACGGCCTTCCGCGCCCCGGGCTATGTCGAGGGGACGTTCGCGCTCGAGCGGGCGATGGACCGGGTCGCGGAGGCGTGTGGGCTCGATCCTCTCGAGGTCCGACTCCGGAACTACTCCCCCGGGGACCCGCGAGGTTTCCGCTACACCCGGAAGGGGCTCCGCGAGTGCTACCGGATCGGGGCCGCGCGGATCGGGTGGAGGCGCCGCGCGCGGCTCGGTCGCCGCGGGACCTCGCTCCGGGGGCTCGGCCTGGCGAGCCAGGTCTGGCCCGCGGGAGGCGCGCCGCCGTCGCACGCGGTCGTGAAGGTGAACCCCGACGCGACCGCCGAGGTCCTGATCGGGACCCAGGACATCGGCACAGGGACGCGCACCGTCCTCGCCCAGATCGCGGCCGAGGAGCTGTCGCTCCGCGCGCGGGACGTCACGGTCCTCCTCGGGGACACGGGCGCGGGTCCCTACTCGCTCCTCTCGGCCGGGTCCCTCACGACGGCCTCGGCGGGCCCGGCCGTCCGCGCCGCGGCCCGCGACGCGCGCCAGCAGCTCGAGGAGCTGGCGACCGGGCTCGCCCGTGGGAAGGGGGGCCGGCCGGGCCCCCGGGAGGTCTGCCGGGAGATCGGCGACGCCATGGTCATCGGCCGCGGTGCCCGGGGGCCGAACCCCGAGGGCCTCAAGGCCTGCTCGTTCGGCGCCCACTTCGCCGAGGTCGAGGTGGACGCGGAGACGGGCGAGGTGAGGATCGTGCGGTACGTTGCCGTCCACGAGGTCGGCCGCGTGGTGAACCCACTCACGGCCTCGAGCCAGGTCGAGGGGGGCGTCCTCATGGGGATCGGGTTCGCCCTCCTCGAGAGGCGGATCGAGGACCCGGCCACGGGCCGGGGGATCGCCGTGGACCTCCTCGACTACAAGCTGCCCACCGCGCTCGACCTGCCCCCGATCGAGGTGCTGTTCGTCCCGGGCGCCGATCCGCGCGCGACGACGATCGGCGCGAAGGGCCTCGGCGAGCCCCCGATCATCGCGGCGCCCGCGGCGATCGCGAACGCCGTCGCCCACGCCGTCGGCGCGGACCTCCCGGAGCTGCCCCTCACGCCCGACCGCGTCCTCGAGGCGATCGCGCGGGGGAGGCGCGCCCCGTGAGGCCCTTCTCGCACGCCGATGCCGGCACGTTCGCCGACGCGGCGGCGGCGCTCGACCGGCGCACGTCCGCGATCGCGGGCGGCACCGACCTGGTGCCCGCGATCAAGGACGGGACCGCGGCCCCCGACCGGATCGTGAACCTGAAGACGATCCCGGGGGCTGACGCGATCCACTGGGACCCGCGGGCGGGGCTCCGGATCGGCGCGCTGGCGACGCTCGCCGACGTGGCGGCGCATCCCGCCGTCCGGCGGCGCGCGCCGATCCTCGCCGAGGCGGCGGGGGGCGCCGCGACGCCCCAGATCCGGAACGTCGCCACGATCGCGGGGAACCTCTGCCAGAGGAGACGCTGGATCGTGGACGGCGGGCCTCTCTACGTCCTGAAGGGCGGTTCGCACCCGACGTTCGGCGAGGCCGGGGAGGGACTCGACGTCTCCCGAGGGACGCGGGTCTGTGTCTCGGACCCGGCCACCGCCCTCGTGGCGCTCGGGGCGTGGGTCCGCGTCCTCTCGGCGAACCGCAGTCGCGTCCTCCCGGTCGCCCACCTGCCGGACGGGCTGCGCGTCGGCGAGCTGATCGCCGAGGTCCTCGCCCCGCCTGCCCCGCCCGGCGCCCGCGGCGCCTACGAGAAGCTCACGGTGCGCAAGGGCTGGGACTTCGCCGTCGCATCCGTCGCGGTCCAGGCCGTCCTCGCGAGGGGCGTCGTCCGAATCTCCCGCGTGATCCTCGGCGGCGTTGCCGGGAAGCCCTGGGAGTGCCCGGGCGCCGAGGCGATCCTCGCGGGGGCCCGGCTCGACGCAAGCGTCGCCGCCCGGGCAGGCGAGGCGGCAGTGGACGACTGCCCCGCGCTCTCCCGCTCGACCTACCGGCGGGCCGTCGTGCCGGCGCTCGTCCGGCGGGCGATCCTCAGGCTACGCTAGCGAGCGCACTCGAGGACCAGGTCCGCCACGGCGCGGGCGGCTTCCTCGAAGCAGGCGGCGAGGGCCTCCGGGTCGCAGCGGCCCGGTAGCCCGCCGCGCGCGCGGCCGGCGGCGAGGGTGCGCCTCTCGCGGTCCTCGAGGCGGACCGAGAGGACCAGGCGACCCGCGGGCTCGCCGACGTGGAGCAGGTAGCGGCCGTTGGGCCTCCCGGGCGAGAGGTCCACGATCGTGCCCTCGATGACCAGGGCGGGCTCGGCGGCCCCGGCCGCGAGGGGTGACCCCGGCAGGCCCTCGAAACGCCCGGAGGATGCCAGGATCTCTCCGGCCCGCCGGGCGATCGCGGCCGCGGCTTCCCGGCCCACTCGGGCGAGCGCCTCGTCCTGGGCCCAGCGCCCTTCCAGCTCGAACGGCCTCACCTCGACGACGCGGAGCGCGGCGAGAGGCTCGGAGGGCCCCTCGACCACGGACCAGGGCGCGGCGCAACCCGACGCCAATCCAACCAGGCCTGCGAGAACCCTCCGCACGCCCCCTCCCCATCTGTGAACCGTGAACCGTGAACGGCTACGGCGAGACCTGCTGGCAGTACATCACGAGCTGCGCGATGCCCCGGGCCGTCTCCTCGTAGGCCTGCCCGAAGCTGCCGCCCCCCCAGCCCCCCGACACGTCCCCGAACGCGTCCCCGCCCGCCACGACCTGGCCGCTCCCGCCGTCGAGGAGCTGGATCCTGGCCGTGAGCCGACCGTAGCCGGCGCCGTATCCGCCGGCCAGCCAGCGGGCGGCGCGGCTCCCCGGGTTGAACTCGTAGATGGAGCCCGTCACGACGAGCACGCCGGGCCGGTTGGCGGCCTCGCCCGGGGCGCCCCCGGCGCTCGCGAACCGTCCGTAGTTCTGGAGGTAGGCGACGGCCCTCTGGGGGATCGAGACCGACGCCTCGCCGCCCGCGGCCCGGAGCTTCTCGTTCGAGGTCCACTCGCCCTCCATTCCGAGGGGCTGGACCTCCACCTGCCGGAACTGGGAGAAGGAGACCATCGGCGGCTGTGAGAGCCGGAAGTAGGCCCGGGAGCAGCCGGGGGCGGCGAGCCCGGTGGCGAGAAGTACGAGAGCGACCGTTCGCGTCATCGGGGACCTCCGGGGCGGCGGATCATAGTCTCGCCCTCTCCCTTGGCAACGGAAAATCCCTGAATTCCGTCCGGCAGGGAGGGCCGTCGGCGTAGCGGTAGAGGGCCGGCCGCCCTCCCTTCGCGACCGCCAGGAGAGTCGAGGAGACCGTGCCACGGGCCTCGTGGTGGGCGCAGACGGACTCCTTCGGAGGCCCGAGCGGGGCGTGGCTCCTGGCGACCCGCGCCAGGCCTTGGACGGCTTCGTCGAGGGCCATCCCGGGCATGAAGAAGGCCGGGCCGCCGTCCGCGACGCGGCAGACCGTCACCGGCGAGAGGGCGTCGAGGTCGTGCCAGTTCGTGAGCGTGTGGAGCCCCGACCGGACCCTCTCCACCCGGCTCCCCGCCCCGTCCCAGGCGACCCACGCCGCCGAGGTTGCGTCCGCGGCGAAGAGGCAGAAGGGGTTCGGCCCCTCCTCGGCGGCGTACGCGGCCGCGCGCTCGACCGCCTCCGTGGCGCCCCGCGCCTCGAGCGCCCCGCGGGCGACGGGCCCCCGGGACGGCCGCTTCGCGTCGTACCCGCCTGCCCGGTTCGTGAGGACCACGGCCACGCCCGCGCCGTTCAGCCCGGCCCAAGTTCCGCCGGCCCGGCGGTCGAGGCCGCAGACGACCTCGGGCTCACCCCCGCGCGAGGCCGGGGGCTCCGACGGCCGGTCGTAGAACTCGTCCCGGTTGGCGAGGAGGACCAGGGGATGGTCCTTCACGACGTCGCGGAGGGCGAGGAGGAGGCACACAACCCTAGACGCCTGCCAACGCGGAATTGGCGCCCTCAGTAGCAAGTACTCTCGCAGCATTCCCGTGGGAGAGCAGTTCGGGAAGCTCGTCCTCGCCTTCTATTCGCTCCAACGCGGAAAGTGCCGCTACCTGGCTTGGATCCAGTTCCTTGACCCTTTCCATCTGGGCAGCCGCCTCCGCCCCGCGTCCAAGACGTTGCAGAGCTAGCACCAGATTCCGCCAGGACTGCACGTTGTTCGGTTTGGCTTTCAGCTCAGCTCGAGAAAGCTCTTCCACCCGGCTCCAGAGGTACTCTCGGAAGGCAGCGAACTCCCTGGGATCCGCAGATCGTGCACGCTGAAGCGCTTCCCTGGCCTCGGGGATCCGATCCAGCGCGTATAGAACATAGCCCTTGTTGATCCACCCGGCTGCTGTTGCCGGACGGAGACTCGTCGACTTCTCAAAGGTGCTGAGAGCCTCCCCCATACGGCCGAGTCGAAAGAGCGCGGTTCCACGGGCCGTCCAGGCAGTGAAGTCCGCCGGCGAGTGTTGGATCGCGTTCTCAAATGCACCGAGCGCCTCGGCCCAGGCGCCCCGGTCCTTGTGAATCAGACCGAGGAGCAGCCAGTTTTCTGCCGTACTGGGATTCTTCTCGAGTTCCGACTTGAGTACTTGCAGGGCATCGTCGTGCCGCTGGGCCCGGATCAGGCAAGTCGCCCGGCCCCGAATCGCCAGCGCGTCGTCAGGCTTGATCTGAAGCGCGCGTGCGTATGCATCTGCGGCGCCCCCGAAGTCTTGGTCCCTCATGAGCATGGTGGCTTTCCCCTTCCACGCTGATGCGGACTCAGGATTTGCCTTGATAATGGCGTCGAATGCACGCAAGGCCCGGGCGGACTCGCCACGCTTGGCGAGCACAACGCCGGTCTTCATCAGGAGGTCTTCTCGCGCCTCAACGGTCGAGTAGGCATGGACGAATGCGGCGACGCCGTCCCTGGGGACTCTTATGAGCCGCTCCCCGGCGCCCATCAACTTGAGCGAAACCGTGTGGCTCTGCCATTCCTCCGGCCCAACCAGCGCCACGTACGGGATCTTCCGGCGATCCGCGTGCTCGTACTGCTTCTTGAGGCGGCTCGGCTCGCCCGGCCAGACGTCGGCCCGGAGCCCGGCCGCGCGGAGCTCGCCGGCGAGCCTCAGCGCGTCGCCCGCGAGGTCGTGGGAGAAGACGGCCACCATCACATCGGCCGGCGCGGGGGCCGCCGCCTCCTTTTCGCGCTCCCCGAGGATCACGAGGACCCTCTCGAGCCCGAACGAGAATCCCACTGCCGGGACGTCGCGACCGAGGAACGACCCGACGAGGCCGTCGTAGCGGCCTCCGCCGCCGACGCTCCCGATCCCGCCTTTGGGCAGGACGGCTTCGAAGATCGGGCCGGTGTAGTAGTCGGCGCCCCGGACGAGCGCCACGTCGGGCCGGAGGGCCCCGCCGAGCCCCGCCTGCTCGCAGAGCTGGAGGAGGGCCCGGAGGCCCTGCACGGCGGCGGCGCCGCTCGAAGTTCCCGAGAGGAGCTTCTCGGCGGCCGCGAGGGAGCCGGCCGGATCGGCACGGGCCGCCAGGAGATCCCGGACCACCGGGATCGCCTCGGGCCCGAGCCGGATCGCATCTCGCCCCTCGCGCTCCTCGCCCTTGCGGAGGATCTCCTCGACTCCCGGGGCCCCGACCTTGTCCACCTTGTCGAGGGTCCGGATGAGGAACGCGGCCGCGGCGCCCTGCGCCCCGGCCTTCTCGCAGACGGCCCCCGCGAGCCTCCGGTCGTTCACGAGCAGGATGACGTCCGGGAGCCCGATCTTCCGGTAGCCCGCCGCGGCGACCGCCAGGATCTCGGCGTCGGCGACCGGCGCCGGAGCCCCCACCGTGTCCACGTCGCACTGGAGGAATTCGCGGAACCGGCCTCTCTGGGGCTTCTCGGCCCGCCAGACGGGCGCGATGTGGTAACGCTTCCACGGAAGCGCGATCTCGCTCGCGTGCATCGCGACGACCCGCGAGAGAGGGACCGTCAGGTCGTACCGGAGCGCCGAGTCGTCGCCGTCCCCCTTCGCGAGCTTGAAGACCAGTTTGTCCGTCTCCTCGCTGTACTTCCCCATGAGCACGTCGAGGGGCTCGACGGCCGGCGTGTCGAGCGGCTCGAAGCCGAAGCCCTCGAAGACCTCGCGCAGGGCCGCCATCGCCGCGTTCCGCCGTCGGGCCTCCGCGGGCATGAAGTCGCGCATGCCCCGGACGAGCCTCGGCTCGATCTTCCTCTCCGCCACGTCGGCGCAGTCTACGGGCCTGTCGCGGAATTGGGAACTACCGCGGCGCGTCAGCGGCCCGTGCGGAACGACCACCGGATCTCGCTCCCGTCCCCGAGCGTGGCCGCGACGTGGTAGTTCGTGTGGGACTTCAACACGGTCCTCGGCACGAACAGGAAGACGTGCGGGGGCAGCCGGCCCGAGAGGGACGCGTCGTACGACGTGCGGAAGTCGCCCTCCACCTCGGGCCCGTCCGGGCCCTCCGTCACGAGGAGGTTCCGGACCACCGAGCCCGCGTTCGCTCCCCTCTGCTGGAGGGAGACGGGATACCCCCGGCCGGCCGAGACCCTTCCCTCGGGCTGGGAGAGGTCCTCCTCCGTGCGGGCCCGGGGCACGTCGTGCTGCCCGTCGGCCGGCCAGCAGACCCGCCAGGAACGCTCCAGTCGTCGCGTGAGGGAGCGGGCATCCGCCACCTGGAACGCCCCCTCCCCCCCAGCCCCGATCGCCGCGAGCTCGGGGTCGAGGAGCGCCACGGGGCCGCGGATCCCCGCGATCCATCGCGCCACCGCGGCCTCCGGCGACGCCCCCCCGCTGTCCGCGAGGCCCTTCCGGCCCGACCAGGCCCCCTCCGGGGTGAACGTCTCGCGCCCGGGGTCCTCGAGGGTCGGCGGCGCCGCGAGCCCGAGGGCGCGGAGATAGCGCGCGTGCAGCCGGCACGCCTCGGTCAACGCCGGGTCGAGCGACGTCTCCCGCGGGACCGAGGAGGGAAGCGACGCGAAGGCGGCGCTCCGGACCTGGTTCACGGCCCGCAGCAGGGCCTGTTCGCCGGGGCGGGGAACGAGCGGGCGCGGGGGGTCGAGCCGCTCGGCGAGGCTCGCCCGGCCCCGGAGGAGCCCGTCCCGCCACGCGCGGTCGAGGTCGGCGAGGCGGCCGAGGGCCGCCTCCGTGACGGAGGGCACGTCGCCCGGCCCCGTCTCCAGCCCGGCGAGGACGGGGTCGAGGGGCCCGAGCTCCTGCAGGTGGTGCACGACGACCGTCGCCTTGAGCGAGGTGTCGCCCTGGATCTTCCCCCCGTCCTTCACGAGGAGGGAGTGCCACGGGGGGTCGAACCCCTGCCGCACGCGGTCGGCCACGCGGTGGCGGCACCCCGCGAGGCCCGTGGTCCAGGGCTGGTACCAGTCGTCGAGGGGCTGCTCCTGGGCCCCCTGGGCCGGGCGCGCCTCCGTGTGCACGGCGGCGGGCACGAAGCTCGCGCCCCCCGTCTCGAGGTAGGCGCGGCCGACCCAGTCGAGGTGCCCGAGCTGCGCCCACGGCTGGGCCTCGGAGAGCGGCGGCCGCCGCAGCAGGTAGTTCCGGGTCACGACCGCCGCGAACTGCCGGGCGCACCACGCGACGTAGACCCAGTAGCCCCGCGTGTCCCAGTAGCGTCCCGAGTCCAGGGCGCCGCGGGCGTGGTCAGGGAAGACGCTCCCGGCCCGCTGCGAGTCCCGATGGGCGCGCTCGAACGCCTCGTCGCTGTCGAGCAGGATCCATGTGCGCCTCACCGAGTCCGGCGCTCGGAGCTCCCCCGTCTGCAGGAACTGCGAGAGCGCCGCGGCGCGAGTCGCCTCGCGCAGGATCCGGGTCGCGACGCCTTGAGGGTAGCTCGTGTGGATCTCGGCGATGGCGCCGCTGGCGCAGACTCCGGGTCGCCCCGCCGCCTGCGTGAGCGCCGGGTGGTCGCTCTCCCGCTCCTCGACGGGCACGTCGAGGTACTCGACCCGGTCGAGGGCCTCGAGGATCTCCCGCCGCCGGGCGTCGCGCGCGAGATCCGCCGGGGAGCGCCACCCCGCAGGCGTCATCCGATCGCCGAGAACCGCTCGGGGCCGCTCGAGCGAACCGTCGAGCCGCAGGATCGCGTCGGCGAGGCGCGCGCGCTCCTCGCCCTCGACCGTCTCCAGCCCCGGCACGAGACGCCTCGCGGCGACCCGCAGGAGGTCCGCGACCGCCGGCAGGGACGAGGGATCGGTATCCGCGGCGACGGCGCGAGCCGTGTGGGTCCGCCGCAGCGCCTCGACCTCGGCAGGCGGGAGCCCCGCCGCCGCCACGCACTCGAGGATCTCCTCCATCTCCCCGCGCCGGCCCCGGGCCGCGAGATCCCGGCACGCGTCGAGGGCCGGCTTGACCGCTACCGGGAGCGGGATCCGCGGCGCCTCCTGCGCCTCCGCGCCCCGCAGGCCGCACGCGATGAGAGCGAGGAGGACCGCCGGGCCGCGGGTCGAGAGGATCCCCCTCGCCATCGGCCGCATTATCCCGGAGAATCCGCGCTCGTGCGGGAGAAGCGCCCCACCCACCTTGACCCGCGCGGGAACGCACGCATGGTGGACGTGGCGGGGAAGGACGTCACCGTCCGGGAGGCCACGGCGCGGGGCGTCGTCCGGATGTCGCCGGCCGCGCGGCGGGCGCTCTCGGGCGGGCGGCTCGCGAAGGGGGACGCGCTCGCGGTCGCCCGCATCGCGGGGATCCAGGCGGCCAAGCGCACCCACGAGTGGATCCCCCTCTGCCACCCGGTGCGCCTCACGTCGGTCTCGGTGGATCTCGCGCCCCGCGGCCGCGACGCCGTCGAGATCCAGGCGACCGCCCGAGCCGCGGACCGAACCGGCGTCGAGATGGAGGCGCTGGTGGCGGTCTCCGCGGCGGCGCTCGCCCTCTACGACATGGTGAAGTCCATGGATCGGGGCGTGACGATCGAGGACGTCCGGCTGCTCGCGAAGTCGGGCGGGCGCAGCGGGACGTGGGTGTCCGGGCGGCGGCCCCGATAGGGTAGAATCTCTTCCGTGGCCAGGGGCGTTTCTCCCCTCCGGGGGATCGTCCTCGCGCTGGGGCTCGCGGCGGCGGCGTCCGCGGCCTCCGCCCAGGACTGGGTCCCCTCGGAAGCGGTGCTCGACCGCGCGCTGTCGGTGGCCGATGACGACGAGCCGTCGGCGCGGCTGGCGGTCGAGAACCGGCTCGAGGTGCCTCTCGCGATCGAGCTGACGGCCGCCGGCGGCGCGGCGAGGAAGGCGACGGTCGGGCCCGGGGAGTCGCAGACGCTCGCGTTG
>JAKEIC010000218.1 GCA_022614695.1 Planctomycetales bacterium | reverse complement strand
GATGCGCTGCGTCTCACCAAACTCGGCGATGTAGTAATACCCGTCCCGGCCCCCACCCTCCCCGGCGGACGCCCTGGCCGCGAGGGCGCGGCGCATCCGCCACGAGGACCCGCGCGCCGCCGCGGCCGCCCTCGGGGAGGCGCTTCTCGCCGATGCGGCCCGCAGCGACTTGCGCCTCGAGCGGGGCCTGCTCCTCTGGGCGCTCGGCGACTCGGCCGGGGCCGCGGAGGAGTGGCGGCGCGTCACGGGAGATGCCGCGGCGGCCCGGTCGGCGCGGCTCTACCTCGGCCTCGAGGAGTACTTCCGCATGGAGGGCGGTGGGCTCGGTCGCCCGCGCCGGATCGAGGAGCTGGAGGCCCTGGCGCGCGAAGGCGTCGGGTGGGAGGCCCGGGTCGCCCGGGCGGCCACGCTCCTCGCCGCGGGGGATCGCGCCGGGACCCGGGCGGCCCTCGAGGCGATGCCGGGCTGGCTCCCCGCGCTCCTCCGCGGCTGGGCGGACCAGATAGGAGACGGCGGGGGGCCGGGGGACCCCGCCCGCGCGATCCGGGAGTACGGGGTCGCGCTATCCGAGGGGATCCCGTTCGCGTGGGCCTACTACAACCGGGGCCTGCTCCGTCACCGCGCGGGGGACTTCGCGGGGGGGCTCGAGGACTTCTCGGCCGCGATCCGCGTCTATCCGGACTACGTGAAGGCGCTCACGAACCGCGCCATGCTGCGCCTCCGGGCCGAGGACCGGGCCGGGGCGCTCAAGGACTTGGAGCGGGCCCTCGGGGTCAACCCTCGCGACCCGGAAGGCCTCGTGCTCCGCGCCCGGATCCGGCGCCGCGGGGGGGACCTCGACGGGGCCGAGCGGGATCTCGACGCCGCGGTCGGCGCGGCCCCCCACCACGCGGAGGCGCTGGGGGAGCGGGGGATCCTGCGCCGGGAGCGGGGCGACCTCCGGGGCGCGATCGCCGATCTCGATGCCGCGCTCGCCCTCGACGCGGGGGCGACCGAGTCGTGGTCCAACCGGGGGAACGCCCGGTACGATCTCGGGGACGTGGCCGGCGCGATCTCGGACTGGGAGGAGGCCCTGCGCCGCCGGCCCGGACTCCTGGAAGCCCTCGGCAACCTCGGCCTGGCCCGGCGCTCCCTCGGGGATTGGGGGGGCGCGGCCGGGTCGTTCCGCGAGTTCCTGCGCGTCGCTCCCTCGCACCCGCGCGCGGGGCGGATGCGCGAACTGCTCGACGATTGCGAGGGGAGGATCGCGGCGGAAGGGAAGCGTTCCCGGTGAGCCGGGACCCGGCCCCCCCCACGGCCTTCCTCGCCGACTTCGGCCTCGCCAAGACCGCCGCGACGGGCTCCAAGCTCACGAGGACCGGCGTCGCGCTGGGGACTCCCGCCTACATGTCCCCCGAGCAGGCCCGCGGGGAGGTCTCCTCGCTCACGCCGGCGACGGACGTCTGGTCCCTCGGCTGCGTCCTCCACGAGATGCTCGCAGGCCGTCCTCCGTGGCCTGGGGCCACCCCCGGGGCGCTCGTCGCGGCGATCCTGACGCGGCCCCCGGAGCGGCTCCGCCGCGCCCGGCCCGACGCCCCGCGCGAGGTCGAGGGGGTCCTCGCGGTCGCCCTGGCGCGTCCCGCGGGCATCCGCTACCCGGACGCGGGCGCGCTCCGGGACGACCTGGACCGGCTGCTCCGGGGCGAGCGCCCGCAGGCGCGCCTCCCGCGCGCGCGTCGGGCAGGGTTCGCGCTCCTCGCCCTCCTCGCGGCGCTCGCCGCGGTCGCTCTCCTCGCCCGTGACCGGACCCCGCGCACGCTCCCCGCGCCGGCCCCGGCCCCGGGGCCGTCCCGCGCCGAGAGGCTCCTCGCGCAGGCGCGGGCCCTCGCCTCCTCGGATCCGCGGGAGGCCTCCCGGCTCGTCGCCGAGGCGCTCCGCGAGCGTCCCGGGGACCGGGCTCTCGAGAGGGAGCTCGCGCGGCGCCACTTCCGGTCCGGCGATTGGGCCGAGGCCGACGCCGTCTTCGGGAGGCTCCTCGAGACCGACCCGGGGGACGCCGAGGCGCGCCTGGCCCGGGGGGTGACACGCTTCCTCGCGCGCCAGGTCGGCGGCGGGGACCTGGGGCCGCCTGTCCCCGACCTCCTCGAGGCCGCGCGACAGGCCCCCGGGCCCGGCGGCGCGCTCGCGCGGGCGATCCTCGTCCACGCGGAAGAGCGGTGGGAGGACTTCGAGCGCGAGATCGCGACCGCGCCCCCGAGCTGGGAGGCCCGCGTGGTCGAGGCGATGCTCCGGCACCACGGAGGCGCCCGCGGCCCCGAGGAGCAGCACAAGGCGGTGCAGCTCCTGGCGGCGGCCATCGAGGAGGGGCCTTCGCTCCCGTTCCTCGCCATGGAGCGCGGGCATGCCCGGTCTCTCCTCGGCGACCTGGCAGGGGCGCGCGCCGACTACGACGAGGCCCTGCGCGCGGATCCCGCGTACTTCGCCGCCCTCGTCAATCGCGGCAGTGTCCGCCGGATGCTCGGGGACGGGGCGGGCGCGCTCGACGATCTCACGGCCGCCATCCGCCTCCGGCCCCGCTCGCCGGAGGCCCTCAACGGGCGCGGCGTGGTGCAGGCCCAGCTC
>JAKEIC010000217.1 GCA_022614695.1 Planctomycetales bacterium | reverse complement strand
CTGGCCGGGCTCCCCGGGTGGGAGGCGGCCCTCCTCCGTGCGTACGTCGAGGGGATAGACCCGGCGGGCGACCGCTCGCTCTCGGTCCGCGAGTACACCGCCGCGATCGAGGCGGGGGTCCCCTTCCCGTGGGCCTGGAACAGCCGCGGCAACGCCCGGGCCCGGGCCGGCGACCACGCGGGAGCCCTCGCCGATTTCGACGAGGCGATCCGGCGCAGGCCCGACTACGCCGGGGCCCTCTCCAACCGCGGGCTCTCGCGGGCGGCGCTGCGCGACTTCGCCGGAGCCGTCCGCGACTACGACGAGGCGCTGCGACTCGACCCCTCCGACGCGGGGACCCGGACCTCGCGGGGGAACGCCCGGCGCCACCTGGGGGACCTCGCGGGCGCGCTGGCCGACCACGGCGAGGCGATCCGCCGGGACCCGGCCTGCTGGAAGGCGCTCTACAACCGGGGGAACCTCCGGTGGGCGACGGGGGACCTCGCCGGGGCCGTTGCCGACTACGACGCCGCCGGCGCCCTCCGGCCCGAAGAGGGGGCGATCTGGGGGAACCGGGCGGCGGTGCGGCGGGAGAGCGGGGACCTCGAGGGGGCGATCCTCGACGCGACCGAGGCTCTCCGCCTCTCGCCTGCGATGATGGAGGCCTGGTTCAACCGGGGCTCGGCCCGGCTCGCGCGGGGCGAGGCCGAGGGGGCTCTCGAGGACTTCCGCGAGGCGTCGCGCCTCGCCCCCCGCTCGTCGGCGGTGGCGGGCGCGATCGCCGAGGCGCTCGCCCGGCTGGGCCGGCCGGACGAGGCGGCGGCGGGGCTCCGGGAATTCCTGCGCGCCCATCCCGAGGACCCGCGCGCCGGGGACCTCCGGCGCCTCCTCGCGGCGTGCGAGAGCCGTTAGACTCCCGTCCGTGTCCGACGGGAACGGCGCGGCGGCGAGGAGCCTCGACGGCAAGAGGATCCTCGTCGTCCGCCTCTCCGGTCTGGGGGACGTGGTGCTCACGCTCCCCGCGGTCCGGGCGCTGCGGAGGGCCTACCCCCGCGCCCACATCGCCTGGCTCGTGGCCGACTCTTGCCGGGAGGCGCTCGACGGGAACCCCGACCTCGACGAGGTGCTCCCCGTGCGGCTCACGAGCCTCACGGACCGGAGCGCGACGCTCTCCCGGCGCCTCGCGGCGACCCGGGACTTCGCCCTCGAGTGGTGCCGGATGGCCGCGGCGCTCCGGCGCGGCCGCTACGACGTCGTCGTCGAGTTCCAGAACCTGCTCAAGTGCGCGGCCTTCACGGCGCTGAACCGCCGGGCCCTCCGCGTGGGGTTCCGGGGCGGGGGCGAGGGGACGCACCTCTTCCTCAGCCGGGCGCCCGTCCGGAAGGACGTGGCCGACCACTCGGTCACGAACTACCTGCGGCTCGCGGAGGCGCTCGGGGCGAAGGCGGAGCCCGTCGAGTTCCCCGTGGCGGTCCCGCCCGAGGCGGAGAGGGCGGCGGAGGAGATCCTCGGCCGCGCCGGGGTGGTGGCCCGCGACCGCGTCGTGCTGCTCTCCCCGTTCGCGCGCCGCGAGACCAAGCTCTGGGACCTCGGCCGGTTCTCGGAGGTCGCCGCGACGCTGGCGCGGACGTACGGCGTCCGCGTCCTCTGCGCCCCCGGTCCGGCGGACATGCCGGCCGCCGAGGCCCTCGCGTCGCGGGCCCCGGTCGCGCTCGCCCGGGGCGCCTCCCTCAAGGTCCTCTGCGCGCTCCTTCGCCGCTCGACCCTGTTCCTCGGCGTGGACGGGGGCCCGATGCACCTCGCCGGCGCCGTCGGGACCCCGGTCCTCGCCATCTACGGGCCGACGATGATGCGCTGGATCGGCCCCTGGGGGAGCGCCGGGGGGTCCCCCGCTGCGAGCGGGGTGCCGTCGGCCGTCGCGGTCCACATCCAGGACCGCCTTCCGTGCGCCCCCTGCCACCGCCGCGTCTGCGACCACCACTCCTGCATGCGCGGGCTCCCGGCGTCGCTCGTGCTGGCCGCGGCCGAGCGCCACTTCGGGGGCCTGCTCCGGGGGGAGGTGGCGCCTCCGCCGAGGCCTCCGGCGATGCCGGTGAGGGCGGGCTAACCGGAGAACCCGAACGCGCGGTCGAGCAGCCCCTTCAGGATCCTCGCCGTGAGTCCCCAGATCGCCCGGCCCGTGACGGCATCGAAGAAGTAGACCTGGTAGGTGCTCGTCGAGGGGTCGTACTCCTCGAAACTCTCCCGGAGCGCGAGGAGCTCCCGCACGGGCGCGCCGGGGGGCATCCTCTCGGGGCCCCAGCGCTCCGCGCGGAAGCGCGAGCGGTCGAGGAGCGTCGCGAGAGGCACCTCGAACGGCTCGGCCACCTCGCGCGGGTCGCCCACGAACACGGGCGGCGGATCGGCGACGAGCCCGAGGACCGGCGTCACGACGAACCGCGAGACGCTCGGCTGGTCGTCGAGGGTCCCAAGGACCTCGACTCGCGCCGGCTCGAGCCCCACCTCCTCGCGCGCCTCACGGAGCGCCCCGGCGACGGGGTCCTCCCCCGGCTCGAGCGCACCGCCCGGGAACGAGACCTGTCCCTTGTGGTGCGCGACCTCCCGGGTCCTCTCGGTGAATAGGACGCTCGGGCCGACCGGCCGCCGCAGGACCGGGACGAGCACGGCGGCGGGCGCGAAGCCGGGGACGGAGAGGCGCCTCGAGGCTCGGACCCGCGGCGCGGATCGGATCCGCGCGGCCGCCTCCTCGAACGTCGGCGCGCCATCCACGAATGCCGCGCTAGCGCCCCGCCGAGATCGAGACGCCCCTCCTCGTCAGGTTGTAGACCTCGCCCTCGGCCAGTCGGTAGAAGGCCCGGGCCGGCGGCGGGGGGGCCGACGACCCGCCGGGCTGTCCGCGCGTCCCCATCGGGTCCACCATCCGGAGCCCGACCGAGAAGCCGTGGAAGCCGAGGGTCACGCCGCCGTGGGCGTGCCACTGGAGCCCGGCCTTGAACGGCTGCGTGTGGTTGTGGGTGGGATCGAAGGCCAGACGGACCTCGAACCCTCCCCCGGCGCGCTTCACGGCGAGGAGCGGCTTCTCGGCCGGCCAGCCCGGGAGCGCATGCCCGATCGCCGACACCAGGTTCCGCGAATCGCCCCCGCGCCCCCCGGCTCCGCCCGCCGCCGAGACGGTGCCGCCCTTCGAGAAGGGCTCCATCGCACGCTCGTAGGGCGCGAGGACCGCGGGCGGCGCGCCTTTGAGCCGGCTCGCCACGAGCCGCCGCCAGATTCCGGCGACGTGCGGGTCGGTCCTCTCGTCGAGCGCCTTCGCCGTCGCCGACAGCGCGGCCGCCGCGCCGGGGGCGTCCCCCGAGGCGAGCCGGAGCGCCGCCAGTTCGGTCCCCGCGGGGACCGCCAGGTCGGCGAATCCGTGCTTCACGAAGGCCTCGAGCGCCTTCGCGAGGGCTGCGACGGCACGCGCCCCGTCGCCCTTCCCGGCGGCCTCGAGGCCCTCGGCGTAGAGGGCCACCGTCTTGGCGCACCGGCCCGACTCGCGGGCCGCGGCGTGCGAGGCGAGCGCCCGGGCAGCGTCGGGGACCCGCCCGCGCTCGCCGTCCGCGGTCGCCTGGAGGAGGATCGCGAGGGCGAGCGCGTGGGCCGAGACGAAGGCGCCGCTTCGCTTCGGGTCCAGGGGTTTCAGGATCGCCGCCAACAGGTCGCTCTCAAGGAGCGGCTTCCCGTCCACCATCGCTCCCGGGAAGGCGCGGGGACGGGCCGGCGCGCGGCCGAGGAAGCCCTCGAGCTTCTCGGCCGCTTCCTGCTCGGCGAGGAGGTCCGCCCCCGACTGGGCGATTGCGACGGCGCGGCCATAGGTGCCGGCGGCCTCGAGGAACTCCTTCGCGGCGACCTGGGATTCGGCCTCGGCGAGGAGGCCCCTCACGGACTCCTGCGCCTCGGCGGGCGAGGCCGTCCCGCAGAGAGCCAGTCCGGCGAGCCAGGCGATCCTCATCCGCGAGCCCCCCTCCGGGACAGACGCTCGACCCCGCCGAATTGCGACCCGATCCCGGATCACCTCGAGATCCTCAGGAACCGGTTCACGAAGGCCGTCTCCCCGTCCAGGACCGTCGCCTGGGAGGCGAAGGGGGGGAGGCTCTCGCCCTCCATCCGCTCGGGATCGAGGTCCGCCCGTTTCACGAACGTCCAGCCCTTCGCCGCCGGGGCCGTCGCCTCCGGGCGCGTCCCGATCACCGCCACGTCGGGCCCCTTGAAGGCGAGCAGGATCCCGTTGGCGTTCACGTACCGGAGCCGCCGGTCCATCTCGAAGCGAAGGACGCCCGTCGCGAAGGCGGAGCGGACGTCCCAGCGATTCCCGCGCCGCGTGACAGTGAGGACCGCCCCGTCGCCGCGGGCGCCTCGCACGGACTCCAGGAACGCCGCGATGTCGGCCCCGAGCCAGGTCGTTCCCGGGAGCCCCTCCAGCGCGGTGACGGTGGTCAGCTCGTACCGCTTCTCCCAGTCCGCGCGGCGCGCGGACTTCGCGATCGCCTCGCCGGCGCGGCGGGCCTCCTCGCGCAGCACCGGGTCCCCACCCTCCGCGTCCACGCGGCCCGCGGGGACCCAGATCCCCTCGCGGAGCGTCCTCTCGGCCTCCTCGGCCTTCCCTGAGGCGGCCACCGCCCGTGCGAGCGCGATCCTCGCCCGTCCGGCACGGCGCGGGTCGCCGAGCCTCTCGGCCGCGGCGAGCGCCGAGCGCGCGGCGGCGAGCGACTCTTCGCCTGAACCCGACTCCGCCGCGGCCCGCGAGAGCCCCAGAGAGGCCTCGTGGTCCCAGCGGGGCTGGCGCTCGTCCACCGCGGCGACCCGGAGCCCCTCGACGAGGGCCCGGACCGTCTCGATCGGGGGGGCCTTCGGGAGCCTCGCGCCGAGGGAGAGCCTCGTCGAGAGGACGAACCCGTCCGTGAACGTCGGGAGGGAGCCCCGCAGCGCCCCGTCCCGCAGGACCCCGTCGAGGAACGCGACGGCGCGCGTCCATTCGCCCGCCCCGGTCCAGGCGGCGAGGAAGTGCGACCCGTTGGCCGCCAGGCTCGCCTCGATCTCCGCGTTCGGCGTCTCGCGGAGGATGCGGGCCGTCACGCCGAACGACGCCGCCGCGTCGGCGTCGCGTCCCTTGTCCGCCAGCCACCGGAAGAGGTTCTGGGACGACCAGGCGGCGCCCGCCCAGTCGGGGATCGTCCGGCGCCAGTCGAAGGCGCGTCGGTAGGCTCTCTCGGTCTCGTCGGAGTCTGCCTGGGCGAGCGTGTAGGCCGTGTCGTGCAGGACCTGCCCCACGCGGACCCGGGTCCGGTGGACGAACTCGTCCCCCTCCCCGCGCTTGTCGCCCGGGGGCGGGACCGCGGCGACGAGGATATCGTGGTAGCCTCCGAGGAGTCGCCGCACAGCCTCGAGGTCCTTCGCGACCGCGTCGCGCGCGGTCCAGAGGGCGTTCTCGAGCTCCGCCTCCTCGGGCGCGTGCCCGCCGAGCTCCGCGAGGAGTTTGTAGGCCTCGGAGGCCGCCCGGAGGAACCCCTCCCGGTCTCCGAGCCGGACCCGACACCAGGCGATCGAGCGGTGGATCTTCAGGAGCCGCCCCACCCGGCGACCGCCCTCGGCCGGGAAGGCCGCCTCGACGAGCGGTAGCGCCGCCGCGAAGCGCTCGATCGCCTTCGCGAACTCCTTCGCCTCGAAGGCCCGGACCCCCTCCTGCGCGACGGCCTCGGCGCGGGCGGCGGCGGCGGGATCCTCGGCGGGCTTGGGGGAGTCCTGGGCGAGAGCCGACGCGCCGACGAGGAGCGCCGAGGCGAGACCGAGGGAGCGCCTCACGGAGGGGAGGCTAGAACTTCCGGTCGCAGGGCTCAAGGCTGCGACCGCGGGGGCGGGACGGGCAACGGGTATACTCCTCGCCGTTTGCTGCCTCCTGCCCCGTAGTGCAATGGCAGCACACGGGACTTTGAATCCCGGCATCCAGGTTCGAATCCTGGCGGGGCAACCCGTTCGACTCGGCACGCGAACGCGGGACGTTCGCGTGCTCTCGCTCAGGGCGAGGCCCGTTCGGCCGGGCGGAGTTGCAGGGTTATACTCTGTCCCCCAGACCAGCCTCATGAACGCCACCGCGACAGCGCCCGCGCCCGCCGCGTCGGTCCCGCGCCGGCCCCGCGTCCACATGGCCGCCTTCGGGTGCCAGATGAACGTCCTCGACGCGGAGGTCGTGGTCGGGGAGCTTCTCCGGCGCGGGTACGAGCGCGCGGCCACCGAGGATGCGGCCGACGTGGTCCTCTTCCACACCTGCAGCGTCCGGCAGCACGCGGAGGACCGGGTCTGGTCGCGGCTCGGCGCGCTCCGGCGGCGGAAGAAGCTAGACCCCTCCCTCCGGATCGGGGTGCTCGGCTGCATGGCCCAACGCGACGGCCGCTCGATCCTCGTGCGGGCGCCGCACGTGGACGTCGTCTGCGGGACCCGGATGTTCCCCCGCATCGGGGAGCTGCTCGACCGTACGCGCGAGGGCGAGCGGGTCCTCGCGGTGGACGAGGTCGAGTGCCTGCCTCCGCCGCGGAACCTCTCGGCCCGTCCCGACCGCCACAAGGCCTTCGTCACCGTCATGCGCGGGTGCGACCACCGCTGCACGTTCTGCATCGTGCCCACCGTCCGCGGCCCCGAGGTCTCGGTCCCCGAGGACGACGTGGTCGCCGAGGTCGAGGCGCTCGCCGGGGACGGCGCGGTCGAGGTGACGCTCCTCGGGCAGAACATAGACTCCTACGGGCGGGACCTGCCGGGCCAGCCCACGCTCGCGCGGCTGCTCCGGCGCTGCGCCGCGGCGCCCGGGCTCCGGCGGCTCCGGTTCATCACGTCGCACCCCGGCGACGTCACCGAGGAGCTCCTCGACACGATGGGCGCCGACCCGCGGCTCTGCCCCTACCTCCACATGCCCGCGCAGTCGGGCTCGGACCCCGTCCTCAAGCGGATGGCCCGCAAGTACACGGCCGCCCGCTACCGCGAGATCGTCGCGGAGGCGCGCCGCCGCGTCCCGGGGATCGAGCTGGCGAGCGACTGGATCGTCGGGTTCCCTGGCGAGACGGAGGCCGACTTCGAGGCGTCGCTCGGGCTCCTGCGGGAGGTCGAGTTCCAGACCTCGTACGTGTTCCAGTACTCGACGCGGCCCGGGACCCCCGCCACGCGCCTCGCGGACGACGTCCCCGGAGAGGTCAAGCGGGACCGGAACCACCGGCTCCTCGCCGCCCAGACCGAGATCTCCGAGCGGCGGAACCGCGCCCGCGCGGGCGAGATCGCCGAGGTCCTCGTGGACGGCCCGAGCGAGCGCGACTCCTCCCGGCTCTCCGGCCGCACGCGCGAGAACCAGGTGGTCGTGTTCCCCGGCCCGGCGGCCTGGCGCGGGACGTTCCGCCGGGTCCGGGTGACGGGCGCGACGGCCGCGGCCCTCTATGGGGAGGCGGAGGGTCTCGCCGCCGGCCGCGGCTAGGAATCGTCCCGAGCCACTGTGGACAGCAGCGAGGGACGATTCCTGGACCGCGCGCTCGATCTCGCCGAGCGCGGACGCGGGGCGGTCGAGCCGAACCCCGTCGTCGGCGCCGTCGTCGCCCGGGACGGCGCCGCGATCGCCGAGGCCTGGCACGAGAGCTTCGGCGGCCCCCACGCCGAGGCCGCCGCCCTCGACCGGGCCGGACCGGCGGCGCGGGGGGCCGACCTCCACGTGACCCTCGAGCCCTGCGCCCACCACGGGAAGACCGCTCCCTGCGTCGAGGCGATCCGGGGGGCGGGCATCCGGCGCGTCGTGTACGCGCTCGACGACCCCGACCCGCGGACCCGGGGCCGCGGCGCGGGCGCGCTCCGCGCGGCGGGGATCGAGGTGTCCCGGGCGGAGACCCACCGGGCGGAGGCCGCGAGGCAGAACGCGCCGTTCTCGAAGTGGACCCGCACCGGGCTCCCCGTCGTCACCGCCAAGTGGGCGATGACCCTCGACGGCCGCCTCGCCACCGCCTCGGGCGACTCGCTCTACCTCACCTCCGAGGGAGGCCTCTCCCGGGCCCACCTCGAGAGGGCGCGCGCGGGGGCGATCTGCGTCGGGATCGGGACCGCGCTCAGGGACGACCCGCGGCTCACGGTGCGCCCGGCCCACGGCGACGGGGGGAGCGCACCGCCCGCGCGGCCGCCTCTCCGGGTCGTCCTCGACTCGCGGGCCCGGCTCCCGGTCACGACGCGCCTCGTCGAGACGGCGCGCGAGGCCCCGGTCCTCGTGGCCGCCACGTCGGCGGCGCCTCCCGAGCGGGCCGAGGCGCTCCGGCGCGCCGGGGTCGAGGTCCTGACGCTCCCGGCGGGCACGGACGGGCGCGTGGACCTCGGCGCGCTCGTCTCGGCGCTCGGCGCGCGAGCGATCCAGAGCGTCCTCTTCGAGGGAGGCGGGGAGGTGCTGGGCGCGCTCTTCTCCGCGGGGCTCATGGACCGGGTCGTCGTGCTCGTCGCCCCTCGGATCGCGGGCGGCGCGGGCGCGCCCGGGGCGGCCGGGCCGCCCGGGCCCCCCATGCCAGTGGGGGGCCGGGGCGCCGCGCGTCTCGCCGACGCGCCGAGGATCCCCGGGGCCTCCTTCCGGGTCTCCCGCTCCGGGGACGACGCGACGCTCGAGGCCTGGATCCGGGACCCGGCGGCGGAGCCGGCGTGATCGGGATCGGCATCCTCGGTCTCGGCGTCCACGGGACCCGCTACGCGCGCCACCTCCTCGCGGGCGACGTACCGGGCGCGAGGCTGGTGGCGGTGCAGAGACGGAACCGGACGGAGGGCGAGGCGTTCGCGCGGCGGGAGAGAGGGGTCCGCTTCCATGCCGAGCCCGAGGCGCTCCTCGCGGACCCCGATGTGGGGCTCGTCATCGTCACGACCCCTCCCGACTCCCATCGGACGCTCGCGGAGGCGGCCGGTCGCCGTGGGATCGCGTGCCTGGTCGAGAAGCCGCTCGCCCGGTCGCGTGCGGAGGCCGAGCCTCTCCGCGGCCGCCCCGCGCGGGGCCCGGGGCTCCTCGCGTGCGCCTTCCCGCTCCGGTGGAATCCCGTCCTGCGCGCCCTGCGGGAGAGGCTCCCCGAGGCCGGGGAACTCCTCTCGCTCACGCTCTCGTTGCGTCAGGAGCGCCACCCTCCGGGAAGCTGGCGGCACGACCCGGCCGTGGCCGGCGGCGGGGTCCTCCTCGACTACGGCAGCCACCTCGTGGACCTCGCCCGATGGCTCACCCGGCTCGAGATCCTCGAGGCGCGCGCGGCGCTCCGCCGCGCGCCGGCGGAGGCGGCCGAGGACGCGTTCGCCGCGTCCCTCGCCCTCGGCCCGCCCGGCGGTCCCGCGCGAGTGATCGCCTCGTGCGAGGGAGTCTCCGGGACTCCCCTCCGCACCGGGCGCGTCGAAGTCGTGGGCACCCGCGGTGCGCTCGTCGCCGACTTCCGCGGGGGATCTCTCTCGAGGCCCGGCGACGCCGCGCCGATCGCGGTCCCCCCGGGCCCCGCTCCGCTCGCCGGGATCCTCGCCGCCGCCGTCGCCGCCGCCGGCGGGGAAGCCCTCCCGGACCTCCCGACGGTCGGGGACGGCCTCGCCGCTCTCGCCGCGGTGGACTCCTGTTACGATTCCTCCCGGGAGGCGCCGTGCTCCGCCTGACGATCCGCCGACAGGACCGGCCCGGGGATCAGGAGGTCCGCGAGTTCGACGCGGCCGTGGTGACGATCGGCCGCCACCCCGACAACGACCTCGTGCTCTCCGAGCCCACGATTTCGCGGCAGCACGCCAGGATCGAGCGCCGCGACGGGCGGTACACGGTCTCGGACCTGAAGAGCGCCCACGGCACCTACATGAACCGCCAGAGGGTCCAGGAGGTCCGGCTGGAGAACGGCGCCGAGCTCTACCTGAACCCGTTCATCCTGGCGGTGTCGATCGAGGGGGACGAGGCGGCCGCGAAGGCCCGGAAGGCGATCCAGACGACGCTGCCGGTCTCGGGAGGCTCGCGCTCGACCATCCTCGAGTTCAACGCCGCCGTCTCGGACACCGACACGCCGCCCGCCGGGATCGAGGCGGCCGCCGCGGGAGAGCCGGGCGTTCTGACGCCCCCCGGAGAGGGAGGGGGGACGCTGCTCGAGGTCTCCGCGACCCCTCCCAAGCCGGTCCCGAAGCCGGCCCCGGCCCCGGCGGCGGGATCGGGCGCCGAGGACGGTGGCACGGTCTTCGAGATCTCGGCCGCGCCGCCCAAGGCCGCGCGCACCGAGACCCCGGCGAAGCCGGCCGACCCGAGGCCCTCGCCGAGGCCTGCTCCCGCCGCGCCGAGGGAGCGCGAGTCGCGGACTCCGCGCACGGCCCCCGCACCGGCCCCTCCCGCGCCGCCGACCCCACGCGCGCCGCGCCCGACTCCCCGGGCCGCGTCGCCGCCCGGCGGCCTCGTCGCCACCCGCCGCGATCCGGAAGCCGCGCGGGGGCCCGCGGAGCCCGCCCGCGCCCGCGGCGCCGCGGTCCCCGAACAGCGGCTCGAAGCGCTCCTCGCGGCGCGGGACCACGGGACCGGGCTTTGGGTCGGGCTCGACCTCATCCTCCTCCTCCTCGCGCTCTGGCCGACAGAGATGGCCCCGAGGTGGGTCCTTCCCTGGCAGTCCCTCGACGGCGCCCCCGTCGCGCCTCCGGTCGCCGTCTGGACGACTCTCGCCTGCGCCCTGCTGGCGACAGGGACCGCTCTCTTCGTCCGCTGGGGCGCCATCCGCGGCCCTGTCCTCCTCGCCGCGGGGCTGGCGCCGCTCGCGATCCTCACCCTCGCCGTCCCGTCCCCCGCGGCGACGGACGCCCGGGCCCTCGGGGACCTCCTCGGTGCGGACGCCGGTTGGCGCGGCCGAGGGGCGGACCTCGCCCTGGCATTCTGGGGGGGTCCCCGGGCCGTTCTCCTGGCGGGCGCCGGCGCGCTCGTCCTGGCCCTCGCCTCGCTCCGGGCGGCCCGCCACCGGCCCGAGGCGGCCCTCCCGCGAGCCCTCGCGGCGCTCGCGGGCCTCGCCCTCCTCGCCCTGCTCGCGGCGCCGGTGCCCGGGGACGGCCCGCTCGCCACCTGGGTGCTCGGCGCCGTCAAGGGAGAAGGCCAGGGAGCGGCGGCGAGCGCGACGCTCTTCCTCCCGGCCCTGGTCGGGGCGTTGGCACTGCTCGCCGCGGCCGGCGTGCCGGCCCGGATCCCCAGTCGGCTCGCGTCCCCGCTCGCGTCGGTCGCCCTCTTCTGGCCCGCGATCGCGCACGTCGTCCTGAAGGACCCGACCCCGGCCTCGCTCCACCAGGCCCGCAACGCGGCGCTGCCGGGGGTCCTCGTGCTCGTGGCCGCCACGGGACTCGCGGCGCTGCTGCTCGACCTCCTCCTGACGGACGATCCCGAGGAGCAGGCGGCGCTCGAGGCGCTGTGAGCGGAGAGGACGCCCCCGTAGACCCCGTAGATCCCGTCCCCCCCGCGCCCGGCCCGGGCTCCCCGGACCGCCCGCGCGGACCCGCGAAGGACCCCTTCTCCCGCAGCCACAAGACCCAGCTGTGGGAGGCGAAGGCGGACGCCGAGGCCGGGCTCCTCCTCGGGCGTCTGGCGCTCCGGAGCCGGGTGATCCAGCCGCGCCATCTGCTCGACGCGATCTCGCTCCAGGAGCGGCTGCGCGCGATCGGCGGGGTCGCGCCCCCCGTCGGGAAGGTCCTGGTGGACCTGGGCCTCCTCGAGGAGGGGCAGGTGCGGTCGCTCCTCGAGAGCCAGGGCGCCGGGGCGCGGCCCGAGGACGACCGGATCGGGGGACTCGCGATCCTGAACGGGCTCTCGACCCGCGGGCGCATCGAGCGCGCCGCCCAGACGCAGACCGAGCGCAACGTCCGGGGCGAGCCGGTGCAGAGGCTCGGGGAGATCCTCGTCGCCTCGGGGGACCTGGCGCCTCAGGCGGTGCGGGCGCTGCTCGCCTGCCAGGCGAGGCTGCGCGGCGCCCCCACTCCCGCCCTCCCCGACTCGCGGCCCTGGGAGGTCGTGGCCGGAGGGTACAAGGTCGGCGACGAGATGCTCCTCCTCGAGGACACGACGCCGACTCCGGTCATCTTTGAGACGAGGGACCCGTGGTGGCTCGTCGCCGTGCTCGCGCTGGCCACGGCGATCCTGGGGACGGTCCTCGCGTTGGTCCTGGCGAGATAGCTACCTCACCCAAGGACTCAAGTCCGGCCTCCGGTCCAGGATCGGGATCGGCCGCGCGGCCGAGGCGATCCCCGCCCCGAGGATCGAGAGGGAGCGGAGCTCCGGCAGCGCCTCGGCGCGCGCGTGGGCGAGGAGCCGGTCCCGCGCGGCCGTCCCGCCGCGGGCGGCCCAGCCGAGGATCGCCCCGTGGCGGACGTCGGGGCTCCCCGCCCCGAGCCCGGACGCGAGGGCCGCGTCGTCGGCCGGGAGCCCGATCCGCCCGAGGCCGTAGAGGACGGCCCCCCGGACCAGCGGGCTCGTCTCGCCCGCGAGGCGCCGGAGCGCCCGCAGCGCCTCGGGCCCCGAGATCATCGCCAGCGCCTCGGCCGCCTCGGCGCGGAGCCCCGGCTCGTCGCCGCTTCCGGCCACCCTCTCGAGGGCGGGAAGCGCGGCCCGGTCGGCGAGGAGGCCGAGCGCGACCGCCGCCGCCCCGCGCAGCCGCGGGTCGCCCCCGGAGCCGAGGAGAGCCTCGAGCGTCTCCCGCGCCCCGGCGTGGCGCCCGAGGCCGAGCCCGAGCGCCAGGAACGCCCGCACGTCGGGGGGCTCGCGGTCCCAGCGATCGAGGAGGGCCGCCCGCGCGGCGCGGCGTGCGTCGTCCTCGCCGTAGGAGGCGAACCCGAGCCCGATCGCCGCGCAGGCGCGCGTCGTCGGATCGGGGTCGAGCCGCAGGACCTTCGCGAGGCACTCGACGGTCGCGCGCGAGGGCTCGGCGCGCCCGAGGCAGAGCGCCGCGCTCTGGCGGACTCCGGCGTCCAGGCCGTCCGGGCGGGAAAGGAGGTCTCGCAGCGCCTCCCCGGCCGCCGCCCGGCTCGAGGGGTGCCGGGCCATGAGGCCGAGCTTCGCCACGGCCTCCGCCCGCAGCCGCGGGACCTCCCGGCGGTCGCGGCCCACCGCGACGATCGCGGGGATCGCCTCCCGCTCGCCGAGGAGCGCGAGTCCGAACGCGACCCCGCTGCGGACCTCGAGCGGGGCCCTCCGGTCCGCGAGGATCGCCCGCATCTCGGGGACGGCCGCCCTCTCGCCCACGAACCCGAGCCCGGCCGCGGCGGCGCCGCGCCGGAACTCGTCCGCCGAGGGGTCGCGCAGGATCCGGACGAAAGCGGGCGCCACCTCCTCGGGCGAGGAGGCCGTGGACCAGAGGGCGAAGACCGCCGCCTCGCGGGTCCTCTCGTCCTTGTCGGCGACGAGCCGCATCGCCAGGGGGAGGAGCCGTGGGTCGCCGGAGTAGGCGCAGGCGAACGCGACGGCCGCGCGCTCGGAAGGCCCGAAGGGCTCCTTCGAGAGCCCTTCCAGGGCCGCGACGTACGCGAGGTCCTCGGCACGCTCCGCCGGGGACGGGGCCGCTCCCGGTGTCCGCGCCGAGGAAGGCTTGTCGGGGAGCCACACGAGCCTCTGGCGGCCCCACCAGTCCCGCCAGTCGAGCCCGGCGCCCCGGCGCGGGGCGCCCGAGGCGCGGGGGCCCGTCGGCGCGTGGGGTCCGTTGGGCGCCACCCCGTTCCGGGCGGCCGCCGGCCCGCTCGGGCCGCCGGGACCGGAAGGGGCCGAGGTCGTCGCCGCGCCCGAGGCCGGTGTGGGCGCGGAAGCGGGGGACGGCGCGGGCCAGGGGTTCACGGGGTTCGGGCTGGCGCCGGTGGAGGCCGTCCCGGGGTTCACCATCGGGGGATTGGTCGCGGCCGTCGTCGGGACCACGGTGGACGGCGTCGGGGGGATCGGGCCCGTAGTCGTCGGCGGAGTCGGGGCGACGGGGACGCTTGGCTGGCTCGTCGCCGAAGCGGTCGCCGTCGGGCCCGAGGGCATCGGGAGGGACGTCGGGAGCGTCGACCCGATGTAGGTGGCCGTGAGGGTTGCCGACCAGCTCCAGGTCGGCACGTGGACGACGGGTCAGGACTCGGCCCGGCTGCCCGCGAGGACGACGGCGATGGGCAGGGCCGCCAGGGCGGTGGCGAGGACGGTGCGTGGGTTCGTCAAAGGGACCTCCGCTCCCGTGTGCGCAACGCCCGTGCCCTCGTCCTCGCAGAGGGACGGGCCGTGCAGAACGGCCCCGCGACGTTTCCCCCAGGTAACGTCGTTACTTCTTTTCGGCGCGCTCCCCAGCGCGCTTCCAGAGGAGAGCCGGTAGGGCCCGGATGCGGGCGAAGCCCCGGGCGTCCTCGCCCGAGAAGGCGCGAGGAGTCTCGCCGTAGGTGGCAATCTCGGGGTCGGAGAGCGCAAACGGCGACCGGACCCCGACTACCTCCGCCCCGCCCGCGCGGAGACGGACACGCGTCTCGCCCGTCACTCGCTGCTGCGAGGAGTCCACGAGCGCCTCGATGTCGCGCATCGCCGGCTCGAAGTAGAGCCCCTCGTGGAGCAGGTCGCCGTAGAAGCCCGCGAGGTGGTCCTTCCAGAACGACTGCCAGCGCGTGAGCGTGAGCTTCTCCAGTTCCCGGTGCGCGGGGACGAGGACCGCGGCGGCCGCCGCGACGAACCCGATCCGGCCCTTGATGCCGAGGATCGTCTCGCCGAGGTGGATCCCGCGGCCGATGCCGTAGGGCGTCGCGAGGGAGGCCGTCCGCTCGAGGAGGGGGACGCCGGCGAGCCTCTCCCCGTCGAGGGAGACCGGGAGTCCCCGCTCGAACCCGAGCACCACCTCGCGCGGCGAGGGGGCCGAGCCGCCGGCGCCCGCGGCGGCCCAGGCATCGGCCGAGGGCTCCTTCCACGGGTCGTGCGTCTCGCCGCCGCCGATGGTGGTTCCCCAGAGTCCCGTGTTGACCGAGTAGGTCGTGGTCTTGGGCGCGACCGCAATCCCGGCCGCGCGGAGGTAGTCGCTCTCCTTCTGGCGGCTCCAGCGGAGGTCCCGGATCGGGGTGACGATCTCGAGGTTCGGCGCGCAGATCCGGAGTGCGACGTCGAAGCGGACCTGGTCGTTCCCGGCGCCGGTCGAGCCGTGGCAGACCGCGTCGGCCCCGAGATCCCGCGCGACTTGGGCCGTCTCCTCGGCCTGGACGACCCGCTCGACGCCCACGCAGAGCGGGTAGACGGCCCCGCGCAGGACGTTCCCCTTGATCAGGTACGAGAGGAACCGGTCGAAGACCTGCCGCCGCCCCTCGACGGCCCGGTGCGACGCGGACCCGGCCTCGCGGGCGCGCGCAGCGATCGCGTCGAGGTCGGCGGCCGAGACCCCGCCCGTGTTCACGACCACCGTGTGGACCTCGGCGGATAACTCCTTCCGGAGCCACACGACGCAGAACGTCGTGTCGAGCCCGCCCGAGTAGGCGACGACGATCTTCTTGGGGGGCGCCATGGGGATCGGGCGCGGGATTCTAGGGGGACCGGTGCGGAGGGTCCATCGGTTTCCTCTCCCTCGCCGCGTCCCCGGCGTGCCCTGAGCCCGCCGAAGGGTGTCGCCGCGTCGCCGCGTCGGACTTATCATGACCCCGTGCGCGTCCACCTCCTCTGCCACCCGCACGAGCGTCCTCAGAAGTGCAGCCTCCGGCCGCTCTGGGGGCGGGACGACGTCTCGATGACGATCTGGCCGGACGCCGACGGGATCCCGCGGGACGCGATCCTCCTCCACGTCGAGGGCCCGCCGCTCGGCCCGGCCGACCGGGGCCGCCCGATCCTCCTGGTGGACGGCACGTGGAACCACGCCCGCCGGATCACGCGGGGTCTCCCGCACGAGCGGCGCGGGCTCCCGGGGTTCCGCACCGTCTTCCCGCGCGCGAGCAAGAGCGGCCGCGACCCGAAGGGGGGCCTCGCCTCGGCCGAGGCGCTCTACGTGGCGAGCCTGCTCCTCGGGGAGCCGGATCCCTCCTGGCTCGGCGGCTACATCTGGCGGGAGGAGTTCCTGGCGAGGAACGCCGAGAGGATCGCTGAGCTGTCCACCCAGCCCGTCTGAAGCCCCCCGGTTCGATCCACCTCCGTTCTTGCACGCGCACGCCCGAGCCGCCCGCCCTGCCTACCCCAGGCAGGACGGGCCCCCGGCCGGAGGCTATGTCGCCGCGACACCTCCCTCCCCCTCGCCCCGCGCCCGCCTCGCGAGCGCCGTGAGCATGCACACCACCCGGTGGAGGCGGGCCCGCGCCGGAACCAGGCGGGCCGGCGCCGCGAGCCGCCTCACCCGAAGCACGTCGAGTATCGCGGCGCACTCCGTGCCGCTCCCCCGAGCGATCTCGTAGAGGTGCGCCTTCTCCCGCCCCCGGGGACGTCCCGCGCCCTCGCAGAGGTTGAGCAGGACGCTGTCCCCCGCCCTCTTGAGCTGGTCGGCGATCGCGGACTCCCCGCGAGGCAGAGCCGCGAGCATGGAGGCGACGTCGGCTAGGAACTCCCTCGCCACGACGTACGCATCCAGCTTCTCGTGAGTGAATCCAAACCAACTGTCCATCCGATCCCCCTTCTGAGGGGTCACACGCGCCCCTCACCGAAAGGGGGGGCGCGTGGGACTCCGAGGAAGGAGGATCGAATGGCGGAGGGCGGGGGACGTTCACGGGGGGACGTGGGCGGCGGGGGGCGGGAGGGGCCGTCCGCCGCCAGCCCTCCACCGTCACCCGTGAACGCTCACCGTCCACCGACTCTCCGTTCGGATCCGAGTTGGCGGAGGGCGGACGGCGGAGCGTCCGACCGTCCCGTCCTCCCTCCTCCCTCGCTCCCTCTCCCCTCTTCCCTTCCACCCCCTCCCCTGACAGCCCCCCGTGCACCTCGTTCGGTCCCTCGCCGGCGCGGCGG